>CAZEVN010000107.1:0-10365 GCA_964515145.1 uncultured Enemella sp.
GGGTGGCTCCGAGTGCCCCTGCTGCGGAGGCTCAGGCGGGGGCGGCCGGATGTTGCTCCGACTCGTCCGCCCCCGCCTGAGCCTCCGCAGCAGGGGCACTCGGAGCCACCCATGCCGCGGGCTCACCCGCCGGCACCGCTTCCCCATTGCCGGTGCGCTGGCGGGAGACCTGGGCCGTCTGCGCCGGCGCGGTGGGCTCCACCCACTCGCCGGGCTCGGTCATGTCCTGGAGCTCCTCGAGGGACTGGAGACCCGCGATCACGTCCGGGAACACCATCCGCGCGAGGATCGTGGACGCGCGGGCAAGGAGGAGCGCCGCCGGCCACTTCTTGTACAGCGACGGCGTGACCTTGCCGTCTCGCGACCGCTTGTCCTCGAGCAGGCCGGCGCGAGCCGCGTCGTCGATGGTGAAGGTGACGGTCGTCCACCGCGACTCGTCCCAGTCAGCGCGGCGGCCCCGGATCGTGCACCCCTGGGCGTCTGACCGCTCGATATGGAGGTCGTGGCCGGCGCGGAGGATCAGGGCGCGCATGAGCTCGGCCGAGATCCCGACGCGCCCGTTGATGCTGTGCATCTGGGAGACGCCGGTGAATGGTGAGAGGTGGAGTTCGGCCGAGCGGATGAACGCGGCCAGGACGTCGCCCTTCTTGCCGCGGAAGCTCTGCGGGATGAGCTCGCTGCTGTAGGTGAGCTCGGTCAGCCGGATCGCGGGCTCGAGCCGCTGGATCCACGAGTCGATCTCGGGCGTGAGCATCGCCGGCATCCGGCTGGGCTGGTCGTAGCGTTCGACGGTCATGCCGACACCACCTCTCGGCGCGGCACGTCCTCGACGTACACCGACTTCCCCACCGGCGGGTCGTAGGACTCCTCGTCACGCCAGTCCCAGCCGACCCGCTTCGTCCACGTCTCGAAGATCTCCAGCATGTGGAGGAACGCCTCCGTGATCGCCGGATCACGACGCACCGGACGCATCTCGACCACGTCCTCCCGGACGTGCGCGACGAACAGCGTCTCCGTGTCGATCATCGGCGCCTCGTGCCAAGCGGTCTTGACCCCGCCCCGCGGCCCGACGATCTCCTCAGCGACCAGCCGCAGATCGCAGTCGGCGTACGCGTTCAGCTGGAGCCCTACCTCGTCGTAGACCCCAGAGCCGGTCTTGATGTCGGCCAACGACATGCCCAGCCGAGGGGAGCGGGTGATCAGGTCGAACGTGCCGCCGTAGCAGTACTCCGTGTTGCACACCGGGGTCTCGGTGGCCACTACCTCGAGCTCCCACTCGTCCAGGAACCGGGCGTACGCCGACACCTGCCGCTGGAGATCCGGACCCACGTCCACGGTCTCCCCGGACGCGAGCCGTGCGCCGAGCGCATGGATCCGGTTGCCCTTCACGATCGCCGCCCGGTTCTTCTGGAAACGCGCCTTCGTGATCGCCTCGATCCGATCGCCGGACCGCATCCCAGCGAGCTTCTCCCAGTTCTCGTCGGCGTAGATCGCGGACTCCCGGGCGGCCCAGTTGACCAGGGCCGGCTTGTCCAGGATCCCGATCACCGTGGTGACACCGGGGATGCGGACACCGTCCAGCTGGTAGGAGTGGCTCGCGCCTTGATTCTTCCTTGTGAAGCGGGCCATCACTCATCACCCACCAACTGCGCCACCGACACCTTCATGTGCTCGGCGATCGCCTTGAGCTCGGCGAACTTGAAATCCGTCTCGCCCCTCAACCGGGCCCCTACCGCAGCTGGGCTGAGCTTCAGCACCTTCGCGACATCGGCCTGGCTCATCAGGTGCCGGGCCATCTCCGCCCGGACGTTCCGCCCCACGGCGGTATCAGTAGAAGCCATGCCGGGGAACCTAGTAGCTGTTCTGTTAGCAGGTCAACTGCTAACTCAGCGTGTCGCCTAGGATTCTGCCGGAATAGCTAGCGGAATCCCAGCTATCGCGGATAGCCTACGCGGCATGACAGTCATCCGTTTCCCAGAGCGGCCAGACCCTCACCATGTACAGCGTCCGAGCCACGATGCGCAGCTTCTACAGGTACCTTGCGGCGGCTGGGAGGATCCGCCGCAGCCCCGCGGCCGCGCTTCCACCGATCAGCCGACCCAGGGTCGAGCCGCGTCCAGCACCCGAGGAAGTCGTCAACGCGCGGTGCCAGGACGAACGCGTCCAGCTGATGGTCGAACTCGGCGCCCGACAAGGCCTCCGCCGGCGCGAGATCGTGTCCATCCACTCCCGTGACCTGGTCCGAGACCTCACCGGCTGGTCACTCATCGTGCACGGCAAGGGCTCCAAGGAGCGGACAGTTCCGCTGCACGACGACCTCGCCGAAAGGATCATCGCGCGAAGTCCGGGCTGGCTATTCCCGTCGACGTCGCCCAAGTCGGCGACGGGTCACCTCTCGGCCAACTGGGCCGGCGTCCTGATCTCTCGCGAACTGAACGGATGGACGGCCCACAGCCTCCGCAGGCGCTTCGCCACGAAGGTGTACGTGGAGAGCCACGACCTCGAGGCCGTCCGGAAGCTGCTCGGCCACGCGTCGATCGCCACCACTCAGCTGTACGTCGGGACCGACCAGACCGCGCTCAGGAACGCGATCAGGCACGCCGCCTAGAGACCGGGGGATGCAAGAGGGCCCCAGCACCGCAGTGCTGGGGCCCTCGTTCGCTCGCTCGTCGTCAGCCGGCCGTGTCGTCGCTCGTGCCGCCGCCGATCGCGGTCTTCTCCTCGAGCCAGGACAGCGAGCCCTTGAAGCCCTGGTAGATCGCCTGGCTGAACGCGTACACGGTGGCCACCACGACGACGATCCCCGCGACGGCCTGCGCGAACGCGTCCGGGACCAGCGGGATCTTCCCGGTCGCGATCGCGTAGATGCTGCCCAGGATCGCCGCGAGGATGCCGGCGGTGAGCCGCTTCCGGGAGGCCGTCCAGGAGGGCTGGTTGGCGAACGCGGCGAGCAGGGCCACCGCGGCCGCGATGATGATCACGAACGCGTCCGTGAAGCTGGTTGGTGCGGTCAGGTTCATGCGGGTCTCCTCACTTCAGCAGGGTCAGAACGTTGCCCGCGATCAGGTCGCGGGACGCGGCGTTGACCGGCAGTGCGGTCTTGATCGGCTTCGGGCTGTAGTCGTCGTAGGCGAGCAGCCCGGCCGTCCGGATGGGCAGCTTCCGGTTCTTCGGGGTCTCCAGCTGAACGCGCGCGGCGAGGAACAGGATCTGTGCGCGTCTGAGGTGGGAGGCGTCGCTGACCAGGGTGTAGCTGGTCAGGTCCCCCTCGAGCAGGAGCGGCACGGAGTTCTTCGCGTTGTCGACGGTGTTGCTGGAGGCCTGCTCGACGATGATGTGCGAGTCGTCCACGCCGTGCGCGAGCAGCCAGTCCCGCATCCACCCGGCTTCGGTCTTCCCGTTCCGGTTCTTCGCACCGGTGACGAGCACCTTCGAGGCAGGGTTCGCGATCAGGCCGGGAAGGACGACGGCCAGGCGCCTCTCCATCTTCTCGATCGAGGCGCCGAGTACGACGTAGGCGTGGCAGTCCTTGGGCACGGCGAGCTTGGTGGCGTCGAAGCTGAGCGTGACGCCGCGATCCCACTTCGCCCAGGTCCGCATGAACCACGCCCAGCGGGGCCCGTCCCACGGCGCCCGCTGCTCCAGCCGCTCGAGGTAGGTCTCGGTGTCCTTCCCTGCCCGGTAGGCGGTGATCGCCTGGGTGAGGAGCTCGGCGACGGTGTAGGGCTGGATGAGGTAGGTCCAGCCGCGCGAGCGAGGGTAGAGGTCGCGGATGCGGCCCTCCCGGCCGGTCTGGTCGCCGGCCTTGCCGCCGGTGCTGGTGCCCTTCTCGGTGGTCTCGAAGCTGAGCCACTTCCCGCCGCCGATGTGCATCATCACGTGCCCGGGACCGACCAGCCCGGCGCCTACCCGGGCTGTGGCGTTGATCCTGGCCAGCGACCAGCCCGCCACCTTCACCAGGTAGAACATGCCCGAGGCCTTGGCCTTGGCGGCGACGTTCCCGGAGTACCAGGTGCCCATCAGCAGGTTGCGGCGGATCAGCCCGCCGAGGTACCAGGAGATGCCGACCGCGGTCCCGCAGTCGGCGTCTCCGCGCGCGGAAAGCCCCGCCAGGCCGAGTTCGCCGTTGTCGGCGAGAGCGCCCCAGCGGTCGTCCTGGCCGTAGCCGTACGGCCCATCGGCGAGTCGCCGGGCAACCTTGACCACCATCGCGATCGTCATGCGAGCCCCTCCGTCCCTTCTTCGGCCGGGTCGGCCGGGTGGTTGGCCTCGAAGTCGGCCAGATCCTCGTCGGTCACCTGGTCAGGCTCTGCGGGCTGTGGCTCATTCGGCATCTCGTCGTCTTCCCACTCGGGGCGGTCGTCGTCGTTCACTGGTTTCCCCTTCCCTAGTTCGGCCGAGCAGGGCAGTCGGCCGCGTGCCTGTTGAAGGCGTCCTCGACGATCTGGGGCACCTGGTTCAGGTGCTCGGCCAGGTCACCCCGGACTGCCCGCACGTCTTCATCGATCCCGGTCATCGCGTCGGCGTGGAGCCGGTCGCGCCGATCGATCGCGTGCTCCATCGCTCGCATCGTGATGACGAGGTCCTTCACCAGCCGCTCGGTCCGAGTTGATGACTCGCTGGCCAGTTGGGCGTTCGTGTTCGCGTTCGCGGCGTGGCGCTCGGCAGCGGCCGCGGACGCCTTCGCCTGGTCGACGTCAACGCGGAGGTTCGTCGCGTGCGTGTTCTTCACCTGCTCGACGGTCGCCTGGACAGCTGGCCCGATCTCCCCGAGCTCCCGCTTGGTGTCCCGCCTGGTGATCAGCGCGACCCCGATCGACGCCGCGGCGCCGAGCAGCGGCGTGGCGATGATCGCGATCAGCCACACGATCCACGAGATCCCGTCAGGAGCGTCCGGCATCAGGCCACGGTCCCGGTGAGCTTCACCGTGAGGAGGCTGGTCGCCGCAGTGAGAGTGGTGGCGTCGGTCGACCTGGCGATCAGCATGATCACGTCGGTGGTCGCCAGCCAGCCGGACCACACACAGGTGAGGACGGGTACCGTGTCGGGCGACCGGCCGTTGGCGGTGTTGAGGTCGGTGCCGGTGCTGGGCGCCACGGTGGAGCTGTAGGTCGTGACTCCCGGGTTCTTCCGGATGCTCGCCTCGCGGTTACCTGTGCTGTTCACGGGGAACCGGGCGCACCAGGTGAGGTCGTACCAACCGGCGACGTTCGGCTTGAAGGTGTCGCCGGCCCAGGTCAGGCCGAGGAGCGGCGTGCCGGTGCCGCCGGTCGCTTCGGTGACGGTCGATGGCAGGATCGACTTGTAGTTGCTCGCGGCCAAGGTGACGTCCGCTGCCGGCTTGCCCTTCCACAGGCGCGGGCGCAGCGCCGCCCCGATGTTGGTCCGCACGATCAACTGTTCGGCCTCGGTGAGGGTCTGGACGATCTTCTCGATGGCGTTGTCGACCAGCCCGTTCTGGATCCCTTCCAGCGCGGTGAGGTCGTCGTCCAGCGCGTTGAGGTGGTTCCAGATCTCGGCGCTGTCGGCGCGGCTGAATCGGCTGCTCATCATTGGCTCCTATGCGTAGGTGATCTCGAGGGACGGCGGGACGGGAATGGACGGCGGGCTGCTGAACGTCGACGCGTCGACCAGGCCGAGGCCGTTGGCGGTGCCGGCAGTCAGCTGGTCGGTCCAGGTCGTCGGAAGGGTGATCGTCACGCCGGCCGCGGCCGTGGGAAGGTCCGGCGCATCGATCGCAGCCAGCTGGACGACCGATGCCGGGTCAATGAACCCTGTCGTGGCGGGCTCGTCTTCAGGCAGCAGGAACAGCGCGAGTTGGGCCGTGGTGGTCGCCTTCGACGTGGCGGCGGTGATCGTCAGCTTCGCGTCGGTGATGTCGATGCCGGCCAGCCCGGTGTACAGCCCGACCGCCCTCAGCACCTGGTCGTAGCCGAGGGTGGCGTTGACCCAGTGGCCGAACCACCAGTAGTCCGCGTACCAGTCCTTGCCCGAGTTGTTGTCGTGCACCGTGTGGCCCGCCCAGTTCGGCGGCACGGTCAGGGTGTTGCCGGCACCGCCGCCGCCGATGTCGGGGTTCGACGGGTAGGCCGTTGGCCCGGTCCCGACCAACGTGACGGCCCAGCACTGGCCCCGGTCCTCGAGGACCAGCACCCAGTCCCCCGCTACGGCGGCCGAGAGGTGACGGCCGAACGAGATCGTCCGGTTCTGCTGCTCACCCTGCCGGCGAACCTCTCCGACCAGCGAGACGGGCGGCACCCTGACCTGCGCCTTCCACATGTTCACGGCAGCATCGCCACCGATCCGGTGAGCGCGTCCCTGGTGAGCTCCACCGCGGTGATCCGGCCGAGCCCGGTGACGCCGCGGCGGGTGGAGCGGACGGTGACGACGTCGCCCGGGCGCATCGTGGGGTCGGGCACCGCGGTGAAGGTGAGGGTGAGCCCGGCGCCGACGTCGCGGCGGGTCAGCTTCTCCGCGATCGCGGTGAGCGCGGTCCGGTCGGTCGGGTTCAGGCTCGAGGAGAAGAACCGGGGGTTCTGCCCGTACGGCCCACCCCAGGCCATCGGGCCGTCCGGCATGCCCCAGAACGCGACCACGGCCGCCTCGTCCTCGGCGGGCACTGTGGACGCCACGCAGCCGTTGTACGGGTCATCATCATCATCGGCCGGCGCGAGATCGATGAGCGTTCCGCCCTCGCCGTCGACGAGCGCGCCGACTGGGGCTCCGGGGGTCGCGTCGTCCCATGCCGGCAACACCCACACGGCCTGATCCCGGATCTCGACCCGCGCCGGCCAGGTCTCCAGGACCTCGAAGAACGCGGCCAGCCGGTCCTCCTCCCACAGGGTGATCGGCATCGCCTCATCGGCGAGCGCGGGCGAGATGACCACGGGCAGGATCCCGGCAAGCAGCGCCTTGGCGACGCTCGCCCGGGTGTCGCCGTCGACGGTCTGCCAGGAGAGCAGCAGGCGGGCACGCTCGGCCTCACGGAGGAGTCCCTGGCCGGTGCACCGGATCACGTCGGCATCGCGCGTGGGCCGATTCATCCGGAACCACGCCCAGGTGGTGCCGTCGATCCGTGCTCGGACGCGCTGGCCGTAGCTCGCGAGCGGATGCGTTGGGGTCGTCGGCACCCACTCATCGGTTGCCGGCACGCTGAACTCGATGGTGCCGGGCACGGCCACGGCGGCCTCGTCGGACAGCTTCCAGGAGCCCGACACGACCGGGAGCGTGGCCAGTGGTTTGCCGGCCAGGAACGACGTGAGCTCGAGCTTCATCAGAAGTCGGCCTCCGCGATCGCGCCGAGGGTGTCCCAGGTGTCGGCGATGGCGCCCAGGGTCTTGGTCGAGACGAAGTCGTACACGTCGCCGAGGGTTGAGCCCTTCGCCTTCTGCGCGGCCAGCGGGTTGTTCGGGTACACGACGCAGTCCCCGAGGTCCCACAGCCTGGACGGGTTGCTCCCCTTCGCCACGACGCGGGCGCTGGTCGTCGCGTCACCGATCGGCTGGATCCACCGATCCGAGTGGTTGCCGCAGACGCACCGCAGGAGGACCGGGCCACCGGTGCTGAGGATCTGGTCGACCGCAGCCTCGGCGTCCGGGGTGAGGGTGAGCAGCTGGACCGGCATCGTCCGGCCGACCGGAACGTCCCACACAACCCAGGGTGTGGGGTCGCCTTCGACCGTGAGCATGGTCGCGCGCTGGGCCCGGCTGAGCGCGTCACGATCGACCACGGCACACATGCCCAGGACGCCGACGATCGGGTCCGAGATCGCGGCGAGCTCAGCGGCGAGGGTGACCGGGTTGGACTCGATCGTGGCCCCACTCGAAGTGGTCACCGTCCAGCGCGAGGCGCGATTCAATGGGGCCTCAGGATCGGTGATGATCGTCGTCGCAGCGGCAACATCGCTGGCACCCATCACGGCCACCGGTGAGGCCGCACCCGTCCGCCTGGTGACGGTCATCGTCTCCCCGGCCTCGGGATCGGTGACCGTGATCGAAAGCTTCACCGTGAGAAGCGACGTCGCAATGGCGCCGATCGCGAGCGTGGTCATCAGAGCCTCACCACCGTCTTCTGAGAGGGCGCGGCGCGTCGAAGCGCGTCGAGCAGCACCATGAGGTCCTCACGGCTGAGGACACGGTCGGCGAGCTTGCTGATCGCCGCAGCCAGGTCGTCACCGGCGGCCAGGCCGCGGCCGCCGTCGATCCCACCGTCCGCGTAGGGGACGACGCCGAGCCGGCGTCCGGTCTCCCACCACATCGGGATCGTCTTCGACCGCTTGGAAGCGGCCAGCGGCAGGTATGCCTCGCCTCCGGTCTCCGGCTCGGCCCACAGCCGATAGGCGCCTGCCTGGGCGATCTGCGCGACGTGGTTCTCCGAGCCGTTCGCGAACCTCTTCACCAGCTGGCCGAGCCCATTCGTGATGCCGCCGCGGGCGTAGGCGGAGATCCTCAGGCCGCCGCCCTTGGGGATGTCCTTCAGCTTGATCGTGGAGACGCCGGTCTTCTTGACGTTGGCCTCGATCTCGGCCTTCTTGCCCTTCAGGTCCCGGATCTTCTTCGCGAGCTTGTCCACCTGGGTGGTGTCGCCGGTCGCCTCGGCCTTGACCTTCTTGTCCTTCAACGCGCGGATCCGTGCGTCGAGCTTCTGGACCTGGGCCTGGCTCTTGCCCGTGTCGACCTTCGGATCCGGGATCTTCCCGATCGAGTCCGCGGCGTCCCGGGCGTTCTTCGCGACTCCGCGGAGCCCGGCCGCGGCGTCCTTCGCCCATCCGAACCCCGGCACCTGGCCGAGCATCTCCAGGAACCCGGCGACCCCGTCCACTACCCACGCGAAGCCCTGCACGATGCCCTTCAGGACGGGCTGCAGGGCGTTGTTCCATAGCCACCGCCCAGCCGCAGCGATCGCGGTGAACGCGGTGTCTACGACGTCGCGGAACTCCTTGCAGTTGTTGTAGGCGTACACCAGGCCAGCGACCAGGGCAGCGATCGCGATCACCACCAGCGCGATCGGGTTCGCCGACATGACCACGTTCAGGACGCCCTGGACGACGCTCCACGCCCGCGTAATCGCGGTCACCGTCTTGACAAGCCCAACCAGGCCACCGACGACGCCGATCACGATCCCGACCGCGTCCCCGTTGTCCCGCAGGAACCCCGAGACGCCGGTGAGGGTCGGGATCAGCTGCGAGGTGAAGAGCTTCACACCGCTGGTGATCATCGGGAGCAGCTGGGCCCCGAACTGGACCTTGAACCCCTCGACGGCCGCGCCCCAGTCGCGCTGCGCAGCCCTGCTCTCCTTCATCGCCTCGAGGTTCTTCCCCGACAACGTCTGGCCATACTCGTCGCTCTTCTTGCTGAGCTCAGCGAGCCCGGACGAACCCTTGGTCAGGAACGGCAGCATCGCCGCCCCGTTCTTCCCGAACAGCTTCATCGCCAGGGCGGTGCGCTCCGGCCCGGCGGGCATCTTCTGGAACTTGTCCATCAGGCCCGGCAGGATCTTGTTCATCGGGAGGAGCTTCCCCTGGGCGTCGGTGAACCCCTCGCCGAGGAGCTTCGTCATCGCCTTGGTGCCCTTGCCCGTCTCGGCGGCTTTCGAGAGCGTCTTGCTGAACAGCGTGAACCCCTTCGATCCCACGCCGGCGTCGACCCCGCTCATCTTGATCGCGAACCTCAGCTGGGAGGCCTCTTCGGCGGTGCCACCCAGGACTCGCTGGTAGCCGAGGGTCTCCCCGGCGGCCGACTTGAACGCGTTGACAGCGTCCTTCCCGAACTTCACCGCGGCGACGGTGGCCGCGGCGATCCCCACACGGAGCCCGGTCCGGACCTTCTGCCCGGCAGTCTTCGCGGCTCCCCCACTCTTCCCGAGGCCCCCTGTGACCTTGTCGACCGACTTCGCCAGCGACGGATCGACCTGGCCGACGAACTTCACCACCAGGGCCCGCGCCGCTGCCATACCACTAGCCACCGGTCCACTCCCGTTCGATCGCGTTCACGACGCCCAGCCAGCGCTGGACCATCCGCTCGCTGTCGGCCCGCAGCGTCGGGTAGAAGAAGTAGCCGGTCGTCCCGGTGTGCGGCCGGAACTGCTGGGTCGTCGGCCGGCCCTGGCCGCCGAACTCGGCGCCGAAGAAGATCTGCCCAGCGGTCGCACCACTGGGCAGTCCCGTCTTCTTCGACCCGCCGGCCGAGATCGCCGGCACCCGGTCTCGGCGGGACTTGATGAACTGGGCGACCACGCTCGACTGCTTGCTGGACGCCTCACCGGCCGCCCGGATCCGGCTCGCCTCGTCGTCAGCGATGGCCTGCGCGGCCTGCCGGATCTCCGCCTGGGCGGTCTTCGGGAGACGGCTGAGCCGCTTGAGCATCC
>CAZEVN010000108.1:0-10209 GCA_964515145.1 uncultured Enemella sp.
GCACAGGAGGAACAGTGGAAGTCAAGGTCGGCATTCAGCACATCAATCGTGAACTCGTCGTCGACACCGACGAGACCGCCGCAGAGGTCATCGAGGCCTACCGGAGCGCGCTCGAGGCCGACGGCCTGGTCACCCTGACCGACTCGAAGGGCGGCACCACGATGGTGCGGGCCGCCACGATCGCCTATCTCGATCTCGGCAAGGAGCAGACCCGCCGGGTGGGCTTCGGCGACATCTGACGTGGCCCGCTTCGTGCGCCGCTGGGCGTTCGCCGGTGTCCTGCTCGTCATCATCGTCGGATATCTCGCGGTGAAGTCGATGACCGGCGACCCCAGCGGCATGGTCTGGGTCGGGGTCCTCCTCCCAGCCGTGTTCATCGTGTCGCCGCTGTTCTTCCCATCCCGACGTGCACGCCGGGACGACGCGGTCGAGCACCCCGACAAAGTGGCTATCTATTTCCGCCCGGGCGACGTGTTCAGCATTCGCCTGCGGCTTGCCCTCGGCAATGTGGCCAAACGTGCGCTCTGGATCGACGCCGTGGCCGATCCCGCCGCCGAGACCTGGGTCCGCGAGGTGAACCGCGGTGACCTGCTCACGCCCACGGTCGTCATCGGGGATGAGATCAAGCGCAATCCCGACCCCTACTGGGTCGGCCGACACCTGGTGTCTCTCGACGCGTGACCGATCAGCTGGCCAGACCCAGGCGTTCCATGCGGAGCGTGTGGTTCTCCACCAGCCTCGTCAGCATGCGTCCGATCGCGGCAAGGTCGAGCCCCGGGCGATCCACCGCCCCGCTCAGCAGGCCCGTGAGCGCCGGCCTGTCGGCCGCCACCCGCTGAGCCTGGGTCAGGGCCTCCCCAACCAGGCGGCGTCCCCACAGTGCCAGCCGCCCTCCGATCGCCGGTTCGTCGGCGATGGCCTGGCGCACGCGCCCGACGATGTAGTCGGTCTCCCGTTCGTCGGTCAGCACCGAAAGCACGAGTTCCCGGGTGGTGGGATCGACATAGGCGGCGATCTCCCGATAGAAGTCGGCAGCAAAGCCGTCACCCACATAGGTGCTCACCAGCGCCTCGAGCCAGCTCTTGGCCTTCGCCTGTGCGTGATAGGTGTCGAACGCCCGGTGAAAAGGCTCCATCGCGTCCATCACGTCCGTATCGAACGTCCACAGGTGATCCCGGACGCGTTCGAAGTGTTGGAACTGTCGGGTGGCCATGGCAGCGGTCATCACCTGGTCGGGCAGGCTCGGTGCCGACGCGGCATCCTCGGCGAGCCGACCGAAGGCCGCCAACTCGCCATAGGCCACGACCCCGAGCAGGTCCACCACCCCGTCACGATAGTCGGGATGATCCGTGGCACCGCCTTCCCCGGGGGCATCGTTGCCTGTCTGCCCGGGAACACCGGTGGTGCCTGCCGGCATGGGGATTTCGCTCATGCCGGTCAGCCTAGCTAGACTGATTGACTGGGCGCGCCACCGGCGTACCCTGCCCTGGCGAGGTGCCAGCATGGGTGCCGCCGAGTTCGCGCGGCCATTCTGCCGCAGTGCCCCGTGCTCGAAGCGCCGCCGGGAACGAACTGCCTCCGGGTCCTGACGGGTCCGGGACCTGACGAACGGAAATACGCTGACCACCAAAGAGACCCCCACCACGTCCGACGTGGACCTGATCGCCGACGACCCTCTTGCCGACGTGGTGGCCGAGGAGATCGTCACCGACGACGAGCCCATTGAGGATCCCCGCAAGACCTTCGCCGACCTCGGCGTACTGCCCGAGATCTGCGAGGCCCTCGAGCGTGTGGGCATCACCCACCCGTTCCCCATCCAGGCGATGTCGATCCCGATCGCGGTGGCCGGCACCGACATGATCGGCCAGGCCCGCACAGGCACCGGCAAGACCCTCGCCTTCGGCATCTCGCTGCTGCAGCGGATCACCGTCGACAATGAGCCCGGTGTCGCGCCCCAGGCGCTGGTCGTCGCCCCCACCCGCGAGTTGGCCCTCCAGGTGGCCAAGGACCTCGAGCTGGCCTCGACCGTGCGACGCGCCCGCGTCCTGACCGTGTATGGCGGCGTCGGCTATGAGCCCCAGCTCGACGCGCTCGCTGCGGGCGTGGACGTCGTGGTGGGTACGCCCGGACGACTCCTCGACCTGATGGATCGACGCGCTCTCGATATCCGCCACCTCAAGGTCCTGGTGCTCGACGAGGCCGATGAGATGCTCGACCTCGGCTTCCTGCCCGATGTCGAACGACTCATCGCGAATACGCCGGCCTCGCGCCAGACCCTGTTGTTCTCGGCGACGATGCCGTCGGCGATCGCATCTCTCGCCCGCACCCACCTCACCCGTCCGGTCAACATCCGGGCCGAACATCACGACGAGTCATCGACCGTTCCCCAGACGACGCAGCACGTCTATCAGGCGCATGATCTCGACAAGCCGGAGATCGTGGGCCGCGTGCTGCAGGCCACCGACGTCGACAAGGTGATGATCTTCTGCCGCACCAAACGGGCCGCCCAGCGCATAGCCGACGACCTGGTGGAGCGCGGTTTCCCGGCCGCGGCGATCCACGGCGATTTGCGGCAGGAAGCCCGCGAGCGCGCGCTCAAGCGCTTTCGCGAGGGAAAGGTCAGCGTCCTCGTCGCCACCGATGTTGCCGCTCGCGGCATCGATGTCTCCGGCGTCAGCCACGTCATCAACTATGAATGCCCGGACGACGACAAGACCTACGTGCACCGGATTGGCCGCACCGGTCGCGCGGGTGCTTCCGGCATCGCCATCACCCTGGTCGATTGGGCCGACCTGACGCGGTGGAAGGTCATCAACAAGACCCTCGACCTCGGATTCGACGATCCGGCAGAAACCTATTCCACCTCACCCCACCTCTTCGCCGACCTCTCGATCCCCGAGGGCACCCGGGGACGCATCGCCGACCCGACCCCCACGGAGTCGGACGAAGGTCGCGAGCGTCCGCGCCAGCCGCGGCCGAAGCGCACCCGCAATCGCCGGCGCACCCGCAACGGCGAGCCGGTGGCGGGCGAGGCGGCCAAGAGCTCCGGAGATTCTTCTCCCGGTGACGCCCGGGCCGCTACTGCGAACGGGGCAGGTCCCGATGTGTCGTCATCCGACGCGAACGGCTCGACCGACGGGGCCTCCGAAGACGATTCGAACGATCGGCCGCGGCGTCGGCGCCGTCGGCGTACGCGCCGCAATGGTGACGCGGGCACGGCGGAATCAAACGAGGACTGAGTTGCCGCGCCCGGGCGGCGATCAACCCAGGCGCCGACGCAGCTCGGCATAGACCTCCGCCGATGTGGTGTTGCACGCCAGCGGCATGGTCGGTTTGCCGAGGCCATGATGATCGCTGGACCCTGTGCCCAGGACGTCGAGCCGATCGGCGAGTGTCCTGAGGCGCACTCGCTCTTCGCGATCGTGGTCCGCATGATCCACCTCGAAGCCATCGAGGCCATGGGTCACCACCATCTCGGCCAACACCTCCTCGGTCAGCACCCCCGCGCTGGCGCGACCCCACGGGTGAGCGACCACCGCCAGGCCACCCGCGGCATGGATCAGATCGATCCCCCGGCGAAGGTCGGGGTGATAGCGCCCCACATAGGCCGGTCGGCCCTCCGCCAGGAAGCGATCGAACGCCTCCTGGCGGTCGGCCACGTGGCCCGCGGCCACGAGAGCATCCGCGATGTGGGGACGGCCGATCGAGGGCGCCTCACCAACCTGGCGCATGACGTCGTCGCGGCTCACGCCGACCCCCAACGCAGCGAGCCGCTCCAGCACCCGTGGCAGTCTGTCTCCCCGGCCTTCCCTGATGCGAGCGAGTTCGGCACCGAGGTCGCCATGATCGGGATCCGTGCCATAGGCCAGCAAATGCACTGATGCGCCCGCATATTCACACGACATCTCCATCCCCTCCAGAAGCTCGACCCCTTCCCGGCGAGCAGCCGCCCTCACCTGAGGCAGGTGGTCGAAGGTGTCGTGATCAGTGACGGCGAGCACGTCAAGACCCAGACCGCGGGCCTTGGCGAGGAGCTCCTCGGGCGTGTCGGTGCCGTCGGAGACGGTCGTGTGGCTGTGGAGATCGATCAGCATGGCGTCCTTGTTGGTCGGGAAACCGATTCAGGACTCAGCGTAGGGTCCCCCTCCGACAATTCTCGAGGACCGGCATGATGGGCCCATGGAACTCAGCACCAGTCTCGTCTTCCCAGCCGATCCCGCCACTGTTTTCGCCATGGTGACCGACCCCGGCTTCCTGGAGGAGGTGGCCCGCGAAGCCCGCGCGACCGACTGCTCCGTGACCGTCGACGGTCGGTCGACCACCAGTTCGAGGTCGCTCCAGGCGCCGCCGGAGGCCGAGAAGATCACGGGGCCCTCCATTCGGATCGTCGAGACGCGGACATGGTCGGAGGCTGCTCCCGACGGCAGCCGCACCGCCACCCTGGACCTCAAGGTTCCCGGTCAGCCGATCACGATGGACGGAAACATCCGACTGCATCCCGCCGGCGGCCACACCAGGATCGACATCGACGGAGAGCTGAAGGTCAAGATCCCCCTGATCGGCAAGAAACTCGAAAAGATGGCCGCGCCCGCAGTCGAGGACGGGATCCGGGCCGAGGAACGGGTGGGGCTGCGTCGACTTCAGGGATAGTCTCTATATCCGAGACGAATCGTCTCTTCATGCGAGATTTCCTGGAGACGTCTGTCAGTCTGCTGCCATGAAGCAGGCTCGTTACATTCACGGTCATCACGCATCGGTTCTGCAGGCCCACGCCTGGCGTACCGCCGAGAATTCGGCCGCCTACCTGCTCCCGCACCTCACCGAGACCGCGCTGCTTCTGGATATCGGCGCGGGCCCCGGCACCATCACCGACGACCTGGCCGGCCGGGTGAAGCAGGTGGTGGCGACCGAGGTCGATGAAGCGACGCTGGCCACGACCCGGGCGGGCGTACGCCGCGACAACGTCGACTTCGTGGTTGCGGACGTGCATGCCCTGGAGTTCTCCGACGACTCGTTCGATGTGGTGCACGCCCATCAGGTGCTGCAACACGTTGCCGATCCGGTGCAGGCCTTCCGCGAGATGCGGCGGGTCTGTCGACCCGGCGGCCTGATCGCAGTGCGCGACGTCGACTATTCGGCCATATCGATCCATCCGGCCAGACCCGCCCTGACCGAATGGCTGACGCTCTATCGCGCCATTGCACGGGCCGCGGGCGGCGATCCCGACGCCGGCCCCAAGCTCCTGGCGTGGGCCAGAGCTGCGGGGTGCTCCGACATCACCCCCTCTGCCTCGGTCTGGTGCTTCGCCACTCCGGGCGATCGTTCCTATTGGGGCGGCAGTTGGGCTGACCGGGTGCTCAACTCCAGGTTCGCGGAGCAGGCTGTCGAGATGGGGACCCCTCGCGAAGGCCTCGTCGCCATCGCCGACGCCTGGCAGGACTGGGCTGCCGACCCCGACGGCTGGATCACCCTGACGCACGGCGAAGTACTGATCCGGGCATAACTGACCGGTGGTTCGCCCGGACCGGTCGTAGAGTTCCCCCAGACCCGACCTTGAGGACCCTGCATGTCCGACGCTCACCCCGCCCGGGCCGACGATGACCGGGCAACCGCAGCCACGCCACCCCACGAGCCTGCGCCCCGCCGTGCCATCGACGAGCCAGCCCCGGAAGCAAGCGTTGTCGATGAACTGCCGCAGGAGAAGCCGGCGGGAGAAGGAATCAGCGACGACGACGTGGCCTCCTCGCCCTCGACGCCCCATGACGCCGAAGAGGATCAGTCAGCGGCGACGACCCCGACCACAGCCGCGCACTCCAGGCCTGCGCGACCACCAATCGTCGCGAACCGGGCCGAAGTGGTCGAGCACACGCGACCGGGTCGCATTCAGGTTGCTTCGGAGCGGTTCTGGACGGCTGCCATCGTGCTGGGGATCGTGGGGATCCTGACTGCTCTCGTCACTCATGGTCATGCGGTCGACGAACTGGCGGCGAAGGCTCACCCGGGCGATCCGGAAGAGGTACGCCGTGCCGCCGCCAACATCCTGCACTTCACCATGATCGGCATCGTGGGGGCGGGGCTGTTGCCCGAAGCCATCCTCGCGACGTTCCTGGGCGGGCGACGAGTCATCGTCCGGGTGGTCCTGTCGGCATTGGCGCTCGGAGCCGCCCTGATCCTTCCGCTGGCACTCGAGGTGCTGGGGCCGTCGGGGTGGCGCGGGACGGTCATTCAGGTGTGCATCGTCGGCCACGCCGCGCTGGCGCTCATCGCGTCGGTGCTCATGTGGTTGCCGAAAGGTCGACGGGTGAAGAAAAAATGACGGCCATGAGATCCAGGGCCGCGATGACGCTCCGGGCCAGCCGCCGGCTGCTTCGCCATCCCCCGGCGTCCTCGGCCACGGCTCGCCAGCGCTCCACCAGGTCGTTCCATCGCGCCACGACGTCCTCGGAATCCGAGTCGGGAGCCAGACCCAGCCGGCGATAAATGGGCGTACCCTTCCCGCCGAGAATGCGGGCGGCTTCGGCGATCGCCCGGTCGTCCAGTCCGGGGAACTCCTCTGACCGCAGCCGGAGCAGCATTCCCAACTCACTGAGCCCCTGCTCGGCGGCGATGCGGAACCGGTCGCAGGCCTCCCGCAACTCTCTCGCCCCGGGCTCGGGGCATTCGTCCGCCAACAACTCCATGGCATCCGCCAGATTCCGTCCGATCAGCAACCTGCTGCGTGGCAGGAAGTGATCCTCCAGGACCTGCACGACCGCAGCCAGACCGCTGTGGTGCTCCAGTTCCTGCGCCAGCCCCGCGGCTGACGTGTGACCCTGCCGGATCAGTGCCGCACCCATCCGGATCCCGAACAGACCGAGACGCCGGACCAGCGCTCGCCGCTGGGCGGGCGTTCCCCCTTGGCCGTGTGACGCATAACGATCCGCGGAGATCAACATGGCCTCGCGGTCATCGCGGGTTACGCCCGCGAGCGAGGACATCAGATCGACATCGTCCTGCCGCAGCATCCGCGAGCCATGGGCGAGCAGCCCGGCCACCGGAACCACACCTACGCTATGGGCGCGCAGGAGCGGCTCGTCGGCGTACGCCGTCGCGATGTCCCGCGCCGAGACCAGGCTGTCGATGCGGCCACCGCCCAGTTCATCCGCGCGGGACAGCACCACCAGCGTTGTTGCCGCGCCGTGGGCATCGGAGGCGGATCGGGCGAGTTCACTCACGAAGGTCAGGTCGACCGAGTGCCGGTGACGCATGAGATAGATCACCGCATCGACATCTGCTCTTCCGGGGGCGCCGCCCCCACTCCTGGAGGAGTTTCGCCCGAGCAGGAATCCGGTGGTCCGGTCGGAAGCCTCCGTGGTCAACGAGTCGATTCCCGGTGTGTCGATCAGGGTCAGATTGCGGAGAAACGGCGATGGCCAGTCGACCTCGACCCGAGCCACCTCGTCCAGGTCCAGCCCCCCGAGACCCATCACGAAGTGTCCGCCCCGACGGCGGAAGGCGAGTTCTCGCGTCACGCCGTCCTTGCCGACGACGCGGGTGGCCGGCACTGCACCGTGTTGGAACCACGTGGTGACCATCGTGCACTCCCCCGCATCGGTGGGAGCGAGATCATCGGCGAGGAAGGCATTGACGAGCGTTGACTTGCCGGCCTTCACCTTGCCGGCAATGGCCACACGCAGGGGCCCCTCCAGTCGCTTTCGGGCCTGTTCCACCCGTTCCACCAGTTCGGGATCATGCGCGGTCGCCCGTTCCGCCGCGGCCAGAACCGCCTGTGCTGCGGGCATGGGGTCGGCGGGATCGAGACGCAGAGTGGTCATGCAACGTCCCGAGGTTCGCCGACCCCGAGGGACCGGGCCACCCCCGCGCCCAGGCGTTCGGCCTCGGCCAGCTTCTCCCGCAGGACCGCAATGCGTTCCTCGCGCTCCGACTGGGACGACTTGGCAGCCGCGCGTGCGGCCGTCAACGACTCGTTCAACGAGCGCTGGAGCTCCTCCGCACGCAGGGTGTAGTAGTCACGCAGTCCTCGCTGCACCTGTCGCAAACGGTCGCGCAGGGTCTTCGAGACCTGGAACTGCACATCATCGAGATAGCGACGGACCGCCACCTTCGCATCGTTGCGGCGCCTGGCGAGCCGAAGGCCCTTCTCGTCGTGATAGGCCTTTGCGCCCAGAACAAGACCAGCGCCGATCGACAGCGGGTTGATCAGGGCGAGGCCCGCGATCGAGGTGAGGAGGCCGAACATGAGCACGCCGCCATAGGAGCCGCGCATGCCGATGAAGAGTTTCTGTCCCAGGTGGAGGCGACCTCGATCGACATCGCCCAGGTCAGGGGCCAGCTCGAGCAGCCCACTCGTCTCCCCGACGGCGAAGCGGGGGACGCTGCTCGCCATCTCGGCGGTGAAATGATCCCCGACTCGTTCGCACAACCACGCCGTGTTCTCCTGCGCCCACGTGAACGTGTCGGACAGCAGGTCGGAACTGCGTTCCTCGAGCCACGTGCTGAACTCGTCCCACACCTGCCCGGGATCGCCCGAGTCGATGCTGTTCTCCGCATCGCGGATCAGTGCCCGCACGCGTTCCCGCAGGTCGTGGTCGAGATCGGAATTCAGATCGGCCACCCCGTCGCTGAGGGTGACCTGCCACCGCGCGGAGCGTTGCCTGAGCTCGTCCGCCTCGGCCGTCGCCCGCTCGAGTTCGACGATCATGTCCGGCAGCCGGGTCGGATCTTCGAGCGCCGCCAGTTCGGGGCCCAACATCATCGTCAGGTTCTCACAGGCGGTCAGGACATCCCGACAGACGGAGCGGTGGGCCAGCACGCGGGACTTGCCCAGGATGTCGGTCTCGAGGTGGCGTACCAATTCGGCGAAGCCGGACTCCTCGTTCAGGGATTGGTCGCGGGTCCTGATCGCCAGATCTCGAACCAGGGAGGAAACGGCGATGATCGGGGCATCCACCCCCGCTCTGTCGAGGTGAGCACGATTCAGGTCGACGATGCGCCGCCACTCGGGCTGGAGATCGGTCTTGGTCGAGAGACAGGTGACGTTGGGACAGGCCCGGAGCACCCGAGCGAGAAAATCGAGTTCAGTGGCCGAGTATTCCGCGGTGGCATCGGAGACGAACAACACCGCATCAGCGCTCGGAAGTGCGGCGACCGTCACGGCTCCCTGACTCGTCCGCAGCCCTCCGACACCCGGCGTATCCACCAGCACGAGCCCGTTCTTCAGGACGTCCCGCGGCAACCCCACCTCCACGTGCTGCACCCGGCGGCCGGCGCGGTCGTGCTCCTCGGTCGCAAACGACATCAGGTGATCGAGCGGCAGGTCGTGTCGCTGGATGTCTTCGATCGCGGGCGAGTCGGGCAGGTCGGCAGCATCCACGACGGTCGCGTACGCCTGCTCCGCATGGGAGACCATCGTCGGCACCGCGGTCGTCACATCGTCGCCCACGCGGCACACCGGAGCGTTCAGCAGCGCATTCACGAGCGCACTCTTGCCCTGTTTGAACTCACCGATGACCATGACGCGCGTCGTTGGTTCGGCCCAGCGGGCGCGGGTCAATGCGAGCAGATCGGTCAGGTCGGTACGCCCGGTGCCGGCGACCATCGCCTCGGCGCGCTCGATGAGCGTGTCGGTTGTGATCCGCCTGGTCTTGACCTGGGGGGTGGCAGACATCGGTTCCCTCTCGAACAGAAGAGACCGGCTGGCCCGGGAGTTTTCCCCGGACCAGCCGGCCACTATGTCAGATCGCGCATTCGGTCATGGTATGCGCGACAGGTTCAACTCAGGCGCCCGCGCCGGCACCACCCGGACCGTCGTCGACGGCCACAGCGTTGTCGCTGAAGTTGTCGTTGAAGGAGTCCTCGGCCGAGTAGCTGTCGCCACTGTTGCCGCTGTCGTTGCCCGAGTCAGCGATCACGACGTTGTCCTCGACATCGACATCAACGTCGGTGTTGGTGGAGTTGTCGTCATTGCTCGAGTTGTCATCGTTGCTCGAGTTGTCCTGCCAAACCGAGTTGTCGTCGTTGCTCGAGTTGTCGTCGGAGGAGTTGCCCGAGTCGTCGATGTCCAGACCATCGTTGTCGCCGCCATCGTTGTCGCCGCCATCGTTGTCCTGGAAGGAGTCCTCGATCTCCACATCGAGGTCGACGCTGGTCGAATCGTCGTCGTCGTCGTCGTCGTCGTCGTCGTCGTCGTCGTCGTCGTCGTCGTCGTCG
>CAZEVN010000109.1:0-9970 GCA_964515145.1 uncultured Enemella sp.
CCGTCATAGGGGCTGGGGATTTCCGAGTCGACCTTGTCGGTCGAGACCTCGAACAACGGGTCGTCGAACTCGACGGTGTCACCCACGTTCTTCAGCCACGACCCGATCGTGCCCTCGGTGACGGTTTCACCGAGTTTGGGCATTGTCACGACCCAGGTTTCGTCTGCCATTGATCGTCTCCTGTGTTGTGCCCGGCCCGCATCATCGCGGGCCGGGCGTGGTGTTCGCGTGGGGTCAGTTGTGCAGGGATCGGCCGGAGAAGGTGATCACCGTCTCGCCGATGTTCTCCGCCAGGGTCGGGTGCGCATGGATGAGGTGGCCGAGATCCTCCGGGGTGGCTTCCCAGTTGACCGCGTAGTAGCCGCCGTTCATCAGCTCCGAGGCCCAGGGGCCGGCGATGTGGAATCCGATGATGGGACCGTTCTTCTCGGCAATGATCTTCACCATGCCCTCGGTCTCACCGACGATCATCGACCGGCCGTTGCCCGGCCAGCCGTGCTTCTTGACCTCATAGTCGATGCCGGCCTCCTTGGCCTGCTCCTCCGTCATGCCCGACCATGCGATCTCGGGGTGGGCATAGACGATGTTGGGGACCTTGCCATAGTCGAGCGGCACCGGGTTCTCGCCGAGGATGTGCTTCACCGCGACGATGGCCTCGGCGTACGCCACATGGGCGAGGCCGGGGGTGTTGACGACGTCACCGACGGCATATACGCCCTCGCGCGACGTCTGCATCGTGTTGGTGTCCACCTCGATGAAGCCACGCTGATCGATGGCGACGCCCGCTTCGGCGAAGCCCTGATCCTCCGACAGGGGACGACGACCAACGGCGACCAGAACCTGCTCGACCTCGATCGACTCCTGCTTGCCGCCCTTCTCATAGGGCACGGTCACGGTGGAGCCGTTGTCCTGGAGCTTGCCGACCTTGGCGCCGCCAATGGCCTTCAGGCCACGCTTCTTGAGCGCCTTGGCCACCGTGTCCGCGACTTCGCGGTCGGTGCCCAGCGGGAGGATCGGGTCGTCCATGAACTCGAGCAGGGTGGTCTCGACACCCATGTCGATATAGACCGAGGCGAACTCGACGCCGATGACGCCGCCGCCGATGACCGCAACCGACTTGGGCAGGGACTCCCAGGTCGAGTTGGTGGCCTCATCGGAGGTGATCACGCGAGGACCGGGCTCCATGCCCGGGAACCACTTCGGCACGGAGCCGGAGACGATGATCACGTTCTTCGAGTCGATGACCTGACCATCGACAACGATCTTGCCGTCCGCGTTCATCGTGCCCTTGCCGCGGAAGATATCGACCTTGCGCTTCTTGATCAGGCCCTCGAGGCCCTTCACCAGGGTGTTGACGACGCCCTGCTTGCGCTTGTTGACCTGGGGCCAGTCGATCTTGGTCTCGCCGGCCGGCACCTCGAAGCCGAACGACTTCGCGTGTCCGACGTTGCGATAGACCTCGGCCGCCTGCAGCAGGCCCTTGGCCGGGATGCAGCCGCGGTTGAGGCAGGTGCCGCCGAAGGTTTCCTTCTCGACGATGGCGACCTTGAGACCGGCGGATGCGGCGTACAGCGCGGAGGCGTAGCCGCCGGGGCCACCACCCAGGACGCAGATGTCGTACTGGCTCATGCCTTGGCCACCTTCCGGATGGTTTCCGTGATCTCGGCCTGCTGCGGAATCACCGCGTCCTCCAGCGGCGGGCTGGTCGGGGTCGGGGTGTTCTTGGCTGCGATCCGCTCGATCGGCTGATCGAGATACCAGAACGCTTCCTTCTGGATTTCGGCCGCGATCTCGGCACCCATGCCCATGAACTCGGCGGCCTCGTGGAGGACCACGGCCCGCGAAGTCTTCTTGACCGAAGTCGCAACCGTCTCGATGTCGAGCGGCTTGATGGTGCGCAGATCGACGACCTCCACCGAGATGCCGTCCTTGGCGAGTTCCTCCGCGGCCTCAACGGCCTGGTGCACACCGGCGGAGTAGGTCACGACGGTGATGTCGGTGCCCTCCCGCACGACGTTGGCCTTGCCCAGCTCAATGGGTTCGAACGACGGCGAACCCTGGGCCGACAGGCGGCGATACAGATATTTGTTCTCGAAGAACATCACCGGGTTGTTGTCGCGGATCGAGGCGATCAGCAGACCGGCGGCGTCCTCAGCCGTGCCGGGCATGACGACCTTGAGGCCGGGCACGTGGGCGAAATAGGTCTCCATGCTCTGCGAGTGGGTGGGGCCCGCCCGGAGTCGGCCACCGAACGGTGCCCGCAGGGTGATCGGCATCGCATCGCCCGTGCGCCAGTGGTGGCGGGCGATCGTGTTGATGATCGGGTCGAACGCGCAGGAGATGAAGTCGGCGAACTGGAACTCGACCATGGGGCGCAGTCCGGCCAGGGCTGCGCCCGCAGCCAGACCGGCCATGCCGGTCTCGGCGATCGGCGAGTCGATGATTCGCCGAGGGCCGTACTTCTCCAGGAAGCCCTTGGTCACCTTGAAGGGGCCACCGAAGGCGCCGACGTCCTCGCCGATGAGAAAGAAGTCGTCATCGTTGTCGAGCTCGTGAGCGAGCGCGGCACCGATGGCCTCAAGGTAGGAATATGAGGTCTTCTCTTCAGTCGGCATAGACACCTTCCTCGATGTTGGTGGGGTCGGGCATCGGAGCCGTGATCGCGATCTTGCGGGCGGCGATGGCCCACTTGCGCGCGGCTTCCCGGGTTTCGGCGGCTTCCTCTTCGCTGATGACGCCAGCCTCGATGAGGCGCTTCTCATACAGCTCCACCGGATCCCGCTTGCCCCATTCCTCCTTCAGCGCCGGGTCCACATATTCGGCGCCATCATGCTCGGCGTGGCCGTGCATGCGCATGGTCACGGCTTCGACGATGGTGGGGCCACCGCCGGAGCGGGCACGGTCGATGGCTTCCTTCATTGCGTCATAGACGGCAATCACGTCGGTGCCGTCACACTTGATGCCGGGGATGCCGTAAGCGACAGCCTTGATCGCGAAGCTCGCCGAGTTGGTCTGCATCGACAGCTTGGTGCCCATCGCGATCTGGTTGTTCTGGACCTGGAACACGGCCGGCAGCTGCATCGCGCCGGCGATGTTCACGGACTCGTGGAAGTCGGCGCGCGAGGTGGAACCGTCACCGCAGATCGCCACCGCGACCCGGTCCTCACCGCGATATTTTGCTGCGAAGGCCATGCCCGTGGCGACCGGATAGTTCGCCGGGATGTGGCTCGGCGGGTTGTAGGTGTTGAGGTCCAGGCGGCCGTAGTGGAGCGTGCCGTCGCGGCCACCGGTGGGGGCGATCGACTTGCCCATGAACGAGCCCATGATCTGCTCCGGCGGCATGCCACGCATCAGGTGGCCACCCACGTCGCGGTGGAGCGGGCAGTAGTAGTCGCGTTCCTCCATGGCGGCCATCGTGCCGACGCTGATGGCCTCGTGCCAGTTGCCCGAGTAGTACGATCCGAGCAGGTCGCCTGCGCGATACATCGAATGCATGCGATCCTCGAACGCACGGGCCCTCACGACGCCGTCGTAGAGCTTCTTGAGAAGTTCGGGGTCTCGCCCCTCGAGTGACACCGGCGGGTTCATGCTGGTGTCCTTGATATCAAGAGCAGCGAGAACCTCGGCAGAGAGGTTCTTCTCGACCGGCGGAGCCAGAGTCGACGGCTTCGTCGAGTCCGTATCCGGGGCCGTGCTCGTTCGTTTGCGGGTTGCCATGGGCACCCTCCTCCCCTGTGAACAGATCTATGGGTAGTTGGATCTGAGTGGCTGATGGCCCGAGGCCCCCACCGGTTGGCGGGGGCCACGGGCCTGTTGATCATTCGTAGTAACGGAACACGAGTTCGGCCACGCAGCAGGGCTTCGACTCGTCCTCGACCTCATAGGTGAGCTTGTAGACGGTCTCGATGCCGCCCTTGACCTCGTTGACCTCGGCCAGGTTGGCATGCATCCGGTAACGCTGACCTGTCTTCAGCGGGGACGGGAACCGCACCTTGTTGAGGCCGTAGTTCAGAATCGTCCCGAAGCCGTCGACCACACAGATCTCCCAGAGGAAACCGGTGGACTTGCTGAGGGTAAGGAATCCGTACTGGATCGTGGTGCCGTAGGGGCCGGCCTTCGCCTTCTCCAGATCGACGTGGATCCACTGGTCGTCGCCGGTCAGTTCGGCGAAGGTGTTGATGTCTTCCTGGTTGACCGTGACCCATTCGCTGGTGCCGAGATCCTTGCCGGCCCACTCGTTGAGTCCCTCGCGGCCATTGATGACGAAGGGTTTGCGCTCGTCGCTCATTGTTATTCCAAGCCTCCTTGCATGTGGCCCCGACCCTAGTGGGCCGGGGGGTGGGGTGTCACTGCCCAATCCGGGGCAGTTCGCAGGGTGGACGCGGAATGTCTCACCACACTGTTGTACGCCGACAACCGTGCGAACTGCCCGGTGGTCTGTTGGGGATCAGATCAGGCCGAGATCCGCGACGGTGTCGCGCTCCTCGACGAGCTCGGCGACCGAGGCGTCGATCTTCTGACGGGAGAAGTCGTTGATTTCGAGGCCCTGGACGATCGAATACTCACCGTTGGTGACGGTGCAGGGGAAGGACGAGATGATGCCCTCCGCCACGCCATAGGACCCGTCCGACGGAACCGACATGGAAACCCAGTCGCCGTCGGGAGTGCCGAGGGCCCAGTCACGCATGTGATCGATCGTCGCGTTCGCGGCGGACGCCGCCGACGACAGGCCGCGGGCCTCTATGATCGCCGCGCCGCGCTTGGCCACGGTCGGGATGAAGGTGTCGGCGAGCCAGGCCTGGTCGTTGACCAGCTCGGCCGCGTTCTTGCCGCCAACCTCACAATTGAAGATGTCGGGATATTGCGTCGCGGAGTGGTTGCCCCAGATCGTCATCTTCTTGATATCGGTGACGGGCACCTCGAGCTTCGCCGCCAGCTGCGAGATGGCGCGGTTGTGGTCGAGGCGGGTCAGCGCGTTGAACCGCTCGTTGGGGATATCGGGCGCGTTGTGCATCGCGATGAGAGCGTTGGTGTTGGCCGGGTTGCCGGTCACCAGGACGCGGATGTCATCGGCCGCATGATCGTTCAGGGCCTTGCCCTGGGGAGCGAAGATGCCACCGTTGTCCTTGAGCAGGTCGCCCCGCTCCATGCCCTTGCCGCGCGGCTTGGCGCCGACGAGCAGTGCCATGTTGACGCCGTCGAAGACCTTGTTGGGGTCGTCACCGGTCACGATGTTGTCCAGCAGGGGGAACGCACAGTCATCCAGTTCCATGACCACGCCCTCCAGCGCCTTCAGCGCGGGGGTGATCTCGAGCAGATGCAGGGCTACGGGCTGGTCCTTGCCGAGCAGTTCGCCGCTGGCGATGCGGAACAGCAGGCTGTAGCAAATTTGTCCGGCGGCGCCGGTAATGGCCACCTTCACAGGACTCTTGGTCACATTAACTCCTTTGTCCGGGGTCCGGGCCTGACGCTACCAGCGCGCTCCCGAGACCGTTGCGGCATGCCCGAATGCACAGTTTCTGCCGGTTCCCGCGGCCATTCGAGGCGTTCTCGCCGGTTGCAAAGTGGACTTTTTGATGACACGGGCAGGAGTTGTCGGTGGGTCGTGCTTGGATTCGGGGACAGGCAACTTTCCGCCGCGGGGGAGGTTAGGAACGATGCCGGCTTTCGGCAATCTGTGGGGCCAGCTTTTCGACGCCGGGCTTCGACTGCTGTTCGCGGTGCTGACCGGGATCGTGCTGGTCGGCACGGTCCGACCTGCGCTGGATGAGACGGTGCGCACGAGCCCGGTGGGTGATCTCGCGATCTTCGGTCTCGGCCTGGTGCAGGTGGCGGTGATGCTGTTGGCCGTCGTGGGCTATTCGCGATTGTGGAGTGATCTCGCCCTGGTGACGGCCACCGGGCTGTTCCTGGTGTTGTTCCTCATCGGGCAGCCCGCCCGGGCCACGGATGTGGGCTGGTGGCCGACTGCTGCTGTGATCGCGGTTCAGGGGTGGGTGCTCGCCTTCGGTGGACGGTGGCGCTGGTGGCTCGGCTGCTCCGCCTGGATTGCGTACGCCGCGCTGCGGCTGCTGGCCACTGCTCGCTCGAGCGATCCGTTCGTGATCGGCGTTGTCGAACTGGTCAGCAACGCCGAGCTCGCGTTCATGCTGATCCTGGCCGTGCACGCGGTTCGGCGCCTGTCGGCGGGGGCCGATGCGGCCGAGGCCGAGAGGTCTGCTGCGAGTCTCGCCGAACGCCGCCAGGACCTGGCCGAGCGCCGGCGCCGTCAGGTTGCGCGTTTCCTGCACGACGATGTCATGCACACGCTCCGGGCAGTCGCCCGCGCCGGGCGTTCGGAGCCCGAGGGCACCAAGTCGCCGGACACAACCGAGCAACCGGTCGATGGGGTGCGGGCGCTGGCCGGGACGACGGTCGATCGCCTGCGCAAGGGTGACCTGCCACACTTCGACGACGAACCCGGGGATCTCCGTGCGCAGCTGCTCGAGATCCGAGCGGCCACTGGGGTGCGGATCGAGGTCGTGGGGCGAGCACCACGGCTGCCGGCCGAGGTGGTTGCGGCCATGGTCCCGGCAGCGGCCGAGGCGGTGCGCAACAGCGCGCGGCATGCCGGGGCGAGCAGCGTCCGGATCAATCTCGATTCCTTCGCGGGTGGCGGCAGCGTGCAGGTGGTCGACGGCGGTCCGGGCTTCCGGCGGCAGCGACTCGGGCGCGGCCTGCGCGAGTCTGTTTTCGAGCGCATGCACGAGGTCGGCGGTGAGGCCGAGATCTCCTCGGATGCCGGGGGGACCAGCGTGACTCTGCGGTGGGCCCCGGAGGCTGCCCACGAGCGGATGGCCAACGTGTGGCGGGAACTGACCGGAGCGCTGGCACCCATCGCCCTGCCGGGAATCATCGGGACGGCGGTGATCGGCACGCTGATGGCAAGGGAGCTGGCGAATCCCGGGCTCGCCACGGCCGGGATGTTCCTGGCGGTGGTCGTGGGGTTGGGGGCGCTTCATTCCGACGGCCAGCGTCTGTCGAGGGGTTGGCTCGGGCTGTTGGTCGTGGCGTCCATGGTGGGGCTCGGGGCCAACATCCTCGCGACGGCTCCCGAGGTCCGCAACGGATTTCACCTGTTCATGGCCGGGGGCGTGACCCCTCTGATGATGATCGTGGTCGTGCACGCGCGCATTCGCTGGGCTCTGGCCGTGCTCGGACTGGTGTGGGCCGAGCTGTTCCTACTGGGCTGGTGGCATTTCGGATTCGATCCCATCACCAACCAGCTCGTCGGAGCCCTCCTGGCACCTCTGGCCGCGATCGCGATGGTGGGGTTCAAGTTCATGGTGAGACGCGCCGGTCGTCGCATGCTCCTGGCCAGGGAAGAAACCATCAACAGCGTCGTCCGACGCGAAACTCTCGCGCTCGCCCGTTCCGATCAGGACGAGCGGATGCGCCGGGTCAACGACGCGCTGCTGCCGTTCCTGGATGGGATCGCGACCGGACGTCTCGATCCGGGGGACCCCGGGATCGCGCAGCGGGCGGTCGCGCTCGAGCTCGGGGTGCGCGCCGAGCTCGAGACCACCTCCGACATCGAACACACCGATCCGTTGGCGGTTGCCATCGCCGAGGCGCGAGCCCACGATTGGGAACTCGAGGTCCGGATCCCCTCGGCGATCCGCGATCGATGGGCCGATGAGGCGATCAGACTCCTGTCGGCGCTGGATCACGGTGGGGCTGCCTCGGGCCGGGCGACGCTCAGCGCGCTCGATGGGTTGGCGCTCGTGGTGCACACCCCCGACCAGCTGGCGCTCGATCGCTGGCGTCGCCGGTCCGACCTGGATCTCGAGTGGGAGGAGGACGCGCGATGGAGCCGACTGAGCGTACGCCTGCCGGCGGAGCCGGGGAGCACGCTCCTGGAGCCGGCGTGAGCCCGATCCGGGTGATCACCGTCGACGATCACGAGATCGTCCTGCGCGGACTCCGGGGTCTGGCGGCCGTTCACCCCGGGACGCTGACGATCGTGGGAGAGGCGAATACAGCCGAGGGTCTGTTTCGCACGCTCGAATCGGTGTCAGCCGATGTGGTCGTCCTCGACCTGATGCTGGGGGACGGCAGCGACCCCACGGCTACGATCGAACGAATCGTCGGGCTCGGTGTGGCGTGCTTGGTGCATACGTCGGAGATCAGGCCGGCACCGCTGCAGCAGGTCATGGCGGCCGGCGCGAACGGCGTCGCGCTCAAGTCGGATCCCGAGGAGAGCATGCTCGAGGCCCTTACAGAGGTCGCGGCCGGTGAGGTCGCGATGAGCAGCGAGATGGCCTATCTGCTGGCCACCGATGCCGGTCTCCTCGCCCATCTGGCCCCCCGCGAACTCCAGACGCTCAGGCTCCTGGCCCAGGGGGTCCCGAAGAAGGCGATCGGTCACCGCCTCGATCCGCAGGTCAAGCCGGCCACGGTGACGACATTCCTGTCGCGCGCCGCGCGACGGTATGCCCAGTTGGGCCGGGAGGTCGGCAGTTCCTTCGACGTCGTCCGAGAGGCCTATCGGGACGGCCACCTGGATCTGTGACCGCCGATCAGCGGAAGATGATGGTCCGGGATCCATCCAGCAGGACCCGCCGCTCGGCGAAGAGCTTGACCGCTTCGGTCAGCGTGCGCGACTCCTCGTCCTGGCCGATGGCGACGAGCTCCCGGACCGACTTGCTGTGATCGACGCGCACGACGTTCTGCTCGATGATCGGGCCCTCGTCGAGGTCCGAAGTCACGAAGTGGGCGGTCGCGCCGATGAGCTTCACACCGCGACCATGGGCCTGCCGATAGGGGTTGGCGCCCTTGAACCCGGGCAGGAATGAGTGGTGGATGTTGATCGCTCGTCCAGCGAGCGCGCCACAGAGCTCGGGCGACAGTATCTGCATGTAGCGCGCGAGGACGACCAGTTCGATCTGGTGCTCATCGACCGCTGCCAGCACCCGCCGTTCGAAATGGGCCTTGGTCTCGGGCAGGACTACATGATCGCTGAACGGGACCCCATAGAAGTCGGCCAGGGGCGCGAGGTCCGGGTGGTTGGACAGCACGAGGGGGATCTCCACCGGCAGCCATCCCGACCGTTGGCGGAACAACAGATCGTTGAGGCAGTGCCCGGCCTTCGAGACGAGGACGAGCGTCCGGATCGGTCGACCCACACGATCGAGGGTCCAGGCAGCGTCGAGTTGCCGGGCAGCCTCATCGAGGTGTTGCCGCAGGACTTCTTCCGCGACCGGAGCCTCCACATGCAGCCGCATGAAGAAGCGCCCGCCACCGCCATGGCCGCCGTTGCCGTCCTCGGCGGAGCTGAACTGCTGCAGTTCGACGATGTTGCCGGATGCCGCCACGACCGCGCCCGACACCGTGTGGACGATGCCCGGGCGGTCGGCACACACGAGCGTGAGCACCCACTCGCCCTGGTCGGTGTCGTTCGGGGGCGCCGTCTGAATCGTCATGGGCCGCACCCTAACGGTGCGACGCGACCCTAATCGCGTGGTGCCGGGATGCGGAGTTGGGCAACCTGTTCGCCGACCTCATCGCTCAGCACGATGGTGATCTCGGTCGTCGGGGCGTCGAACGTCACCAGTCCGTCGACCGATTGACCGGCATTGAGTTCGTGCGATGAGAGCACCGGCTCATTGCCGTCGGCACCGAGCGTCGGCTGCAGGATGATGCCGGCTCGGGTGCGGCCGCTGAAATACAGCGGATTGACCTGCACGCGGCCCTCGGTTGCGGTGAACACCACGTCCAGGATCAGGTAGCGATCCTTCGGTGGTGCCGAGTCGTTCCCGAACGCGGTGTGCTGCCACGAATAGCGGCGCAACTCGAGCGTGCCTGCACCCTCGGCGGTCCGGATCGTCACCGGTGCGATGCCGGGTTGGAAGACGCGATCCTCTGTCGGGGTCGCCGAGGGAGTGACGGCCTTCGGGGTCGGCGTCCGCACGGCCGCCGATGGCGGAGCCGG
>CAZEVN010000110.1:0-9479 GCA_964515145.1 uncultured Enemella sp.
GTCCTCATGACTTGGGGCCTGCTCGCCTTCGTTGCGGAGTTGGCGCTGGTCGCAGGTGCCGGCTACGCGGCGTACCTCTTGGCACATCGCACGTGGGGGACCGTGGCCGGCTGGGCCGCTGCTGTCGCCACGGCTCTGATCGTGATCGTCATCTGGTCGCTCTGGTTCGCTCCCAAGTCCCCGCGTCGGCTGCCCCTGCTGCCGCGCATTCTGCTGGCGTACGCGATGGTCGTCGCAGCGGCCATCGCGGTCTTCGTCCTGGGGCAGCCAGTCCCGGCGATCGTCCTGCTGGCCCTGGGCACGCTCGGGATTCTCGTGGCGCAGCCGGTGATGGAGCGGTACGCCCGTCCCCGCGCCGATGTGCCCGCTTTGCGCTGACCCGACCGGGGACCGTGGAAGGATGGAGCGATGAGCAGCGCCCTGGTAGTCATCGGCAACCCCAACCCCGAGAGCTTCACCCATGCCCTCGCTGAGGTGGTCATCGAGACCCTGCGCGAGCGCGGTCTGACGGTCGATGTGCATGACCTCTATGCCGAGCACTTCGAGCCCGTGGCGCCCTCTGCCGAGGCCTTCACCGTCGGCATGGAAGTCGAAGAGGCGATCGCCGCCACGACCGACCCGATCATCCGGGCCCACCGACAGGCGTTGAGCGTCGCCGACTATCTCGTGGTCGCCCATCCCAACTGGTGGGGCAAGCCACCCGCGATCATGGCGGGCTGGATGGACCGCGTCCTGGTGCCGGGTCTGACCTATCGACTGGACAGCCGCGAGGGCCTGCCCACCCCGCTGTTGAGCCTCAAATCGGTCCTCGTGCTCAACACGGGAGACACGCCGGCCCACCGGGAATACAAGGCGTTCGGCGACCCCCTGGATGCGATCTGGCGTCGCTGCGTCGGCACCTATCTCCAGCCGGCTCGGGTCCACCGCATGCTGGCCGGGCCGGTGGGCGGCGCCACCGAGGAGCAGCGTGATGCCTGGCGCGCCCAGGCCCGGGCCATGGCGCAACACATCTGATCAAGACGCCCGTGAATCCGCGGGTGCAGGGCTAGGCTCACGTCATGACCGTTGAGATCATCGCCAAGGGTCGCCAGCGCGACGGCACATCCCATATCGAGGCCAAGGCTCCGGCCGGTACGCCGGTCGACGATGTGGTCGAAATGCTGAAGAAGAAGATCGGCTATCACCCCGACTGCGAGGGCTGGGGCGAGGTCAAGGACGACAGCGACCCGAACACCTGGGTCTATCTGGTCTCGATCGAGCCCTGATCCGTCACCCCTTCAGCCAGGCCCGGAGCTGGGCATCGTTGTCGTCGAGCCACTCCTTCGCCGCCTCTGCGGGGCTCATCCCGTCGACGTTGACCGCGGCGTCCATCTCGCTGACATCACAGAGGTTCAATCGGATGCGCTGCAACACTCCGCGCGTGGCCTCCGGGAGCTGATCGAACCGCTCGCTGTAGGCAACGAGCGACGCTCGGTCCGCCGGCGGAAACACCCGCTTCGGATCCTCGAGTCGCCGCAGGTCGAAGACATCGTCGAGATATTGCGGGACCCACAGGGGGGTCACGAACCACTCGCCGGCCGCCATCCGCTGCTCGATCGTGCGGATGATCGTCGGGACGTCGGCGGGGCGATAGGTCCAGCCGGCTTTGTCGAGCGAGTACGCCGACACGACCTGGGCAGACCAGCGACTCAAACCGGAACCTTCCGGGGCCCCGACGATTTCCTGCGTGGCCATGTCCATCGCCAGGTCCTCGTCGGCCAGGTCACTGATGTCGTCGATCTCCGACGACGGCACATAGCAGGGGACCGCCCAGAAATAGCGAGCACCGGCATACAGCTGCGTGACCTCGACCGCCCGGTCGCGGACCGTCTCCCACAGGTGGCCCTGGCTGTGGGGCAGCCAGGCGTCAGCAAAAAGGTGAATCTCGCCGCGGCCCAGCCGGGCGTACATCTCCTCGTGCATCCCCACGACGGGGACGGTCTCGTGGCCGAGGCGATTCAGGACGCGGGCCACAACCGCGGCCACGACCCGGTGGAAGGATTCGTCGAGGCTCCCGACAACGACAGGATCGGCCTTCGCCATGGCACCTCCCACCGTCGTCGGTGACTGAACCCTAGCGACCGGAGCTGCGCCGTGTGGTCGACTTCTTGGCGGTTGTCCGCTTGGCGGCCGTTTTCTTGGCTGCGGGCTTCTTGGCAGTCGTCTTCTTGGCAGTCGTCTTCTTGGCCGCGCTCTTCTTGGGGGCCGGGGGAGTGAATATGTCGAACCAGGAGTCCACCATGTTCTTCTGGGCCTTCTTCTGTTCGGCCTTGGCCGCGCCCATCATCTGGCCGCGGGCCGTATTGGCCATCTTGTTGGCAGCGCTCAGATAGGCGCTCATCCAGGGGTTCTTGGCTATGTGGATCTCCTTGGTTGTTGGTTGCAAGCGTACGCCGACGGGGCGCCGGCCTCCCTGCGTGGCCGACGCCCCGTCGAGACGAGTTCAGGGGACTCAGCTGGGCCAGTTGTCGGCGCGCCCGGCGGCCGGGTTGGGATCCGGGCGGTTCGGGTCGACCCCGAGCCGTCCGAAATCGGGACCCTCGGTCGTTCCGTCCTTGCGGGAAGAACGGACATCGTCGACCGCAGTCTCCGCGTGGCCCCGGACGTCCTGGGCCGAGGTGGCCGCGTGGTCCTTGACGCCCTGCGCCTGGAGACTGCCTTCGTTGGCCACGAACTGGGCCGACTCAGTTGCGGACTCCTTGACGTTGGCCACTGCCTGCTCGGCCTGCGGCCGGAGGTGCTCCGCCGCTTCCTTGGCCGCGGCCTGGGCCTGGTCGACCAGAGGCTGCGCCTTGTCCTTGAGGTCGGTGGCAAGCTGCTGCTCACGGCGCGTCGTCGGGATGAGGCTGCCGAGCAGTGCGCCCGCTCCGAACGCGATCAGGCCCGCGGCGAGGGGATTGCCCCGGGTCCGCTGCTTCAGCTGACGGGGTGCACCCTGCACCGCTTGGCGCGCATCCTGACCCACCTGCGCAGCCCGGTCACGGGCTGAGGGCTCGCCATAGAGTTCATAGGGATCATCCGACGAGCCGAACACGCGCTCCTTGAGGTTCTGGGCGCCGTCCTTCACACCCTCCACCTGGCGCCGGACCACATTGCCGGGGTTGGCCTCGTCGGCCAGGGCATTGACGTCATGGCTCAGGTCGGAGCGGGTCCGCTCGATGTCGCGACGGATGGCATCGGGATCGTTCTGATTGGTCATCGGTTCTTCGCCTCCTCGCCCTTGAGGGCATTCGGAATCTGGCCAACGGTTTCGGCGGTCTGAGGCGCTCCCTCGACCTTGTTCAGTGCGGACTTCCCGGCTGCGGCGAGGATGCCCGCGATCACGGCCCAGATGACGGCCACAATCACGAACGCCCAGCCGAACCGCGGATCGTTCGAGTCGAGCAGGTGGGCGATGAGCCACCAGAGCCCGAGGGACAGGAACAGCAGCACCATGTGGCCGGCGACGCCAGCTCCGGCCAGCATGCCTGCACCCTTGCCGGCGTTGGTGGCGCTCTGCCGGACCTCGGCCTTGGCCAGCGCAACTTCCTGCCGCATGAGCTTCGACAGGTTGGCGCTCAGGTCGGAGAAGATCTCTCCGATCGAGCGGTTGTCTCCCTCCAGCTGCCGCTCGATCGAGCGACCCTCGGAGAACTCGTCATGTGGGTGAGTCATCGGCGCACATCCGGATCATCGAACGGGCCGGACGTTGCGCCATAGCCCTGCGCGTCCGTCGTCGGATAACCATCGTCGACGGGCCGGTCCCGATAGCTCTGCACCTCGCTGGGCTCGCCGGCACGGGCGAAATCCTGACCGAGGGAATCGCCGACATAACCGGCGCCGATCCCCGTCCCGACACCCTGGGCAGGGGTCGTGCCATAACCCGGGGTGCGATAGTCCCCAGTCGCCGGATAGGCCTGCGGCGGCTGGGCATAGCCGGAGGCGTACGCCTGCTCGTGCGGCCCGTCGTCCTTCAGGCCGCGGGCGAAACGACCCACCAGCAATCCGGCCCCGGCCGCGATGGCGAGGAACGTCCACGGGTTTCTGGAGGCATAGCGGCGGACCTCGGTCAGCGCGTCGCGAGGTTCGTGCCCCTCGAGCCACCCGACCAGGCCGTTTCCACGATCGGATAGCTCCCGGGCGAACTGGGTCGCCATGCCATTGCGGGTGCTGCCCTGCACCATCTCGCCGAGTTCGTCGACGACGTTGCGGAGGCCGGCAGCCAGCTGTTGCTGTCCGGTTCCGGCCTGAGTGTTGAGCTCGTCGAGCCCGCTGTTCACCAGTCCGCGGAGTTCGTTCCGGGCGTCTCTGGCCACGGCTTTTGCTTCTGTCCCGGCAGTCTGCGCCACGTCCTTCGTGGCCCCGACGGCGTGATCCTTCACGTCGGCGACTTCTCGGGCCGCATGGTCCCTGATCTCACCGGCCTGCTGGGTCGCTTGCTCCCGGGTGCCGCCATGGTGCTCGAGGCCACCCTGATGGGCGAAGTTGTCATTGGTCATCTTCAAGCGCTCCTGCCCCGCGTCTTCGCGTGCTCAGCTTTTGACGAACCGTCTTCGGCGTCTCCTCAAAGCTATATGTCGATATATGCGACCGCAAGGGTGGGTGGCGTCATCGAGCAGGGCCGCCTACGCTGTGGGGCGAAACATGAGGGGGTGCCGCATGAATCACTCGTTCGCTACAAGTGCCGGCGGGCCATGGACGATTCGTCACGAGTCCTCGCGCAATGTGCTGCTGGCAGGACCCACAGCCTGGACCCTCGTCTGCGAACACGAGTCGGGTTGGAGAGTTGTTCACGAGGAGTTCGCGGAGGCCGCACTGATGTTCTCGCCGGATGGGGAGCTGGTCGGATCGCTCCCGGAGAAGGCCCACAATCCGAACAGCCATCGGATGATCGCCGGGCTCACCCTCTGGATCGAGCAGAACGCCGCCGACCGCGGTCTGCCTCCGCTGCAGTGAACGCGCCCCGCCTCGGCCGCAGAACGGTCCTGCTTGGCGCACCTCTGTTGGTCACCGGTCTCGCAGGATGCGTCGGCTCGCGCCCCGAGCCTGCTCCCAGCGCGTCCCCAGACCCCTTGCAACTGCTCCGTCGCGGTGGCGCGACGCTCTATCTGCGTCATCCCGAGACCGACCGGGGCGGCGTCGATCAGCCGGACTGGCCCCGGGACGAACAGCGCTTGTTGTCAGCCGAGGGCGAGGCGCAGGCGGTGTGGTGGGCCCGGGCTTTCCAGAACCAGGGACTGACCGCGTCCGAGGTGCTCTCGAGCCCGTCGCTGCGCTGTCAGGACGCAGCCGAGATCGCGTTCGGCGAGTGGGAGGTCGAGCCCGCTCTCACCGCCAACCTGGCGGTTCCTGAGGGCGTGGAGGAACGCGCCACGCGCGTCCGGCGGCTCATTGCGACGGCGCCAGCCGACGGCACGCTGCGGGTGCTCATCGGCCACGCCTCGAATATCAGCGCCATGACCGGCACCACGATCACCGAAGGGGCGGGCATCCTGATTCCGCCGGAGCCCCAGGCCGCCACCGCCGTGGTGACGATCGTCGACTGGGAGAACTGGGCAGCCTGAGCCGGTTCACCGCCCACGTGCGGCGGCGAGGATCAGCTCCGCGGCCCGGTCGACCTCCGCCTCGGTGGTCCAGCGGCCGACGGACAGGCGTACGGCCGACATGGCCCGGTCGCCCGCGACACCCATCGCGGTCAGCACGGGGGAGGGGGAATCCAACCCCGCGTGACAGGCCGAACCCGCCGACGCGGCGACTCCGGGACAGGCGGCCAGGAGATCCAGGGCGCGAACGCCGGCGAAGGACAGGTTGGCTGTGTTCGGCAGTCGCCGGTCGCGGTGGCCGTTGACCGACATCCGGCCGGGCAGACCCTGCCCGAGCTCGTCCTCGAGCCGGTTGCGCAGTTCTGCGAGGCGCTCGGATTCGCCGCGCGCCAGAGCGGCTTCGGCGAGTTCGGCTGCCACGCCGAGCCCGACGGCGTACGCCACGTTCTCCGTGCCCGCCCGCAGACCCGACTCCTGCCCGCCGCCCCCGACCAAGGGCCGCAGCGGCGTGCCGGGAGCGACCCAGAGGGCGGAGATGCCCTTCGGGGCATACATCTTGTGGCCCACCACCGTCAGCAGGTCGACCCCCAACTCGGTGACATCGACGTCGATCTTTCCGACTGCCTGGGCCGCATCGCAGTGCACGGCAACACCGCGGGCATGAGCCCGGCGGGCGATCTCGGCAACGGGCTGGAGCGTACCCGTCTCGTTGTTCGCCAGCATCACGGTGACCAGCGCGGTCGCCGGGGTGAGTGCGGCTTCGAGTGCGTCCGGATCGAGCGTGCCATCGCCATCCACCGGCAACACCGTCACGTCCACGCCATGCCCGTCCCGGAGGTCGACGCAGGCCGCCAACACGGCTGGATGCTCGGTCGCCTGGGTGATGACATGGCGCCCCTCGGCGGGACCAGCGGCCAGGACGGCTCCCCGGATGGCCAGGGCGTCGGCCTCGGAGCCGCTGCCGGTGAACACGAGCTGTCCGTCGCCGGCACCGATCAGCGCGGCGACCTGCTGGCGGGCCCGGTCCAGAGCGGCCTTCGCGACACGCCCGAACTCATAGTTGCTGGAGGGATTGCCGAAGTGCTCGGCGAGGAAAGGCACGATCGCCTCCACCACGACCGGGTCGACCGGCGTCGTGGCGTTGTAGTCCAGATAGACCGGCCCGCTTGCGAGGCCCTGGGGCGTACGAACGCTCATGTGATCCTCCTCGACGAAGGCGGCTCCCTCGCACGACGGCACCCTAGTCCGCCTGCTCGCTCCTCGGGCCTCGCCCCCGGGACGGGCTCACTGGCTTAGGCTGAGGCTGATGACCGATGTGGAACCGCGCTCACTCATGGGCGCCTTCATCCGACAGCAACGAGAGCTGTCACAGATGTCCATGCGCCAAATGTCCCAGATGGTCGGGATCTCGAATCCCTATCTGTCCCAGATCGAGCGTGGCCTGCGGGCTCCCTCGGCTACCGTCACCGCCGCGATCGCCACCAGCCTCGGCATCACGGTCGAGGAGCTCTATGAGCGCTCCGGCTCTCATGCCGAGCCGGGGCAGAAGACCGAGGTGCGACAGGCCATCGAACGCGCTCCCGAGTTGGGGCCGCTCCAGCGGGCGTCGCTCCTCGGCATCTATGAATCCTTCATCACCGTCAATCAGGCCCGCCGGATCGTGGAGGACCACCAACCCGGGGAAGCGTCCGACTGACCTTTGTCTCAGAACGCGAAGAGGCCCTGCCGATCATGTCGGCAGGGCCTCTTTTTTTCGGGCCGGCGCAGGGCCGGCCTCAGATCACTTCAGCAGTTCGCGCGCAGCCTTGGTGTAGGCGTCGCTGAGGTCCTGGACGAACTGGACCTGGGTCGAGGCGAGGGTGTTCAGCCACTCGACCTGGCTGGCGTTGGCCATCTGCTTCTGGAAGTCGAGCATGCTCTTCAGAGCCTTCTCATAGCTGTCCAGCGCAACGTTGCCCGACGCCTTGGCGGTGTCGATCAGCTTCTCGTTGAACTCACGAATGCGAGCGATGGTGGCCTCGGCGTTCTGGATCGCGTCCTGGGCGGCCTTCTGAGCGTTCTCGGTCATTTTTGATTCCTTTGCTTGCTTGCAGTGGTGGCTGGCTACGGGTCCCGGAGTTCCCGTTGCGCTGAAAACGTTAGCAGGAGTTAGCTAACGATTTGTTTGACCTGTTCCATTCTCGGGTATGTCAGGGTCCGGCGTCACTGGCTGCGCGGTTCGAGCCAAGCGGCGATGTCGGGCCAGATCTCCCGCTTCGCCTTCGACCCGGCCATGAGTCCGATGTGACCGCCGACGCGATCCATGTGGTGCACGTCGTCCGACCCGATGATGTCCATGAGGGGAAGTGTCCCCTCGCGCGGCGCGATGTGGTCCATGGACGCAGTGACCACGAGGGTGGACTGCTTGATGTTGCCGAGATCCACCTTCCGGCCGCGCATCTCCATCTCGCCCTTGACCAGCGCGTTCTCCTTGAACATCCAGTGAACCCAGTCCGAGAACGCCTTGGCCGGGAAGGGCGGGTTGTCGCTGACCCACTTTGACATCGCCTGATGGCCGACCTTGTTGATCGAACCGTCACCGACCTGATTCCACAGGCGCAGGTTGGTGCCGACGAAGTTCGGGATCGGCTTCAGCAACTTGTTTCCGGTGTTCACCGCCCAGCCCGGGAGCGAATCGAGGTTGGATGCGAGATGGTCGACATCGAAGTTCGTGCCGCCCATCCAGGTCTGATAGGTGCCGTTCTCGGTGTCGAGCGGCATGGTCAGGGGCACCCAGTTGCGTACCGGCGCATCCGGCGTGAGCGCCAGATAGATGCCGGTGAGCGCCGCACCCATGCACCAGCCGATCAGAGTGATCTCCTCGGCCCCGCTTCTGCGGCGTACCTCACGGATGGCGGCCGGCAGGTGATCGAGCGCATAGATGTCGAGACCGAGATCGGACTCCTCATCACTGGGGACGCCCCAGTCGACGAGGAAGACGTCGAACCCCTGCTCCAGCAGGAACTCGACGAACGAGTTGCCCGGCCGCAGGTCGAAGATATCCGGCCGGTTGATCAGCGCAAACGTGAGCAGGATCGGCACCGGGTGGCGACGATTGGTGCTGCGATAGCGATAGAGCGTCGTCTTGCGGAAGGTCCACACCACTTCCTTGGGGGTGGCCCCGATGGTCGCGTCATCGGTCGTCAGCAGGATGTTGGAAAACTCCAGGACCTGCCTCGACAACTTGGCGGCGCCCCGCACGACTCCCTTGATTCCGCCTCCGGCTGCCACGGCTCAGTCCTCGGTCGCCGGCTTGCGAGCCGTGGACTTGCGCGGCGCCGGGGCTTCGGAGGCCTCGGCACGCAGCGCGGCGTTCTCTTCCCGCGCTGCCCGCAGGTCGCTCTGAAGATCCTCGACAAGAGCCAGAACAGCTTCGAGCTTGTCCTCCGTGCGACCCAGCTGTCGGCCAAGCTCGGCGACGTCCTTGCGTCCGGCGAGCCGTGCATTGCGGATGACGAGGTCGAGGGTCTCGCCGCTGATGCGGCTGACCGCCACCAGGTTTCCGGTGACCTGCGACAGGATGTCTCCGAAAGCCTTGGTGTTGACCACTTCCTCGAGACCCGCACCGGTGGTGCCGAGGAACTCGTCCAGACCCTTGCGGAATCGCTCCGTCGTCGTGAGCCGTTCGTCGGCCATGGTTCTGTGCCCTTCTGTCGGTGAGCAGCTTGCCCCGATGCTAGTCGGGGGAGTGGCCCGCGGGAATGGTCCCCGCCGAAATGGGCATCCTGCACAGCGAGATCCTTTTCCGGATCCTGTTTCGCCTGACGGCCCAGCCCTGGGAACCTCTTGCGGAAATCGGGATCCTTGAACCCAGTACCCGTCGATTCAGGAGAACCGGATGGCCAGCCAGCCCCAGGAGATCACCGCAAAGCGCGCCGA
>CAZEVN010000111.1:0-9452 GCA_964515145.1 uncultured Enemella sp.
GTGGGGCGCAAGCCCAAGACGTCTACGGGAGCTGAAGAGACCTACGCGAGCTGAAGAGACGTAGGGGAGCTGACGGACCTGCAGGATCCAGAGCTTACCCGGGCAGGCTGCGACTAGCCGTACGCCGTTTGCGGTTGGGTTCGGGCGTTCCCGTCGCCTTGTGCGCCAGGTCGAGTCCCGGCGTACTCACTCGCATCCGACGCGCCGGCAAAGTGTCATCGTCGTGGCCACATGGCACAACTTGCGTCTCGACACCGCGCGCCTTCTCGGAGGTCGTGCCAAACGGCACATCCGCCGGCATACCTGGTGTTGCAGTTAGCCACCGAGCATCGACCAGCGGGTCGGAGGAACTGGGGGCTGTCCTTCCCAGGCGTACGCCTCAGAGGCCCCGGCGCCGATCGCGCTCGCGGCGCCAGACCTCACCCCAGGACGGAATGGTCATGGAATGGGCCCTGCGGGTCTGCTGGCGGGAGACGAGCAGCATGATCCAGCAGAAGAGCCAGAGCGGGATCTGCGCGGCCATGGCGATGCGATAGTCGCCCAGGGTCGGGGGCTGGCCGCCGGTGGCGAGGTCGAGGGCGACGCCGATGAACAGGACGGCGATCAATACGAACGTGAACCCCGCCATGACGACGAGACCGCTGGCGGTGCCCATGCGATGGGGCGGGTTGAACGTGCGGCCGTGGTCGAGGCCGATGCCCGAACCCGGGCCTGCGACCGAGAGACCGAGGACCAGGACCACCAGCAGCCACATCGGGGCAGGTCCCGGCCAGACGAAGATCACCAGCCAGGGCACGATGCCGGCCATCGAGACGATCATCGCCAGGGTGCTGCGGCGCATCGGGTGGCGGCGGGTGAGCTGGCCGATGATGGGCGCGGCGATGATCGAGCCGATCACCATCACGGTGAAGAGGGCACCGGCGGCGGCGGGGGAGAGCCCTTCCCCCTCCATGAGATAGGGGAAGCCCCACATCAGGGCAAAGGCCAGGGCCCCGAAGCAGGACAGGGCGTGCTCGAACATCCCGAGCCGGGTGCCGGGTTCGCGGACCACCTGCACGAGCTGCGAGAAGAACCGCTCGGCGATCTGGGTGTCACGCCGGACCTGGCCCTGCGGGCTGTCCCGGATGATCAGGAAAGCGGCAACGGCGACCACCAGGCCGCCGACCGCGAGGCTCAGGAACGCCCTTGACCAGCCGAAGGTGTGGAGCACCGAGACGAACGGCACCGCGCTGATCACCTGACCGAACTGGCCCACGCTGCCGGTCACCTGGGTCAACAGAGGGATGCGCTTGGCCGGGAACCAGGACGGAATCAGCCGCAGCGCCGAGATGAAACACGCCGCATCGGCGGCTCCCGTGATCATCCGGGCGACCACCGCCAGTGGGACGGAGTCGGACATCGCCAGCAGCAGCTGACCGGCGGCCATGACGGCCGCTCCGGCGGTCAGGAGGCGCCGTGATCCGAATCGGTCGACGAGGACGCCTGCAGGCACCTGCATGAACGCATAGACCCCGACCTGCAGCACCACGAACAGGGCGATGACGCTCGCTGTGGTGCCGAATTGTTCGGCCGCCTGGGGAGCGGCGACGCCGAGGGAGGTGCGGTGGGCGATGGCTGCGGCGTACACCGCGATGCCCATCCCCAGGATCAGCCAGCTGCGCACGTCAGCTCAGCCTGGCGTTGGCGAGGACGGGGAGGGTACGCCGAGTCTGCGCGACTAGGTCCAGATCGAGGTCGGCAAGAAGGAGTTCGGGTGCGGCGCCCGCAGACGCGATCACGCGGCCGGTGGGGGAAACCACAAGGGAGTGCCCGACGCCAGTGGGGGCACCTGCCTTGGCTTCCACTCCGGCCGCGTCGGGATCGGCCTGGCCACAGGCGAGGATCCAGCAGGTCGAGTCGAGCGCGCGGGCTCGGGCGAGCAACTGCCAGTGCTCGATCTTTTCGGGACCCGCACCCCAGGAGGCGGCGACCACGACCACCTGTGCACCGGCCCGGGCGTGGTTGATGAACAGCTGGGGGAAGCGAATGTCATAACAGATGGTCATGCCGACGCTGACGCCGTCGACGGTCACGCGCAGTTCCTCTGCTCCGGCCTCGACGGTGTCCGATTCCGCGAACCCGAAGGCGTCGTATAGGTGGATCTTGTCGTAGTGGCATACCCCATCCGGCTGGGCCACCAGCAGTGTGTTGCGAACCTTCGGGCGATCAGCGGCCGCTGCCGGTGTGAACACGCCGACCGCCACGGTCAGCTCGTGGGCGCGGGCCAGCTCGGCAATGGACTGCGCGAAGGGGCCGTCGACGGGCTCGGCGATCGAGTCGAGGTTGTGGCCGAACGCACGCATGGTCGCCTCGGGGAAGACCACCAACCGCGCACCGGCCCGGGCGGCCTCCGCGACCCGCGCCCGCACCTGATCCAGGTTGTCCTCGACCTCCCGGGTCGAGCAGATCTGGGCCAGCGCGATGCGCATGCGGAGTCCTTTCGTGGCGGTGGTCTCAGACCAGGAAGCGATAGAACGGGCTGTCGGGCAGGACGGGGTCGACGGTCATGGGGGAGCGATCCATGCGCTGGAGCAGCCCCGCGAGGTCGTCCGGATGTCCGAGCTCGACGCCCACGAGAGCGGGTCCGAGCTCGCGATTGGATCGTTTCACATATTCGAACAGGGTGATGTCGTCCTCGGGACCGAGCACCTCGTCGAGGAAGCGCCGCAGTGCGCCGGGCTCCTGGGGGAAGTTGACCAGGAAGTAGTGCTTGCGCCCCTCGTGCACGAGCGAGCGCTCGACGATCTCGTTGTAGCGCGACACGTCGTTGTTGCCGCCCGACAGGATCGCGACCACCTTCATGCCCGGTTCGAGCCGGATTTGTATGCCGACAGTTGCGGGTGCCAGCGCCCCGGCGGGCTCGGCGATCACGCCATCGGTCTGATAGAGCTCCAGCATCTCGCTGCAGATCTGACCCTCCGGGACCGTCATGACCTCGATGTTGTGTTGGGCCGCGATGGCGTGGGTCAGGTCTCCGGCCTGGCGGACGGCCGCGCCGTCGACGAACGTGTCAATGGTCTCCAGGGGGACGGGGCGACCGGCCCGGAGCGAGGCGAGCAGGTTGGCGGCTCCGGCCGGCTCGGCCGCGATGACCTTGGTGTCGGGGTGGTGGGTGGCCATCCAGGTCAGGCAGCCGGCCAGCATCCCGCCGCCGCCGACCGGCACGACGAGGACATCCGGGGCACCGCCGAGCTGGCGTACGATCTCGGGCGCCAGCGTGCCCTGGCCCGCGATCGTGCGGGGGTCGTCGAAGGCCGGCACCATTGCGGCGCCGGTCTCCCACGCCTCCTCGTACGCCGCCTGAGCGGCCTCGTCATAGGTGTCACCGGTCACGACGAGCTGCACATATTCGCCGCCGAGCTGGCGCATCCGGTCGCGCTTCTGGCGCGGGGTGGTGGACGGGACGAAGATGCGACCCTGGATGCCGAGACGAGCGCAGGAATACGCCACCCCCTGGCCGTGATTGCCCGCCGACGCGCAGATGACGCCCGCTGCGCGTTCGGCCTCGCCGAGCTGGCTGATCAGGTTGTAGGCCCCCCGCAGCTTGTAGGACCGCACCGGGGACAGGTCCTCCCGCTTGAGATAAACCTCCGCGCCGCTGCGTTCGCTCAGGCGTGCGTTGAGCTGGAGGGGGGTCTCGGTCAGCACGCCCTTGAGGCGGGTGGCTGCCGCGGCGATGTCGGCGGTCGTCGGTCGATTCACAGGCACATTGTGCCGGAACTATGCGCCCTGGCTGCGGCGGCGATTCGACGAATCGCTCGACTGCTCGGCCCACTCCAGGAGGTCGGGCTCACCACGGGTCAGCTCGGCCTGCTCGGGAAGGGTGCCGGAGCCCTTCCGCCGCGAGCGTCCGATCATCGGTTCGACCTGAGCGGCATCCTCCACCAACTCCGGGGCGACGATCCCGCGCGGTGATTCCTCGACGAGCTGCGGCACCTCCAGCTCGGCGTCGGTGACCTTGAGGTCGCGGAAGCGCCGAGCGGTCGGATAGACGCGGGTCTCGAGCGAGCCGACCATCTTGTTGTAGGCGTTGATGGCCGCCGTGAGGGAGCGCCCAGTCTTGTCGACGTGGCCGCCCATGATGCCCAAGCGGCTATAGAGCTCGCGGCCCAGCTGGAAGACCTCGGCGGCGCTCTCGGCGAGGGCAGCCTGCTTCCAGCCATAGGCCACCGCGCGCAGGAGGGCGATGAGCGTGTTGGGGGTGGCGATGACGATGTCGCGCTTGGCCGCGAACTCGTGGAGGTCAGGGATGATCTCGGATGCGGCAAACAGGAACTGCTCGTTGGGCAGGAACAGGACGACGAACTCCGGGGTGCCGGCGTCGGTCTTCCAATATTGCTTGCCGGACAGCTGCTCGACATGGGTCTTCACGTTGCGCCCGAAGAGGGTCAGCTTGTCGGCACGCGTCCGCTCGTCGTCGGTCTCGTGGGCTTCGAGGAACGCCGACAACGGCACCTTGGCGTCGACGAACAGATATTTCCCGTCGGACAGATTCACCCGCATATCGGGCCGGATGGTCCGGTCGGCGCTGGTCCGCTCGGTGGCCTGCAGGTCGAAGTCGCAGCGATCGACCATCCCCGCGTACTCCGCCACGCGCTTCAATTGCACCTCACCCCAGTGGCCCCGGACCTGGGGCTTGCGGAGAGCGGTGGCGAGGGCGTTGGTCTCGCGACGCAGGTGTTCGCCGGTGTTCTGCACCGCCTGCACGTGGTTGCGCAGGTCGGTCGCCATCGCGACGCGCTCCTTCTCGATCGCGGTCAGCCGCTCTGAGAACGCCCCCATCAGGGTGGTGAGCGGCTGGATCGCCTCCTTGGTCTGCTCCAGGCGCTGGGCGGTGGTCGCATCGACCGCCTTGCCCTGGCGCTCCAACGTCTCGCTCGACAACACCTTGAATTCCTTCACCAGGCTGTCGCGATCGGCGGCGAGCTGGGCAGCGCGCTCGAGGGCGGCATCGCGCTCGGCAGTGGCTGCGGCGAGCCGGGCCCCCACTTCAGCGGCCTCTGCCTGGGCCTCCGCGATCGCGCTGCGGGCCTCGGCGGTGGCGGTGTCACGCTGGGCAAGGTCGGCCGCCAGTCGCGCCGACTCACTGCGCACCTGGGCGGTCTCGGAGCGGGCGTCGGCTGCCTGGGCCCGGGCATCCGCCGCCTGGGCGCGGGCATCCGCGAGCTCGGCCCGCGCCCGTTCGGTCTCAGCGTCGTTGTGGGCACTCGCCGACTCGGCACGCGCGCGCAGCACCAGCCACGCGATCACCGTGCCCACAGCGAGGCCGATCACGAGGCTGAACAGCAGGGTCGTCACAGTCGAGGCGTCCATGTCCCCGACTCTGCCGGAGCCCTCTGACATTTTTCGTGGCGACGCGCGTGGGGAGCTCCCGGATGTCTGTCCGCGGCCGAATGGGGCCTGAACATTACCGCCTGGAAGGTTGGCGACTTTTTTTCTGGCGATTCCGTGTTGGCAGTGGTCTTCGGAAAGGAGTATGAGTGGAGTTTCAGCGTTCCATGCAAGGGGATCGACGAATCGGTACCCTGAATGGTCAGGGGGTAACGAGGTGGCAGCGACAATGCAGACCGAAGAACTCAGGGTGACCGTTTATGGTCACAAGGTCCGGGTGTCGATCCGGCCTGCCGCAGGCGTGGCCACCAGCACCTTGTTGATCGTCAACGGCATCGGCAGCCGTTTGGACACGCTCGACGGGTTGGTTGAGCACCTGGACCCGTCGCTGGAGGTGATTCGCTTCGACCCGCCCGGAATCGGAGGGTCGGGGGCATGGGGTGTGCCCTATGGCATTCCGATGATGGCGGCGGCCGTGATCGCCCTGCTCGATCGAATCGGGCGACGGGATCCCGTCGACGTCCTCGGCTATTCCTGGGGTGGGGTGGTGGCGCAGCAGGTGGCGCTCCAGTCGCCGCTTCGCGTACGCCGGCTGGTCCTGTTGTCGACGAACACGGGCGTGATGTCGGTCCCGGGCAGCATGCAGTCGATGGCGATGATGTTCAACCCGCTCATGGCCCAGGCCTCCCACAACGACGACAAGACCATCGGGGAGATCTATGGCGGGCTCGCGCGCTATCGGCCCGACGCCGTGCGGAAACTCCTGAAGGCCGATCTGGAGTCGCATGGTCGGGGACTGGCCCTGCAGCTTCTCGCTGCGATGACCTGGACCACCCTGCCCATGGCCTGGTTCATCTGGCAGCCCGCGCTGATTCTCGCCGGCAGCGACGACCCGATGGTGCCCCTGATCAACGCCCGCATCCTGGCGGATCAGATCCCGTCCGGCCGACTTCATACGCACGAGGGCGGCCATCTCGACGCGCTCCTCGACCCCGAACGCTTCGGGCCTCTGATCTCGAAATTCCTCACGGCCAAGCGCCCCGGCGTACCCGACTGACTCGGGTAGTTGCAGGTCTAGGCTGCTTCAATGAGGTTCAAGACTCTCGGGAATCGGTGATCCCGTGGTGCGGCCGCTCGCTGACTTGCTTGATGTGAATGATCCGGCGTGGCACTCACTTCGTGAGGCAATCGATACGTCACCGATCCCCATTCGTGCCTTGCCTGTGAAGCGGTCCCAGAGCGAGCGGGTTGCGTACCGTCTGCAGGTCACTGCGCGGTCTGTGCTGGGTGCGCTCGCCCTTGAGTGTGGAGGGTTGGTGATCGACAGCGGCTGGCTACGGCTCCTGGGCGGTGGGTACGCCGGGCTGCCCGACCTTGCCGCTGCCAACGGTCTCGGTGAGCCAAGCGTCGATTCCTCACCGCCCCCATTCCTGATCGTGGGCCACGACGTCCTTGGAGGTCGTTTTGCGATTGACGGAGGAGCGTTGAGGGGCTCGGCTGGCGAAGTGTGCTATTTCTCGCCGGATCTCTTGACCTGGGAAGGGCTTGATATCGGGCACGGCGACTTCGTGCGCGCGATGATTGGCGGCGCTACCCGGGACTTCTACGCGTCTGTCCGCTGGGATGGGTGGGAAGCGGAATGCGAAGGATTGCCGCTGGATCACGGCTTTTCGCTGTATCCGCCTCCCTTCTCTGCGCAAGGCGTCGAAGTGTCGGCAGTTTCGAGGCGTGAGGTGCCTCTTGCCGAACTCTTCTATTTCTATGAAGAGGCCGCTCGACAGTTGGGCTGAGCCGTCTTGCTCAGTGATGAACGCCGTTCTCGTGATGTCGGTGATGGGGCGGCTCGATCTGGAACGTGGAGTGCTCGATGGAGACGGCGAAGTGTTCGGCGACGCAGGTCTGCAGCTCGTCGAGCAGCTGGGGGTTGCAGCCGCGGACGAAGCACTCCTCCTCGACGACCACGTGTGCGGTCAGGATCGGCAGGCTGGTGCCGATGCGGGAGGCGTGGAGATCGTGCACGGCGAGGACGTGGGGCATCTCCTCGAGGTGCTGGCGTACATCCTCGAGATCCAGCCCGGCCGGCACCGTCTCCATCAGCACTGACGAGGCCTCGCGCAGGATACGCACCGCGCGCGGGGCGATGAGCGCCGCGATCAGGATGCCCGCGATGGCATCGGCACGGGTCCAGCCGGTGAAGAAGATCACGATCGCACCGATGATGACCGCCACCGAGCCGAGCGCGTCGTTGACCACCTCAAGGAAGGCAGCGCGCATATTGAGGTTGTTGTTGCGGCCGCCGACGAGGACGAAGATCGCGATCACGTTGGCGATGAGGCCGACGATGCCCATGATGAGCATCCCGGTGCCCTCGACTGCGGCGGGGGTGATGAGGCGGCGTACGCCCTCCACGAACGCGAAAATGCCCACCGCCAGCAGGATCGTGGCCTGGGCGCCGGCGGCGAGGACTTCGATGCGGGCGAAGCCCCACGTGCGCCGGCTGGTCGGCGGGCGGGCCATGAGGGTCGCGGCGAACAGGGCAATCCCCAGGCCGGCCGTGTCGGTCAGCATGTGCGCGGCATCGACCAGGAGCGCGAGGCTGCCGGTGATCAGCGCCATGATCACCTCGGCGATCAGGATGGTCGCGGTCAGGCCGAACGCGATCGCCAGCCGGGTGCGGTTGGCGCCGGCGCCATGGTCGTGCCCGATGCCATGACTGTGGCTGTGCCCATGATCATGACTGTGCCCGTGATCGTGCCCGAGGCTCATCGCGCACCTCCTGCTCTGTCCCTTCCGGATGATTATGGCCAATGGTTGGGAAGGGGGCCTGTCAGCACCGTCCCGGCGGTGGTTTGATGGGCCTATGCCCCATGCCGAAGCTCCCAGCCACGTCGCAGATTTCGCCGCATTCATCCAAGCGTCGCCCAGCTCCTACCATGCGGCCGCGGAGGTGGCGCGGTTGCTGGCCGAGGCGGGCTGGGTCGAGCAGGACGAAACGGCGGACTGGGATGCGAGCCCGGGTGGGCACTATCTGATTCGGGACGGCGCGATCATGGCGTGGTGGGTGCCGGAGAATGCCGGCGTCGGTTCCGGATTCCGGATCGTCGGGTCCCACACCGATTCGCCCGGGTTCAAGCTCAAGCCCGACCCCACCTACGGCGCGGCGGGCTGGCAGCAGGTCGGTGTCGAGGTCTATGGCGGTCCGCTGCTCGGGTCGTGGACCGATCGCGAGCTCGGCATCGCCGGCCGGGTGGTCACCCCGAAGGGTGAGCAGATCCTCGTGTCGACTGACGCGGTCATGCGCATTCCGCAGCTCGCGATCCATCTCAATCGCAGCGTCAACGACGAGGGCCTCAAGCTGGATCGTCAGGCGCACCTGCAGCCGCTCTTTTCTGTCCGCCGGCCCGACCTTCGCGTCCTCGACCTCGTGATGTCCTTTGTCGAGCGTGACGACGGGGGAGAGCTGACGGCTGACGATGTGGCCGGTCACGACCTGTTCGCGTTCGACACCGCGCGGCCGAAGCTGTTCGGCGCGGACGACGAGTTCCTGGCCTGCACCAAGATCGACAACCTCTCCTCGGTGCATTCGTCGGTGATCGCCCTGCTCAACGTCGACGACACCGACGGCAATATCGCAGTAATGGCGGCGTTCGACCATGAGGAGGTCGGGTCCAACTCGCGATCCGGTGCCTGCGGGCCCTTGCTGGAGGACGTGCTGTGGCGCACAGCCAACGCGCTCGGCGCGACCGAGGAGCAATATCACCAGATGCTGCAGCGCTCGTCGTGCATCTCCGCGGATGCCGGTCACGCGGTGCATCCGAACTATGTCGGCTCCCATGATCCGGTCAATCGCCCACTCATCAACGAGGGCCCGCTGCTCAAGATCAACGCGAATCAGCGCTATGCCTCCGATGCCGTGGGCGAGATGCTGTGGCGGCGGGCGTGCGCAGTGGCTGGCGTACCCACCCAGACCTTCGTCTCCAACAACACCATCCCGTGCGGCTCGACAATCGGGCCGTTGACCGCGACCCGGCTGGGCATCACGACCGTCGACGTGGGCGTACCCGTCCTCGGCATGCACTCCG
>CAZEVN010000112.1:0-9373 GCA_964515145.1 uncultured Enemella sp.
TCACGATCGCCTGCGACACGACCCTGCGCCCGACGCGGGATTTGCAGTAGGTCGCATCAACGAACACGTATGGGTAGGTCGTGTCGTCCAAGCGTCGGCCACGGAACTCGGCAACGTCTTCGTCGAGATCAGCGCAGATGCGAGATACCTCCGACTTTGAGATGCCGGTATCTGCGCCGAGCGCCCGGACGAGGTCATCGACTTTCCTCGTGGAGACGCCGTGTACGTACGCTTCCATCACGACCGCGAACAATGCTTGGTCCACACGGCGTCGACGCTCAAGCAGTGAGGGGAAGAACGATCCTTCCCGAAGCTTTGGGATGCGCAGGTCAAGATCGCCCGCGGTCGTTGAGAGGGTGCGGGGTCTCGTGCCGTTGCGTTGCGTGGTCCGGTCGGTGGTGCGTTCGTAGGGGGCGGCGCCGATCACAGCGGTAGCTTCCGCATCAATGAGTTCCTGGAACGCGCGCTGTGTGAGGGCACGGATACGTTCGGTGGTGTCGGTGAGTTCGAGTTCCTTCAAGAGCTCGAGCAGGGCAGACTGGGTGAGAGCCATCGTGTGATGTGTCCTTCCGTGAGAAAAGTAGTGAGTTCTCACTGACCATTGCACGATGGCTCACCTGTCGTTCACGCCGACACACAAGCTCCCGGAATTACACCACCCCACGGGACGCCGCCCCGCACCGGGGTACTCCTTGGGGGGACTCAGTGCAGGAGTCGGGCACGCATAACACGGGGAAACGCCCGAATCGTGACGCGCGTTTGCGGAGATTTCTCGAAAAAACTTCGAGAGCACGCCCGAACGGCCGCGAGACGGGCCCCGATGTGCGGCAATCGGGGAAGTAATCGATACTAGGTGCGCGGGTCAGAATCGGGTGGCGTGGCGCGCGGCGTTGACTCTGGCATCGCGCGCTGACGGTCGCGAACGGGAACGGGCGGGCCGTTGCGGTGTGAGAGCGTGCGGGATCGCACGGCGAGGGGCTCGTGGCGACTGTCGGTGCGTGCTGTGACGCCCAGGGACCCCTGGGGAGGCCTATGCGGGCGCCAGCCCGGCGGCTGTAGCGACGCGGAGCTTGCGGAGGTTGTGGCAGATCGTGTGGAGTAGCCATTCGCCTTGGGCGCCGGCGAGTCCGCGTAGCCGGAGCTGTCCGGCGTTTTGCCGGGTCTTCATCTGCCCGAACGCGGGTTCAACGATGGCTTTGCGGCGCGCGTAGTCGGTGCGGCCCTGCTCGGTGCGCAGCGCGTGCGCCATCCGCTCCCGCCGGCTCGCGTCCTCTGGGGCCGGGTCCGGGGCGCCGGCGGTAGGGAAGCTCTCGCCGTGACGTTGCCGTCCCGTCGCGATCAACACCTGTGCGTCCAGATCGTCGGCGGCTTCGAGGTTGGCTTCCGAGCAGTAGCCCGCGTCAGCGAGGACGACCTCTGGGGAACGCTCGATTCCTGCCGCGTCGAGGTTCCGTAGGGTCTGCTCGGCCATCGGGACGAACTGCTGGATATCGGTGGCCTGCTGGGTGACCTCGGCGCTCAACACGATCTGGTGGCCCTCATCGACAACGGCCTGCGCGTTGAACGCGTAATCGAAGCCGCGGACCGTCTTCATCATCCGCGCCTCAGGATCGGTGAAATTGCGTTGCGCTTTCGGCTTCGGCGCCGCCGTGTCCACCGCAGTCGCGACGGCCGCGTCGGCCTGCTCAGGGGGCTGACCGGCGGCGTCGGCCTTCTTCCGCGCCACGGCTGCCGCCTTCTCGGCGGCGTCGGCCTCGATCGCGTCCTTCGCGGCACGTAGTTTTGCCAGGCGCCCCTCACGGCGGGCCAGCTCCGGGGCGACCTCGTCCCCGCGCCGGTCCTGGCCGAACTGCTGATCCTCGGCCTCATCGACCGCCTCCGCCTCGGCGAGCAGCGCAGCGACCTCGGCTTGGAGCTGATCGATCTTCGGCACGATCCGGTCATAGCTCATCGCCTTATGCCGCGACGCGTTCGCAGCCAGCTTCGTGCCATCCAGCGCGACCCGCCCCAACCGCACCAGCCCCGCCTCCGCGCAGACCCGCAGCACCTGCAGGAACAACCCCGGCAGGGCATCCAGGTGACGCCGACGAAACCGGGCCAGCGACCGGTAGTCGGGCGCCTGGTTGCCCGACAGCCACCGGAAGGCGATATCGCGCTTGCAGCGCCGCTCCAACTCACGAGACGAGGTCACGCCCGTCGCGTACGCGAACAGCAGCAGCTTCAACATCATCCGCGGGTCATACGGAGGCGCACCCGAGGCGGACGCGTACGACGCGTAGACCGGCGTCAGATCCAAGAGCTCTTCGACGACCTCGGAGATGAACCGGGCCTCATCATCCTCGTCCAGCCAGTCATCCAGACTCGGCGGGAGCAGGAAACACTGCCCCTGGTCATACCCACGGAACGTCTTGCCCGCACCCGCCGGTGCAGCCGATCCCGGCGCCCGCGCCTCACCCGGCTCGACCTCGAACAGACCCTCCAGGCTGGCAGTCACCGTCATGAATCGATTCTCCCAGCACCCCGCGCTATCCACCGGATTCACCCCGGCGCGTTAACGGAAGGATCTGACCCACGCACCTAGGAAGGCCGATGTGACCCACACAACAGCCATTACAGCGCACGCCTGTGCGCATTTGCACAGTCATCGCTGCGGCGGACTTGATTTCCGGGTGCATCGTCCCGGCGTGAACGGCGGCCTCATGGCTTGGCTGGACGCCAGAGCGACATTGCGCTGGCCCCGATGAGGGGGCCGATGGCCAAGATCAGTAGCGCGGACTGCCAGCCCCAGGTCTCGCCCACCGCAGCGACGATCTGGATGCTGACGACGGTCACGAGGTAGCCCACCGCCATCTGGACGGTCAGGGCGGTGCCGATGTACCGCTGGTCGACGGTCTCGCTCAGCGCAGCGGAGAACACACCGGAGTCGGCGATGATGGATGCCCCCCACAGCACGAGGACCACCAAGGACAGGGCGAGCGGGAGAACGGGCAGGGCTGGCGAGACCAAGCAGCAGGTGCCGCTGATCGCCAGAGCGCCGACCGCCGCCATCCGCCGGCCGTAGTGGTCCGCGACGCGGCCGCCGATGACGGCTCCCAAGGCTCCGGCGACGCCGATCATGAGGAAGGCGACGAAGGTGGGATCGACGGTCCACGATGAGCCGGACATCGCTTGGGTGAGAAAGAGCGGCAGCCAGGTCCACCATGCATACAGCTCCCACATGTGCCCGAAGTAGCCAAGATTGGCCATGAGTGGGCTGCGTTCCTTGAAGCCTGCGAGCGCGTGCCGGGGGTGGGCGGGAGAGGATGGGGCGGCGAAGGGGCCGGTGCGCAGGAACGCCGCGGCCAGGACTCCGCCGAGCACTGCGATTCCCGCCGCAATGGAGACCACCGTTCTCCACGGCAGGTCGACCAGGCCGGACACGCCGTAGGGCAGGGCCGAACCCATCGTGTCGCACGCGATGAGAAGCCCGAAGGCGCGGCCACGGTCGCTCGGCGCGGCCCACGTGGTCATGAGCTTCATGCCCGGTGGGTAGATGCCGGCCAAGAAGATGCCCGTGACGAATCGCCACACGACGCCCGATCCGAGTCCGTCGGCCCACACGACGAAGCCCACCGTCGCGGCCGCGGCGGCGAAGGTGGAGGCGACCATCAAGACAGGCAGCGGCACCCGGTCAGGGAGATTGAGCACTCCTGACGTGACAGCTCCGACGACGAACCCGAGCTGTACCGCAGCCGTCAGCCACAGCAGGTCGCCAGTGCCCAATCCCCAATCGGCTCTGAGGTTCGGTGCGACCGCGCTGACGGAGAACCACACCGAGAGACCAAGGACTTGGACCAACGCGATCAGCCATCGCTGCCCTCGACCACTGCCGACAGTCCCTTGCGCTAGGTCCGTCTGCGGCAGCATGATTCCGAGCCTTTCAAGTTGAGATCGGCCCGCGGGGCCGGTGGTCGGGCCACGGCATCCGGCGCCGTGGCCCGACCAGCCTCACGCGGCTGGCTCCATCTGCAGGTCCACCACGGCCCGTCCCCGGACCTCTCCAGCCTCAAGGCTGTCCAGCGTCGAGCCGAGTTCCGTGATCGGAACGATGGAGCTGACGAGATCGCGCGGGTCGAACTGCGCCTCGGAAAGCAGGCGAAGCATCTCAGGCATGTCCACACGTACGCGCGAACCATAGGAACCCTGAATACCGACCTGGGCGCGCACCATGCGATTGATCGGCATGGTGACGTTGCCCAGGTTGAGGCCCACCGGCACGGTCTTGCCGCCGTTGCGCGCCATGTTGAAGGCCTGCACGAAAGTAGTAGGGCTCCCGAGTGCCTCGAAGGCCACGTCGACGCCCACGCCACCGGTGAGGTCCATGACGGCCTCGACAGGATCGACTTGTGCGCTGTTGACGCCTTCGGTCGCGCCGGTGTCCAGTGCCATCTTGATCTTGTCATCGTTGATGTCGATCGCGATGATGCGCTCGGCACCTTGCAGCTTGCTCAACTGGATGAGGTTCAGCCCGACACCGCCGGTCGCCACGATGGCGATCGACTTGCCCTTGACACCGCCGGCGCCGTTCTTGATCGCGCTGAACGCCGTGATCGCGGCGCACCCGAGGACCGCGGACTCCAGCAAGGGAAGGTTGGCCGGGAGCTCGTACACGGCCAAGGCCGGGACCACCGCATACTCGGCCATCCCCGACATCGAGAACATGTGAAGCATCTGACCGTCCTCGCGGTGGAGCCTCGACGTGCCGTCATACAGCGTCCCGAGGGTCCGATTGACGCCGAAGAAGTTCACGCACATGTCGTCGCGGCCGCGCTCGCACTCGACGCAAGTCCCACAGGGCATCACGAAGGAGCAAACGACGGGGCTTCCCACCTGGGGAGTTCCCGCAGGAATGTCAGGCCCATGCGCGATCACCGTTCCGGTCGTCTCGTGGCCGAGCACGCACGGCTTGCGATAGGGGATGCCTCCCCGAACGACGTGCAGGTCGCTGTGGCAGACGCCGCAGCCGGCGACCTTCAGCAGGACCTCACCGTGGCGCGGTTCGGGAATCGGGATGTTCTCGATCGCCAGACCGGTCTCGTCCAGGACCGCTGCCCGCATCGTGGCGGTCATGACCGGTCCTTCCACCGCGAGGTGACGACCTTGGCGCGGGTGAAGAAGCGGACCCCCTCCTCGCCGTACATGTGCGAGTCGCCGAACAGGGACGACTTCCAGCCGCCGAAGGAGTACCAGCCAACCGGCACCGGGATCGGGACGTTGATGCCCAACATGCCGATTCCGGCCTCGGCCTCGAACCGCCGGGCCACCGCGCCGTCGTTGGTGAACACCGCAGCACCGTTGCCGAACGGGTTGTCGTTGAGGATCGTCAGCGCCTCATCGAGGGTGTCCACGCGCATGATCGACAGCACCGGGCCGAAGATCTCGTAGTCGTAGACCGACGTGCCGGTCTTCACGTGGTCGATGAGGCAGGGGCCGATGAAGTAGCCGTCGGCGCCGAACCGGTCGTGCTGGCGGCCGTCGACGACCAGCTGGCCGCCCTTCTCGTCGCTCTTCTCAAGGAAGCCCACGATCTTGTCCCGGTGAGCCCCTGAGATGACCGGGCCGAAGTCGTTGCCGTCCTCCATTCCCGGTCCGACCTTGAGCTTGCTCATGAGGGCTTCGATCTTCGGGATCAGGCGATCGGCCACGTCACCGACCGTGACCACGACCGACACCGCCATGCATCGCTCACCGGCCGCGCCGAATCCGGCTCCCACGGCCGCCTGAGCGGCATCGTCCAGGTCGGCATCGGGCATGACGATCATGTGGTTCTTGGCACCGCCGAGCGCCTGTACGCGCTTGCCGGCGGCCGTTCCCCGTTCGTAGATCGACTTGGCGACCGGCGTCGAGCCGACGAACGAGATCGCGGCCACGTCGGGGTGGTCTATGAGGGCCGAAGCCGTCGTCACGTCGCCGTGCACGACGTTCAGCACGCCCTCGGGGATACCCGCGTCCGTCATGATCTGCGCCAGCCGGGTGGTGGCCGAAGGCACCTTCTCGGACGGCTTGAGTACGACGGCGTTGCCTGTGGAGAGCGCGTTCGCGATCATCCACAGCGGCACCATCACGGGGAAGTTGAACGGGGTGATGCATCCGACGACGCCGAGCGGCTCTCGCACCGAGTGCACGTCGATCCCATCGGCGACGTCCCGGCTGTAGGTGCCGACCATGTGCGTGGTGACGCCGCAGGCGAACTCGATGCTCTCCAGGCCGCGGTTGACCTCACCCAGCGCATCGACGAGGGTCTTGCCGTTCTCGCGGACGATGATCTCGGCCAACTCGCGGGCGTGCTTGCGCAGGGCGTCTCGTACCTCGTACATCACCTGGGCTCGCCGGGCGACCGACCCGCGTCCCCAGGCGACCTGGGCCTTGCGGGCGACGTCGACGACATCGGATACCCGCTGAGCGGAGGTGGCGGCGAACTCGAACAGTTGCTCGCCGGTTGCCGGGTTGTACACCTGCAGCGCCGGTCCGCCCGCGCTCTCGATGAGTTGGCCGTCGACGAAGTTGAGACGTCCCGCTTCGAGGTCTGATGCCGTCGTGCCGTTGGACTGCGCTTCGACGCGCTCGTCCTGCTCGGTCGGTGACATGGTCATGATGGGCTTCACTGTGGGGCCTCCAAATCGAGAACGTCGGTTGGTCACCGATGTGACTCGGCCAGCATAGGTTTGCAGCGTTGCCGCCAACAATGCTCAGATTCGCCCCAGCGTGTGCAACCATGCACACATGCTCTCTGCTGATGATCTGAAGTACTTCCTCGCGGTCGCGCAGACCGGCCGCTTGGTCAAGGCCGCCGAGATTCTTGAGGTCGACCACACGACGGTCGGACGTCGCATCAACGCCCTCGAACGCGCTACGGGTCAACGACTGTTCGATCGGAACCCCTCGGGCTGGCAGCTCACGGCCTCCGGCCAGGGTCTACTCGACCCGGCGGAGGCGGTGGCGGCGGCACTTCGAGCAGCCAACGAGACCGTGGGAAACCGCCACAACACGAGGTTGCAGGGCACGGTCCGCATCCTGGCGCCCGACAGCTTCGGGTCGTTCATCCTCGCGCCGCATCTCGGACCCCTACGAGAAGAGAACCCCGATCTCACCATCGAGCTCGTGACCGCGACCGCCCAGCTTGATCACAGCGTTCGCTCCTTCGACGTGGCTGTCACGCTGGGCAAGCCCTCGTCCGACCGTGTGTTCGCCAAGCATCTCTCGCCGTACTTGCTTCGGCTGTTCACCTCGGCTTCCTATCTTGCGCGCCACGAGCCGATCGAGACGATTGACGACCTGAAGGATCACGACCTGATCTGGTACGTCGACAAGTTGCTCGACATCAACCGGCTCCGGGACATTCCGAAGCGCCTGCCCTCGCCACGCATCATGGTGCAGTCCACCAACGTGATTGCTCACTGGCAGGCGGCCGCCGCCGGGGTAGGTATCGCCCCCTTGCCGCAGTTCGTAGCCTCCCATGACCCGGGCCTGTGCCACATCCTCCCCGAAGTCGAGTTCAGCAGCTCCTATTGGCTCGTCCTGCCGAAGGAACACGCCCGTCTTCCGCGAGTCCGTGAGGCCGCAGACCTCCTTGAAGCCGTGGTGGAGAAGGAAGCCTCGGCCATGCACGGACCCTGGAACCCGCCCAACAGCGGTGGATCAGACTGAATCCGTCCCGGAACCGGAACTTCGCCGACGGCGTAGCACAACCGCACCAACGAGGACCACGACAACGACCGCCCCGGCGGCACCGAGCACAACGGCCGTCCGGCTGCCCTGGTCCTCCTCGCCATCGGGCGACGATCCCAGGTCTCGACCGTCGCCGTCGCCGGCGGATGTCACGGAGAAGGTCGTGACCCCGGACACGGGGTGGCCGTCAGCAGAGACCAGCTCGTACTCCACGCGATAGTCACCGGCAGGCCCGAGAGGAGCCAGCTTGATCGTCACGACCGGACCTTCCGATGTTGGGCTTCCGTCGGCGTAGCCCCTGCCATCCGGCCCGATAACCTCGATCTCGATGAAGTCCGCCGGCACGTCCTCAGAGAAGGTCAAGGTGACGACCTGAGGACTCGTGTCCAGCGAAGTCCCGTCGGCGGGATCGCTGTCGACCAGCCTCGTGTGAGCGAATGCCGTGGGTGCCAGAAGCACCTGAACCATCACGGCCAGCAGCGCAAGCAACGCTGTCCGTGCAGAAAGCAGCCCCCAGCGAGACACGATCTACCTCATTCCCGTGGTGCTCGACGCGAGCGCAACGCGACAACCAGAGCGGCGAGCGCCAGGAGCGCCGCAATACTCGCGACCACGATGGCCAACGTATCGCTGGCCGAGTCGTCCCCGTCCTCCGACGTCGACCCAGCTTCCGTGCCGTGGTGGCCCGCGTCGTCCCCGGGAACCAGTCGCAGTACCGGAGCAGGCCTCTCCGCTTCCTCGTCTCCCTCGGACAGCTGGTCCCAGGCCACCACCTCGCCGTCGTCATAGGTCTGCACCGCGGGGAGCACGATCTCGTCGGTCTCAGGCAGGGGACCGAGCGACAGCGGAAAGTCTCGATACGTCCCCGGCGCGATGCCGTTGTCGGCGGTCGCCGTCCACGTCACCTCGGAGATGACCTCAGCGATCTCACGCCCGTGTGAGACCACGGGCTCATCCAACGTGGTGGTCTTGGTCGCCACGTCCCATCCGGGGATCGGCGTCGTCCGCACACCCGTGATCGGATGGTCGATCGGAAGAGTGACCGTCACCGAGACGGTCGACGCCGTGTCCGACTCGTTGGGCACGCGGAACGTCACCACCCCATATCCGCCCTGGGTCGCCTCACCGGGCTGGACTGTGACGTGGGCCTGCGCCGCAAGCGGCATCGCGAACAGTCCCGCGGCCCCGATAGCCCCGGCAACCACGACACGCGCGATGAATCTGCCTCGGAACAGCTTCATGATGACTCCTACGGTGGCTCACAGACCGACTCCGGCCTTGACTGTCAATGGGCTCGATGGTTGGTGCAACTGCGCCCACCGTCAATGACCGAGCGTGCCCGCTGTCGTGCAAGAATGCACGCCCCATGGGCTGATTCGCGCTTGTGGCGTGGACCACAGACCATCTACCGTCGCAGTACGTCTCTGTCGTGGTGGCCCAGGGCTTCCGCGATCTTCCGCCGCGTATGAGGAGGCAGCGTGCCGACAGATCGCTTCGCACTCAAGGGCTGCTGTGGGTCGTCGTGCAACTGCGGTTGCGGCTCGAACACTGGACCTCAACCACTGCCGACGCCAAAGCCGCGGGCTTACCACACCGCATGACCGTCCCGGCCGCGCCGCCTTCCTTGCCGTCCTCGTCGGCCGCAAAGGAAAACTGGGGCGATTCA
>CAZEVN010000113.1:0-9338 GCA_964515145.1 uncultured Enemella sp.
TCGGGCGAGCCTGGCAACGCGTGGTCGAGGAGGTCCGGGCCGGTCGACAGGCCTTCATCGTGTGCCCCCAGATCAACAAGACCGATAAGTCAGGCGAAGTCGCTCGCATCGTGGATGAGGAGTCGGCCAAGATCGAGCCCCGGAATGTGACCGACCTCTATGAGGAGCTGACCCGCGGCCCACTGGCGGGCCTGCGAGTCGCGCGTCTGCACGGACAGCTGCCACCCGACGAGAAGGAAGACGTGATGCGGCGCTTCTCAGCAGGCGACATCGATGTCCTCGTCTCGACCACCGTCATCGAGGTCGGAGTCGATGTGCCGAACGCGTCGGTGATGGTCATCAGCGATGCCGACCGATTCGGCATTTCGCAGCTCCATCAGTTGCGTGGTCGCATCGGCCGGGGAGAACACTCCGGGCTGTGTCTCCTGCTGACCAAGACCTCCTCGGGCACTCCGGCGGCTGAACGACTGGCGTCCGTTGCGGCGACCCGGGATGGGTTCGAACTGGCCGAGGCTGACCTGGCGCAGCGCCGGGAGGGTGACGTGATGGGCGCCGCGCAGGCAGGGATCCGGTCCAGTCTCAAACTCCTGCGCGTGCTCGATCACATCGAACTCATCGGACAGACCCGGACGATCGCCGAGGACTGGGTCGAGCGGGATCCGGAACGCACCCATCCCGGAGTGGCCGATGCGGTCAAACAGCTGGAAGAGGCGGCAGCGGCCGACTGGCTTGAACGATCCTGATTGTCAGGCTCAGGGTCTGCTGCGGACGCTTCCGTGGTCTCTTCAGCTCCCGTGGTCTCAGCTCGCGGAGGCAAGCTGAACCTGCCCCAGCCGTGAACTCCGCACGTGCCTACCCCAGTCAGTTGTCATCCAGCTGGCCGAAATGGAATCTGCGGCCGACGATCTCCCTGACGCGGATTCTGACGAAGACGGTCTTGATGGTCTGGACCCACGGCCTCAGATCGAGCGATTCGGCGTGTTCGAGATCGGCCTGCTGTTCGATCACTTCCGCAGCGCCACGGCACACCACGCTCCAGCCGCCCAGGTCGACCTCCCAGTCGTCCACTTCGAAAGCGACGCGCTCGTTGATCGTCAGCTCCAGCAGCTTGCTGCCCTGTGCTGTCCGAAACACGATGCAGCCGTCGTCGACAACGAAGTTCACCGGAAAAATGTCCGGTTGCTGCGCAACGCTGGTGGCGAGCCTGCCCACGGGGCGCGTGGCCAGCAACTCCCAAGCCTCAGCCTCGGACAGTTCGATCACGGGGTTGGGGGATGCGGTCATGGAGCCCTCCGTGGGTGTGAGGCGAGCGGTCAGAACTTTCCATCGATCTGAGCGTATGTCGGTGCGGGATCGAATGGCGAAGGGCCTCCGCTAGCGTGAGGCCGGTGAGCCGGATCATCGCAGGCACTGCCAAGGGTCGCCGTCTGGCCACCCCGGCACATTCCCGCACCCGTCCGACAACGGATCGCGTTCGGGAGGCGTTGTTCTCGGCGCTTGAGTCCTGGTTCGGGACGGACACCGGCCTGGAGGGACTCTCCTTTCTCGATCTGTACGCAGGCTCGGGCGCGGTCGGACTCGAGGCTGCAAGCCGGGGTGCGGATCCGGTCCTGCTGGTCGAAGCGGATCGGAAGACCGCTGAACTGATCCGCACGAACGCCCGAACCACGGGTTTGCGAGTGGAGGTTCGGACAGCTCGGGTCGAACAAGTCCTCGCGGGTGGTGCGCGTCCGTTCGATGTGGTCTGGCTCGATCCTCCCTATGACGTGCGCGATGACACGGTCGACGAAGTGATCACCGCGCTGACGGCAGGTGGTTGGGTCGCCGGAGCCGGTCTCATCGTCCTGGAGCGGTCCTCGCGCAGCCCTGAGCCGGTCTGGCCCGCCTCCGTGACCGAGAACTGGTCGCGGCGCTACGGTGAGACGACGCTGCACTTCGCCGAACTTGAGGAATCGCGATGAAAGCCATCTGCCCCGGATCGTTCGATCCGGTGACCTTCGGCCATCTGGATATCGTGTCGAGAACCGCACAGATGTTCGACGAGGTCATCGTCGCGGTGGGGCATAACATGTCCAAGAGCGGCCTGTTCCAGCCCCAGGAACGGGTTGACATGATCCGGGAGTGTGTGGCGGAACTGCCCAACGTTTCCGTGGTGCTGTTCCAGGGCCTGCTCGTCGACTATTGCCGGGCCCATGGCATCGGGGCGATTGCCAAAGGTCTGCGTTTCGGTGCCGACTTCGACTATGAGCTCCAGATGTCCCAGATGAATTCACATCTGTCCGGGGTCGACACCCTGTTCCTGCCGACCTCCGCGCAATGGTCGTTCGTCTCGTCCAGCCTTGTGCGCGAAGTGGCACTGCTGGGCGGGGACATCAGCGCACTGGTCCCCCCACCGGTGATCGATCGGATTCGCCGCAAGCTCGCGGAGCGCGCAGCGACCAAGGAGGAGGAAGCATGACCGACAACCCCATCGCCGGGGCCGGAGAGGGCCTCGATCAGCTCCGCACGATTGTCAGTCAGGCGAAGAGTGTGCCGATGTCAGCCTCGTGCGTGGTCAATCGGGCCGAGTTGCTCGAACTGATCGACCGGATCCGGGGGGCACTGCCCGAAGAGCTCGGCCGGGCCCAGGGTCTTCTGGCCAACAGTGATGCCGAGGCCGAGCGCATCTTGGCCTCGGCTCGCGCTGAAGCGAATCGGATGGCTGATCAACACGAGATCGTGCGGGAGGCCCGCGAGATTGCTGATCGGCTCCGTCAGGACACCGAACAGGAGTGCGCGGCCCTTCGCCGCGAAACCGACTTGTTCATCGACTCACGGATGGCCTCCTTCGAGTCGGTGCTGCATCGGACGACAAGCCAGGTGGCAACAGCTCGTCAGAGACTGTCCGAGCGATCCGCGCTGGATGATGAGAGTCTCCACACACACGACTAACAGCCCTCTATCTTGAGGTCATTCGCGACCGCGTGCGCGATACTGGTCGGGGAGGAAACGGACCAGATGAATAGACCGAGTCGCGCTACGGGTGCCGTGGCTGTGGCCGCGCTGTCGATGTCCATCGCCATCGGTGCGGTCGGTGTCGAGGTTTTTGCGCCTCGTGACTTGGTGCTCGGAAGTGCGCTTCAAGCTCGGATTGCGGCCCAGGATGGTGCTCCGCTTGCGGACTCCGGCCAGGTTCCACTGGCCCCACCCATCGAGTTGGATGCCTATGGCCGGCCGATCCCGCCCACCGCTTCCCCTACGGATTCGGGCGATGAGCCTGTGGATGCGTCTGGCGCTGCTTCTTCGCAACATCCGTCGGCCGCACCCGGCTCTCCTACGGGTGAGACTGGTCCTCCCGGTGGCCGCGGCCCTCAGTCTGCCGATACTCCGGGCATGCCCGACAGGTCTGGCTCGCTGAGCGATGACGAGGCACTTCCGGCCCCCACGCCCGGGGGCGGTGGAACCACCACAGTGCCCGAGCCCGTCCCGACGCGTGACCCTCGGCCATCGACGAGGCCTCCGGCTCCATCCGAGGGCAACAACGGTCAGGGCCAAGGTTCCAACAACGGTCAGGGCCCGGGCACGGGCTCGGACTCGGGCAATGGGCAAGGCTCGGACTCGGGCAATGGCCAGGGACAGAGCTCGAACGGCCAGGGGCAGGGCTCGAACAACGGCCAGGGCCCGGATTCCAACAATGGGCAGGGATCAGGCTCCGGCAACGGCCAGCGCTCAGATTCTGACGAGGGGTCCAATAACGGTCAGGGACCCGACTCCAATAACGGTCAGGGATCGGATGGATCCGGTTCGAATGACGGTCAGGGGCCGGGCTCGAATGACGGTCAGGGGCCGGGCTCGAATGACGGTCAGGGTCCGGGCTCGAATGACGGTCAGGGTCCGGGCTCGAATAACGGTCAGGGTCCGGGCTCCAATAACGGTCAGGGTCCGGGCTCCAATAACGGTCAGGGACCGGACTCCAACAACGGTCAGGGACCGGATGGATCCGGGTCGAACAACGGTCAGGCTCCAGGCTCGAACAACGGCAAGGGCAATGAACGCCCCGACCGTCAGCCGGCTCGACCGGCTGCAGAGCCGACTCCCATCGGGAGCGCCCGGCGTCGCCCGGGCCGGCGTACGCGCGGCTGAGCGGGATCAGGCCAGGCGATATCCCTGGCCTCGGACCGTAAGGAAGTAGCCGGCCCCGATCTTGCGCCGGAGATAACGAACATAAACCTCGACAACGTTTGATCCTGGATCAAAGTCGAAGCCCCAAACGTCGGCGAGCAGGCGCTCACGACTGAGAACTTGGCCAGGGTTGCGGAGGAACGCTTCGGCCAGGGCGAACTCCCGCGCCGTCAGTTCGATCTGTCGGTCGCCCACTGCTGCACGGCGTGTCCGGACATCGAGGCTAAGGCCACCGTGCGTGAGGATCATTGCGTCGGGGTTGGCAGCCGGACGCAGGCGCAGGCGTACGCGCGCGAGCAACTCCTCGAAACTGAAAGGCTTCGGCATGTAGTCGTCCGCCCCGCTCTCGAGACCCGCAACCGTGTCCGGGACCGACGAGCGAGCAGTCAGGATGATGACGGGCAGGGTCGGGATCGCCTGGCGTACGCGCTCCAGGACCTGAAATCCGTCGATATCGGGAAGACCCAGATCCAGGATCATCAGATCAACGGCGCCACTCGTGGCCCGCGCTGCACCGTCTGTGCCGTTGCTGGCAGTTTCGGTGGAGAAGCCGGCCGACTCCAAACCCTTGGCGATGAAGGATGCGATGGCGGCTTCGTCTTCGACGATCAGGATGGTGCTCAAAGGACTTCCTCTTGGAGTTCGGGGAGTGCAGCGCCGAGCGGCTCGTCCGGCGGGGTGTTGCGAGGCATCTCGAGGGTGAAAGTGGATCCGACACCCGGGGTGGAGCTGATGCGAAGTTGGCCGCCATGTGCTTCGGCGATGGACGACACGATGGCCAATCCGAGGCCGGAACCCTCGACGGTCCGATCCCCGAGTCGGGTGAAGCGCTCGCGGACGCGCGCTTGTTCATCGGGGGCGATGCCGGTTCCCTCGTCACGCACCCATAGCCAGACCAGCTTGTCGTCGGCGTCGCTGCCGATGGCGATCCGGCTGCCGGATTCGGAGAACTTCACGGCGTTGCGGGCCAGCTCGAGAAGAGCCTGGGAGATGCGTTGGGGATCAGCGAGCACCCGGACGTCGGCCAGATCTTCCAGTGTCCAGCGACGCGGGCCCAGTGCGGTCGCTTTGGCCAGCACCTCGTCCGTCAGGGCCGCGACATCCACCGGCTGGAGCCGCACGAAGTCCGGCCTCTCCGACTTGGCCAGGGTGATCAGGTCCTCGACCAGGCGGGCCATCCGGTCGACTTCGGAAATGACCCTGCGACGGGTCGCTGCCACATCATCCGAGTCGCGGACGTTCATGACCTCCATGTGGCCCCGCAGAACCGTCAGCGGAGTCTTGAGCTCGTGGCCCACATCGTCATAAAGCTCGCGTTGGGCTGCGAAGGTGTTTTCGAGACGACCGAGCATCGCGTTCACGGTGAGAGTGAGCTGGGCGAGATCGTCATTGCCACGCACAGGGATCCGTCGCGACAGGTCGGTCTCGGTGATCTCCTGGGCCGTCTCGCGGAGGAGCTTGATCGGTTCGAGGAGTTGCCCGATGAGAAGCCAGGCGACGAGCCCGACGACCATCAGCGCCAGCAGGCCCACCACAACGTAGGTCTGGTAGGACCGCTGGAGCTCTGCATGTTCCGCGGACGCATTCACCGCCCACGCGAACTTCCCGATTTCGGGATCGCCGACCATTCCCACCGGAATCACGATGACCCGATAGGTCGCCTGCCCGGTGGGCACCGTCTCTGCAAGCACCTGGGTGGGGTCTGTCGCCCGGATCGCGGCCAGCAGCTGCGGGTCGTTCTCGGGACGCAGGTTCACACCTACCGGGGCCGTCCAAGCCACCCGGTCGCCGATCATGGCAACCGACCCTTCGTTGGGGCCGGCCTGGACAAGTTGCATCGAGGCTCGGAGCATGGCCCGAGTCGTAGTGATCCGGGCTCCGGTCGTAGGATCAGTCGCTCTGTCGACCAGGGCCTCGACCGTGGCGTGCCGCTGGCTGAGCAGATCGTCGACCGACTTGTCGATCCGTTGGCGTTCCAGGGCGTACGCCACAAAACCGGCCAACAGGAGCGCCAGGAGGGACAGGAAGGACACAGCCACCAGCACGCGCGTACGCACGGTCATCCGGCGAACGCGCCGACCCCGGCGCGGGGGCACCCCAGTGCTTGACTGGGTCATCATGAGCTGGCTCCTCCCACAGGCTGCATCCTAGGGCGTTTGCCTCGAACACGCCCGAACGGTAAAGTTGGCGGTCGGTTATGGCGACGTCATGCCGTCATGCGCTGAAGGGGTTTGGGATGAGTCCGTCTGAACGCCCGGTGGACCGGAGGTCTCCTCTGGTTCTCGACACCCACGATCTGGGTCGTCGTGCGGGAGCGATGAAGGAGATCATCACAGACGTCCCGGCGCCTGACGGGATGGGCAGCGACGTAATCGGCGTACCACCGGCGTCGCCCATCGCGCTCGAGCTCCGGCTCGAATCCGTGGTGGAAGGCGTGCTGGTCAGCGGAACGGCGACGGTCACCGTTGCAGGGGAGTGCGGACGCTGTCTGGAACCGATCGAGCAGGAGCTCGTGATCGATGTCCAGGAGCTCTATCTCTATCCCGGCATGGAGCCCGACGACACCGATGCCAGCCGGATGGAGGGCGAGGTGCTTGACCTCGAACCACTGATCCGCGACGAGGTGGTGCTGGAACTGCCGTTCATGCCTCTGTGTCAGGAGGACTGCGCGGGGTTGTGCCCGACGTGTGGGGCCAACCTCAACGCTGATCCCGATCACACCCACGGAGACGCGATCGATCCGCGCTGGGGAGACCTGGCGGGGTGGCAGTCCGCCCAGGACAACTGAACCCAACCAAGAAGCACCGACCGTCCGGCACCGGCCGGGTCGCCGGATGGTGCATGTCAACAGGAGATAGATCGTGGCTGTTCCCAAGCGGAAGATGTCCCGCAGCAACACCCGGCACCGCCGTTCCCAGTGGAAGACCCAGGCGCCCACGCTGGTGACCTGTGTCAACCCCACCTGTCGGGAGAAGCACCTGCCCCACACCGCCTGCCCCGCCTGCGGTCAGTATGGCCCGCGCAACGCGCGTCGGCAGGTCATCGAATCCTGACCCGAATCGCCGATCCCTCGCTGGGGATCGAACAGCTCTGCATCGAGCTGGGGGTCCCACTGGACTCCCAGCTCTTTGAGCTCGCCCGCACGCATCGTTCGTACGCGTACGAGAACGGCGGGCTGCCCACCAACGAGCGCCTCGAGTTCCTCGGCGACTCGGTCCTCGGCTTGGTGGTGACCGAGCATCTCTATGCGACGCATCCCGATCTCAGCGAGGGCGAACTCGCCAAGCTCCGTGCGGCGGTCGTCAACGCCCGAGCGCTGGCCGGCGTCGCCCGCAGCCTGAGTGTGGGACAGCTTCTGCGTCTCGGTCGGGGCGAGATCAGCACGGGCGGCGACGACAAGTCCTCGATCCTGTCCGATGCGATGGAGGCCCTGATCGGGGCGTGTTTCCTCAGTCATGGCATCAGCGGCGCCCGCATTCTCGTTCATCACCTCTTCGATCCGCTCATGGCGGAGGCCGTTCGGCTCGGCGCCGGGCTGGACTGGAAGACGTCCTTGCAGGAGCTCGCCGCGGCCAATGGGCGCGGCGCCCCAAAATATGACGTTTCCGAGTCCGGTCCCGACCACGACAAGCGCTTCGAAGCCTGGGTCGTGCTCGGTGAGGACCGCTTTGGTCCGGGCAAGGGGCGTAACAAAAAGACCGCCGAGCAAGAAGCAGCCGGCATCGCCTTCGGGCTCCTTCGTCAGGCAGTCGAGACCCCGGTAGCCGTGGATAGCTCCGAAGTCGGCAACGATGCCGGAACTGCCTGAAGTCGAATCCGTGCGGACCGGATTGGTCCGCCACCTGACCGGACGCATCATCGCCGGCGTGGAGGTACTCCACCCCCGGCCGGTACGCCGGCACCTCGCCGGCCCTGCTGACTTCGCTGCGACCCTGGTGGGTCGTGAGTTCGCCGAACCGAGGCGTCGCGGAAAATATCTGTGGCTCCCAATGGTCGATGGGGACGCAATCCTCGTGCATCTTGGGATGAGCGGACAGTTCCGCACCGCCGAACCCGGCGTACCCGATGCGCGGAACACCCGCGTGAGATTCACCTTCGCCGACGGAGGGCATGAGGTCCGGTTCGTCGACCAGCGGATGTTCGGTGGGCTCTCGGTCTCCATCGGGGGAGCGGAACTCCCGTCCGAGATCGCCCACATCGCGAGGGATCCGTTCGACCCGGACTATGACGTCGACGCGGTCGTACGCAAGATCCGTAGCAAGCAGTCGGCCATCAAGCGGCTCCTGCTCGACCAGACGGTCGTGTCCGGGATCGGCAATATCTATGCCGATGAGGCCCTCTGGCGCGCGCGGCTGCACTACGACAAGCCGGGGCGTACGCTCAGCCGCCCGGCGGCCTTCGGTCTGCTGGCGGCTGCTCGCGACGTCATGGCCGATGCCCTCGAGGTGGGCGGAACCTCGTTCGACGCGCTCTATGTGAATGTCAATGGCGAGGCCGGCTACTTCTCGCGCGAGCTCTCTGCATACGGACAAGCCGACAGACCTTGTCATAGGTGCGGGACGCCGATTGTGCGGGAGCAGTTCATGAACCGGTCGAGCTTCTTCTGTCCAAGGTGCCAGCCAAGACCACGGACCTCGTAGCCAGGACGTCCGTTGTGCAGGACCGCCCGGTGCTGATTAGCGGGCGTCACATCAGGGCCAGAGCCGCCATCACTTGAGGGGCTACGTCCCGTTCGAGATTGGCGGCAGGGTCAGTCCTGGCGCCCAACTCCTCCAACCGCTTGGAGACATACTCGGAAGCCGCATTTCGCCCCTGACTCCTCGCAACGAGCGTGGCTATACGACAAAGCCCAGTCGCTCCCATGCTGCTGGTGGAGGCTTCAGCAAGCGTCCTGAGCTCTGATACGTCGACTGCGACTCGGAAAAGAGTGGGCTCGGCCTGACCGGTGACCAGATCGGCAAGTTCCGCAGCCCGCTCGCTAGCGTTCCGCTCGTTGACGTCCCGCTCGCCCTCGCGGTAGCCAGGCTTCGACAGCAGTTAGCCGAGCGGCGTAACCCATGTCCGACCGGCGTACCGAGGAGTGGACGGCCCCATAACCTGTTCAACGATGTCTTCGGTGGCCTGATCGCGCAGGCCAACCATGATCGTGACACTGGCACTCCCTGCTGCGTGGTGCT
>CAZEVN010000114.1:0-9205 GCA_964515145.1 uncultured Enemella sp.
CCTCCCTGGCTCGGCTGCGGCGACCCAATCCCCACCCCCCGCAGCCTCGTTCCAGCGGCCGGAGGCGGCTGTTGCATCGGGGGCGCGGCCGGTTCCGGCGCAGTCGACGCGGGTTCCATCGCGGCGGGCGGAGCAGCTGGTCGGGCCGGCGGCGGTGGTGGGCCTGTGCGCGTCGGTGGGCTCGGCTGCACGGGAGGTGCCGCAGCGTCAGGCGGAGCCTGATCCGTCGTCGCGGGGAGGTCACCATCGACCGGGCCGGACAGAGTCGGAGGAATTTCCCCAACCGGAAGCCCGGCCATGCGCCGCTCGAGCCGGTCGAGCCGGGCATGGAAGCCGCGCTCGTCATGGTCGGTGGCGGGCAGCAGGACGCGGGCACACATCAGTTCGAGATGAAGCCGCGGAGCGGTCGTGCCTCGCATCTCGGTCAGACCGTTCGCGATCACCTCGGCGGCTCGGGTCAACTCACCCCGACCCAAGGCCGCCGATTGGGAGAGCAGCCGCTCCCCCTGGTCATCGGCGGCCTCGACCAGGCCACTCGCGAGCGCATCGGGAACGGCAGCGATGATCACCAGGTCACGCAGCCGACGCAGGAGGTCCTCGCCGAACCGGCGCGGGTCCTGGCCGACCTCCATCACCTTGTCGATGCTGGCGAACACGCCCGCCGAATCCCCTGCGGCGAACGCATCGACGATCTCGTCGAGCAGCGAGTCGGGCGTATAACCGAGCAGGGCCGCGGCCTGGGCGTACGAAACCCCGGAATCGGTCGCCCCGCCCAGCAGCTGGTCGAGGACCGACAACGAATCCCGCACCGAGCCGCCCCCGGCCCGCACCACCAGGGGCAGCACCGTCGGCTCGACGGCGATGCCCTCGGCCTCACACAGACCGGCCAGATAGCCCTGCAGAGTCTTGGGCGGCACAAGCCGGAAGGGATAGTGATGGGTCCGCGAGCGAATCGTGCCGATGACCTTGTCCGGTTCGGTCGTCGCGAACACGAACTTCACATGGGGCGGCGGCTCCTCGACGAGCTTGAGCAGGGCATTGAAACCCTGCGGCGTGACCATGTGGGCCTCATCGATGATGTAGATCTTGTAGCGGCTGTGGACCGGCGCGAAGAAGGCCCGTTCACGCAGGTCACGCGCATCGTCGACACCGCCGTGGGAGGCGGCATCGATCTCGATGACATCAATGGAACCTGGGCCACCGCGAGCCAGATCCCGGCACGACTGGCACTCACCGCAGGGAGTCGGCGTCGGCCCCTTTTCACAGTTGAGGCACCGCGCGAGGATGCGGGCCGAGGTCGTCTTGCCGCAGCCGCGCGGGCCCGAGAACAGATAGGCGTGGTTGACGCGATTGTTGGTGAGTGCCCGTTGCAACGGATCGGTGACGTGTTCCTGGCCGATGACCTGGGCGAAGCTGTCGGGTCGATAGCGCCGATAGAGCGCGAGCGGAGCCGCCGGACGATCCGGCGCGGGCATGCGCTCCGGAGCGGCAGGCGCCGCCGGCGCTGAAGCTACCGGCGCAGGAGGAGGCTCATCGTCCCCGAGAAGGGACTCGCCCTCCTGATCATAGGTCTCGAAGCCATAGTCCTCGGCGTCGTCGAACTCGCCCTCGTCATCCACCACGGACACGACCCTAATAGGTCCCACTGACAAAACCGGTCGACCCCGAAAACCCCGGTAGCCTCGGCCCATGGCCACGCCCACCGGCCGGGCGTTCGCGTTCCGGCGACTGTTGAACGAAGCTGGCCTGACCCTGCTCCGTGCCGACCTGATGCCGGTGCTGGCGGCCGTGCTCGGCCATCACCTCGCCCAGCAGCGTCAACTCCCCGCCACGGAGTTCATCGAGCTTCTCGACGAGGACCTGGCCGAGCTGCGGGATGCGGGCTTCGGGGAATTGCCCCGGACGGCGACCGACTACACGAATCAATGGGTCGCTGCCGGCATTCTCGTTCGACGCATCGGCACCGGCCGCGAGGAAACCATCGAGGTCTCGGCTCCCGCGCTGGCCGCGGTCCGGTTCGTGGAGAGTCTCAATCAGCCCCAGTCGTCTGTCACGTCCTCACGACTCGCCAACGTGCAGGACCTGCTGTCGACGCTGGCGATCGACACCGACCCCGAGGCCACCAGCCGCCGGGAGTCGCTGCTCGCGCAGCGCGCGCGGATCGATGCCGAGCTCGCCTCGATCGAGTCCGGCCACTATCGTCCGCTGGATCCGGCGGCGGCCAGGGAACGCCTGGCCGACGCGCTCCGGCTTGCCGATGAGATCCCGGCCGACTTCGCGATGGTCAGCTCGGAGCTGGAGGGCCTCAACCGTGGTCTGCGTGAGCAGATCATCAACAACGCGGGCTCGCGGGGCGGCGTACTGGACGAGATCTTCGCCGGGGTCGATCTCATCGAGGAATCCGAGGCGGGGCGCTCGTTCCGGGCATTCTTCGCGCTCGTGCTCGACCCGGAGCGGAGTGCCGAGTTCGAGGACGCGGTCAACCGCATCGCCACCCGTGACTTCGCCGAGGACCTCCCATCAGAGGACCTGATGTTCCTGCGCCGGTTGCTGGGGACGTTGCAGCAGGAGAGTACGCAGGTCCGCACGGTCATGACCGGCCTGTCCCGGAGCCTCCGGCGCTTCGTGGAATCGCGGGCCTATCAGGAACACCGCCGGCTCGCGGCGGCGCTCCAGGAGGCACAGGCGTTGTGCCTTGCCGCCGCCGAACATCGTCGCCCTTTCGACGAGATCCCCTATGACCTTCCCGCGACGTCGATTCCGCTCGCCTCCGTCGGCAGCTGGGCCCTGCACGATCCGGCTGACCTGCACAGCACGACCGAACTCACCACCCATATCCCCGGCGTACTCGATCTCGCAGCCCTCCGCGAGCAGGTCCGGATCAGCGAGATCGATTTCGTTGAGTTGCGGACGAGTGTCGTGGCGACACTGCGACGGCGTACGCCTGCGTCGATCGGTGACGTGCTCGCGCTTCATCCCGCGACCCAGGGCCTCGCGTCGGTCGTGGGGCTGATGGTGCTCGCCGACGAGGCGAAGGCCCCGATCGACGGCGCGGAGGATCTCGGCTGGACCAGTCGCGCCGGGGACGAGAAAACTGTCAGAGCCCATCGTTATGTTTTCCACGACATCCCCGACCAGTGGAGACGCCCATGAGCAGCAGCCGCCCGAGACGGGCGTACGCGGATCTCTTCCCCGTGCCGGACCGGCCCCCGGTCGACGGTGTGATGTCACCGACCGAGCCGGCCGAAGCACCGTCAACGCTGTTCGCGGGAGACCCCGGGGAGCTGAGCGAACTGCCCCGCCGTGTGCTCGTGCAGTTGTTGCGCGGGCCCTATGTCAGCAGGCGGCTCCATCCGAAGCTGTGGCCGGCGCTGATCGCCGATGAGACTGTCATCCGCCGGCGACTCGGTGACCTGTTCCTTGAGCTGGTCCTCGATCCCGAGCGCGAAGTCGCGTTCGTCCACAATCTCAACGCGGAGGACCTGGACGTGCCGCGCGTGATCCGGTCGAGTCGGCTCACGTTGCTCGACACCGCTCTCGTCCTGTTTCTCCGATCCGAGTTGCTGCGCATGGACAACGACGACGGCCGGGTGATCATCGGGCGCCAGGACATCGACGAGCAACTACAGGTCTATCGCCCGGCGACCAGCACGGACGACGCGACGTTTGCCCGCCGGATCAACGGCTCGGTCACCAAGATGAAGGAGCATTCGATCCTGTTGGCCACCAAGGAGGAGGATCGATTCGAGATCTCGCCGGTGCTCGCGCTGGTGTTCACGGCCGATGAGGTGGAGTCGGTGACGGGCGAGTTGCGCAGGCTGATCGACGAGGCTTCATGAGCCCGGCCCGGTCTCGCAGTCCCTTCCGGCTGGCCCGACTCCAGGTCGCCCGCTGGGGGACGTTCGACGACGCGTTCTCCATCACGGTGCCGCCCAAGGGCCTGCTGGTCACCGGGCCTTCCGGTTCCGGCAAATCGTCCCTGCTCGACGCCATGGCGGCCGTGCTGGTGCAACCCCGTTGGCTGTCGTTCAATGCGGCCGCCCAGGAGGGCAGCGCCAGCGACCGCTCCCGATCACTGGTGTCCTATATCCGCGGCGCCTATCGCCGCGAGGTCACCGAACTGACCGGAGAGATTGTCACCACCTATCTCCGCCCCGGAGCCACCTGGAGTGCGGTGGGCCTGACCTATGCCCAGGGATCAACCACGGTCCAACTGATCCGCCTGATGCATGTGCGGCGATCCGCGACCACGGCCTCCGAGGTGACATCCGCTTTCCTCATCACCGACAGCGACACCGACCTGGCGGAGTTGCGGACCTATGCGGAGAACGGCCTCGACGTGCGCCGGCTGCGGGCGGCCTATCCGGAGTGGCACTACAGCGCCACCTATTCCGCCTTCGCCGCGCGCTTCAGGCGACGCCTCGGACTGGCCTCCGAACAATCCCAGAGGCTGCTCCACAAGACCCAGTCGGCGAAAAATCTCGACAGCCTCGACACACTGTTGCGCGAGTTCATGCTCGACGAACCGGCCACCTTCGACCAGGCCGCCAAGGCAGTCGAGCAGTTCAGCGAGCTGCGGGCCGCTCACGCGTCCGTTGTGGATGCCCGGCGACAACTGCAGGCGCTGTTGCCGTTGCGTGAACTCGAACGTGACCACGCAGCGGCCGCATCCGTGGTGAGCACGCGCAGCGACCAACTCCAGCACCTCGACACCTGGGCGCTCGACGCCCAACTCCGGGACGCCCGGATCCAACGCCAAAGCTGCTTGGCCGAACACGAACGTCTGGCTCCTCAACTCGACGAGGCCGAGCACGACGCAGCCCGGCACCAGACCCGGGTCGACGACCTGCAGCGCCGGCTCGACGGTCTGGGTGGTGCCGAACTCGCCGCCCTGGAGGGCCAGATGTCGCTGCTCGATGATCGCGTGACTGCGCGGCGCCGGGCGCGGGAGTCGGCGCTGGCGTACGCACGGGACGCGGCCCTGGAGCTGCCCGCGACCGAAGCCGGTTTCCCGGGCTTCAGAGCCGGGCTGGACCAGGCGATCGCCGAACAGGACCGCCTGGTGGCGGCCGCAAGATCCGATGGTTATCAGCTCGCCCAGGCACGGGGGCACACGAGGGACGAGGCGGAGCGGCTCACCGAAGAACTACGGATCCTCACCACCAAGCAGTCCAACCTCGACCCCCGGCTGCTCGAGGCCCGCGAGCTGATCACGAGTCGACTCGGTCTGGCCGACAAGGACCTGCCCCTCGTGGGGGAGCTCCTGGAGGTCCGGGCCTCCGAATCCACCTGGCGAGGCGCCATCGAGCGGGTGCTGGGACCCTTCGCGCGCACGCTGCTGGTCCCTGAGGGCTGGTATTCGGCCGTAGCCGAACTGGTCAACCAACACCACCTCGGCACGCGGCTGGTCTATGAGCGGGTCCCGGCGACCGTCCCGGACGCTTCGACTCCCCCGCGCGGGTCTCTGCCGGACAAGGTGGAGATCGCCGACTCGGCGTACGCGGGATGGCTGGCCGCCCAGCTGGCGCGTCGGTTCTCCTATGACTGTGTCGAGGGCGTCGCAGAGCTGGTGGGACGTGACCGCGCCGTCACACGGGAAGGTCAGGTGAAACACTCCGCCACCAGGCACGAGAAGGATGACCGGAAACGGGTGAACGACCCCCGCGGCTGGGTGCTCGGATTCTCCGTGGCGGCCAAACAGGCCCACCTGACGGAGCTCCTCGGGGTCGCGGTCGCTGCCCGCGACGCGGCGGTCGCGGCCCTGGAGCGGCACGATCAGCGGGAACAGGACCTGCGCCGGGGCGCTGACCAACTCGCGCGACTGGCTGCCCTGGAGTGGTCCGAGATCGATCTGCCCCGGGCGGAGCGCGAGCGAGCCGAAGTCCTGGCGCGGATCGAATTCCTGCATTCGCGATCCGGTGAGCTGCGCGTGGCGGAGCGTGAGCTGTCCGAGGGCCGGGCGGCGGCACGGGCCGCGGATCAGCGCGTGGCTGCTCTGACCAACGATCTTGACCGACTCACCCAGCGGGCCGAGAAGCTCCGGGTCGCCGCCGCCGCGCTGGAGGCGCGCATCCGGGCGCTGCCGGAGATCCCGTCGGATGTCGCGGAGGCGCTCGCGGCCCGGTTCGAAGCGCTGCCCGAGGACACCAGCGAGCGGGCGCTGATGGTCGAGCGTGGCCTGCAGGTCGAGCTCACCAAAGGGCGGGCCGACGTGGCCAATCGGGCGAACCGGATCGAACGGAGGATGGGCGAATACAAGCAGGGCTGGCCGGCCCAGGCAGCCGATCTCTATCCCCGGCTCGACTTCCTGCCTGACTTCCTCGCGCTGCTCGACAACCTGGAGCGCGACCGATTGCCCGACTTCGAGGAGCGATTCTTCTCCCTGCTCCAGACCCAGTCCCGCAACAACATGGGGGCGCTCGCGCTGGAGATCAACCGTTCACGAGGCGAGATCCGCAGCCGGATCGACCCGATCAACACCTCCCTGCGCCGCACCGAATATTCGCCCGGGCGCTATCTGCAGGTCAAAGTCGAGGACCGCAAGATGCCGGCGGTCGCGGAGTTCATGACAAGCCTGCGGGAGATCACCAGCGGGTCCCTCGACAGTTTCGACGGCGATGCCGACGACCACGAAGCGCGCAGTCGCGCCGAGGAGCGGTTCGACCGGATGGAACAGCTCCTGCATCGGCTGGCCTCCACCGATCCGGACGAGATCCGGTGGCGTCGCCTGGTGCTGGACACACGAGTGCACGTGCAGTTCAGCGCGGTCGTCCAGGACACCGAGGGCAGGGCGGTGGACTATTTCACCGGGGCCGGAGGGCTGTCCGGTGGGGAGCGCCAGAAACTGGTGACGTTCTGCCTCGCGGCCGCGTTGCGCTACCAGCTGGCAGCCGACGGGGCCGAACAACCGAATTACGCCTTGGTCGCCCTCGACGAGGCCTTCGACAAGACCGACCCTGAGTTCACCCGGGCCGGGCTGGAAGTGTTCACCAACTTCGGGTTCCAACTCCTGCTGGCGACTCCGCTGAAGATGCTGCAAACCCTGGAGGACTATGTCGGCGGCGCCGTGCTGGTGCTGAACGACGACGGACGCTCACGACTCGAGGTGCTGCAATTCGATTCGGGGAGCCCGACCAGCACGCCCGACCATGCCGCGACCCCGGGTGGGCAACAGGAGTTGTGGTGAGGTCTCCGGCCGACCTCCGGACGTGGGCCGAACGCCGGTTCGCGAATCAGCATCGGGACTGGTTGGGCCAGCTCGGGCTGGGAGCTGAGCAGACGTGGACCTATCCACTGCAGCCTCCGACCCAGCAGTCCGTCGCTGCCGACCCCGACCGGGTCGCCCGCTGGATCGAAACCTGGACGCGGTTCCGACTGCCGGCAGGCACCGAGCTGGAGTGGGCCACCCGGAGCTGGTCGAGCGTGGGGCGTCAACGCGTGCCCGTCCGGGTGCATGGTGAGGGGGCCGAGCCAGTGGCGGCCCTGGCCGGCCGCGCACCCGAATGGGCGCGTGGTGCCGAACGCGTCTGGAAGTTGCGCCGGCGGTGGCCCGATGCGGGCTCGCTCGGGCCTGCCCTGACCGGGACCGCACGTCCGCTGATCGCCCTGGACGACCAGGAGTTCGTGCAGTTGTGCGATGTCCTCGGCTTCCTGGCGAACGAGCCCGAGTCCGGCTTGTGGGTCCGCGAGCTGCCGGTCCCCGGCATCGACAGCAAATGGCTGGAGCGCCACCGGCGGCTGGTCGAAGTCCTGCATGCCGGAATCACCGGACGGGACGACACCGGTCTCGCCCGGGCTGCGACGAGGTTTCGCGTGCGCATGTTGGATCCAGCACTCGCCGTCCGTGGCCTGACAGATTTCACCGCTCCGATCGAGGAGCTGAACGCCGTGCCTCTGCGGCCCCGAACGATCGTGGTGTGCGAGAACCTCACGACGGTGCATTCGCTCCCAGCCCTGCCGGGCGGCATCGCCCTGCACGGGCATGGGCGAGCCGTCACCCTGCTCACTCGGCTGCGCTGGCTCGAGGGGAGCCGCATCCTCTATTGGGGCGATCTCGACACCCACGGATTTGCCATCCTGAGCCAGTTCCGCCAGGAAGTTCCGACGGTCGAGTCGCTGCTCATGGATGCGCAGACCCTCGAAACCCACCGCCCACTCTGCGTACTCGAACCGGCCCCGTTCCGGGGAGACATCACCCATCTGACCGCGAGTGAATACGAGGCATTGCGCCTGGTCCGCGCCGACGACCTCCGACTGGAGCAGGAACGGATCCCGTGGGCGTACGCCCGGCCCCGCGTATTGGAGCTCGCCTCCGATCAGGGGGCGGGGTGACCCCACTTGGAACTATGTCGATAATCTGGCTGCCCGCCCGCTCGATGATGTGCCGGGCCCGATTTCACTCGTGAGGGGCACCCGTGCAGGCGATTGCAGCCCAGATCAGTCACCTTTCCAGCGGCATGCTGACGCTCCCCCGAACCGCCCGCCGCATCCTCGACCTGCTCCAGCAGACCCCGGTCGGACTTCTCGACGAGATCGTGGCGACCGTCGACATGCCACGCGTGATCGCCTCGATCCGCAACAGTCGCGGACAGTCCGACAAGGCCGTGCAACTGTTGCTGCGGGAGCGCGTGGGCGAACTCTCCGACGACTCGCTCGCGCAGACGATCTCGGCCTTTCACCGCGGCCCGACCTGGCGGCACGCCCAGGAAGCCATCGTCGACGTGCTCACTACGCGGACGGGACAGGCCTTCGACGAGCTGAAATATCGCCTCAACTCCACCGGTGATCGCCACGACCTCGAACACCTCGTGTTCGATGACCTCGACTCCGATCTCAGCGATCGGCTGCTCGAACACATCGCGGACCAGGCCAGCGACAACACCGGCTCGGATCTGCGGGTGCTGTCCGACATCGACGACACGATCAAGTGCGTCATCCATGACCGGCGTTATCCGCGCGGCACGGTCTATCCGGGGACGATCGCCCTGCTCAATGCCCTGGACCGCGGCGCGGCGAAAGAACCCGACCGGCCCGGTGACCTGACATTCGTGACCGCACGCCCCGAAGGCCCGCGCGGGCTGATCCAGCAATACACCCGCGGCGTGCTGTCACATCTCGGCCTGCCACCCCACACGATCCTGGGTGGCTCCTTCCTCAACATCCACACCAAGAACGCGATGCGCGACCGCAAGCTCCAGAACATGGA
>CAZEVN010000115.1:0-9005 GCA_964515145.1 uncultured Enemella sp.
CTGTGGAAGGCCTTCGCCACCTATCCGAACCTGCCACGACTCAAGGACTCGGACGTCTTGCGCCAGGGCGTCCGACAGCAACCATTCCTCTGGAATACCGAGGGTTTCGCGCTGGCGCAGGGTCTTGAGGGCGACGTCTTCACCGGGCTGGTCCTGCCCGGGGATCCTGACTTCGACGCGACCTTGGTGACTGACAGCGTGCTTCTGGTCCGTCCCGACCTGGCCGAAGCCCAGCGTCGTCGCGAAAGAGATCGCGACGACGAAGAGGACGGGGATGACGACGAGGAAGGCAAGAGGGAAAGGGATAAGGACAAGGACGTCATCGATAGGGACCGTGTGCGTCCTGCTGGCCCAAATCGCTTCTACGGCAGCGTGCGACTCTCAAATGCGCGTTATGGCCCTGAGTTTGCGCGTGTTGTCGAGGGTGTGATTTCCCAGTTGGCGGCCACGCCGGGCGTGGATCTTGAGATCACGCTGGAGTTGGCGGCCACGGTGCCCGATGAGTTTGATGAAGCAAAGATTCGGACCGTGTCGGAAAACGCCACCACGCTGAAGTTCGACGAGTCAGGATTCGAACGAGACTGAGTTCAGTCCGGGTTGGCGCACGCCCCAAACTCCTGCCACGCGGACAGGAATTCATCGTGCTTCTCGAGCTGGGCCCAATGTCCACAATCGGGTACGCGAACCAGGCGGGCGTTCGGCATGAGTGCGACCGCGGCTTCGGAGCCGTGGATCGAGACCGTGGGGTCGTCCTCGCCATGGAAGAACAGCGTCGGGGCGCCGATGCGGGTGACATAGGGCAGCAGGTTGTTCGTCATCCGGGTCGGGCTGATGGTGCGGCGGTTGTATTTCCCGTAGGCAACCCCCGTGCCCGGCCGATGCGCCTCGGCAACGAACTCCTGGATGACCGGTTGCGGAAGCGGGTTGCGGACGATGGCGTTCATCGTGCGGCGGGCGAGAGGGGCGGTCGCTCGCGAGATCGCGTTCATGCCGCGATCGCCGATCCGGGTCGTCAGCCACAGGAGTGCATTCGTCGCGGGGCTGCCGAATCGCTCGATGAGGCCGCCCGGTGCGATGGCGACAATCGCAGCCGTCCGTCCGGGGTGACGCAGGCCGACTTGCAAAGCGATCTCACCGCCCATCGAGACGCCGCAGACGATGACCCGCGGGATCCCGAGGGCCTCCAGCAAATCCGCAAGTTGGTCCGCCACCAGATCGGCCCGGCCCGCCACCGCCACACCCTGCGTACCCCCACACCCGGGCAGGTCCGGCGCCACGACCGGACGCTCTGCGCCCAGCGCCTCGATGAGCCGGAACCACGAGATGGCGGCATTGTCGAAGCCGCCGCCGTGGACGAGAAGGACGGGCGTCCGCTCCGGCGCCGGAGCGGACTGCGTGAGTACGCGCCAGTGGCCCCCCACGGCTGCGACTCTCTCAGCTCGGGCTCCGGGTGGGACGAGGAGGGGTGCCGTCATGCAGTCAGCGTAGGCAGCGTCAGCAACCGTCGGACTTCGGAATCGTTGGCTAGGGTTGGCCGGTGACCTCCTCCGACCATCGCGACGTGTTGACCGCTGCCGTTGCGCAATTGGGCGGCAGCGAGCGACCCGGTCAGGTCGCCATGGCGGATGCCGTGGCGGAATCGCTGGCGACGGGGCAGCACCTGCTGGTGCAGGCGGGGACGGGCACGGGCAAGTCGTTGGGTTATCTGGTGCCGGCGCTGTTGCGCGCTGCCGGGGCATCGGAACGCATCGTCATCGCGACCGCAACGCTGGCCCTGCAGGCGCAGTTGGCCAACACCGACATCCCGCGAGCCCTCGACGCCGTCGAGAAGGTGACGGGGAAGCGACCGCGAGCTGCCATTCTGAAGGGCCGCAACAACTACGCCTGCCTCCTGCGCATCCGCGACCAGTCCGCGGAGGACCAGGACACGCTGCTCGGGTCGGCCGAGGTCGTCGATGCCCTGCGTGCGAGTGCCCAGTCGCCCGACTCGGTCGTGGGCGCCGAAGTGGTGGCACTGCGCGAATGGGCCGAGCAGGAGGCCATCGACGGCGGCCTCGCCGACCGCGACGACGCGCCGGCTCACACCGTGAAGGCCTGGGCGCAGGTGTCGGTGCCCGTACGCGAGTGCGTCGGGGCCCAGCGCTGTCCCTATGGGCAGGAGTGTTTCGTCGAGAAGTCGCGCGAGGTGGCTCGGGCGGCCGATGTCGTGGTAACCAACCATGCGCTGCTGGCGATCGATGCCATGCACGGCGGCACGGCGCTCCCCGAACACGACCACGTCATCATCGACGAGGCTCACGAACTGGTCGCCCGGGTGACCGGCGCCGCATCGGCCGAGTTGTCCCCCCAGCAGATCGAGCGCATCGCCAAGCGTGCCCTGCCCTGGCTGTCGGACGAGCTCGGCCTGGACTTCCTGGAGGTCGGCGACATCCTGCGTACGGCTCTCGACGCAGCCCCTCTGGAGCAGGTGCCCGGACCCGATGCGCCCGTGGTGCGGGCGTTCGAGCAGGTACGCGATGTCACCCGCAACGTTGTCTCCGCCATGGGCGGCAAAGAAGCCGACAACGACGAACGCCAGGCCCAGGCCGCGGTCAAGGAGATCTTCGACGTGGCGGAGCGCATGGCCACTCTGTCGGAATACGACGTGGTCTATGTGGGGGAGCGCGATCGCATGGGCAGGGAAGCGCGGGTCGCGCCGCTCAGCGTGGCCGGTCTCATGCGCGAAAAGGTCCTGAGCGAGGTCACAACTGTCCTGACGTCCGCAACGCTGAGGATCGGCGGGGACTTCGAGGCAGCTGCCGGGTCGGTGGGCCTGCGGCGGGACGAGCGCCGCGAGGTGGCGTCACTTCCGGCCGAGGACGAAGAGCTGACCTGGCGCGGGGTGGATGTCGGGTCGCCCTTCCATTACGCCCAGCAGGGGATTCTCTACCTCTCGCGCAACCTGCCCCGGCCGGGGCGCGACGGGATCACCGACGAGGTCCTGAGTGAGGTGTCCGAGCTGGTGTGGGCGGCGGGAGGGCGTACGCTCGGCCTGTTCGCCTCCCAGCGATCGGCCGAACTCGCCGCCCGGCACGCCCGCGAGAACCTGAAGGGTCACACGATCCTGTGCCAGGGCGACGCGCAACTGTCGGAACTCACCCGACGGTTCGTCGCGGAGCCCGAGACCAGCTTGTTCGGCACGATGTCGCTGTGGCAGGGCATCGACGTGCCGGGGGACACCTGTCGTCTCGTCATCATCGACAAGATCCCCTTCCCGCGGCCCGATGATCCCCTCATGCAGGCGCGCCAGAAGGCGGTCGCGGAAGCCGGTGGGAACGGCTTCATGGCAGTGGCGGCCACGCACGCGGCCCTGTTGCTGGCGCAGGGCGCGGGCCGACTCATCCGGCGCTCGACCGACAGGGGAGTCGTGGCCGTCCTCGATCCCCGACTGGCGACCGCACGATATGGATCGTTCCTGCGCGCCGGCATGCCGCCCATGTGGCTGACACACGACCGCGAAGTCGCCGTTCAGGCGCTGCGCAGGCTGGCGGCCGGCAGCGACGCCTGATCGCCGGCGATCCCGGTGGGTCAGACGCGCCGGAGGACCGCCACGACCTTGCCGAGAATGGTGGCCGCGTTGCCGTCGATCGGGTCGTAGACCGGGTTGTGAGGCATGAGCCACACCTGGGATCCGGTCTTCTTGAACGTCTTGACGGTGGCCTCGTTGTCGAGGAGCGCCGCAACGATGTCGCCATTGTTGGCGGTCGGCTGCTGACGCACCACGACCCAGTCGCCGCTGCAGATCGCCGCGTCGATCATCGAATCGCCACTGACCTCGAGCATGAAGAGTGTGCCGTCGCCCACCAGTTGCTTGGGAAGCGGAAACACGTCTTCGACCCGCTCCTCGGCCAGGATCGGCCCGCCCGCCGCGATGCGGCCGAGCACGGGAACCCGGATCGCGTCCGGGAAAGCGTCGCCGATGCCGGTGGGATCGACCGATGTCTCGGCGGCCTGCCCCGAGCCCGACCCGGAACCCGGGAGCAACACCTCCAGCGCGCGAGGGCGGTTGGGATCCCTGCGAAGGAAACCCTTGCTCTCGAGCACCTTCAGCTGATGGGACACCGATGAGGATGACGCCAGACCGACCTGGTCACACATTTCGCGGATGCTCGGGGGATATCCCCGGGACTCGACAGCGTCCTTGATGACTTCCAGGATCCGGCGCTGGCGGGGTGTCAGCCCATCGGCGTCGCGGGGCCCATCGGGCAATTCGCTGACCGATCCGCCTGCGGCTGCGATCTGGGCCTCGACCTCTGCTTTGCTCGGCCTCCCGCGTCGTCGACGGGGTGCAGGAGTAGGGGTGTCTTCGCTGTCTACCATGTGCGGAATCCTACGCACGAATCGAACATGATTCAAACACCTGTTCGACGAAGCCGGGGGCGTGTCGTCGATGCGAAAAAAATGTCAGAGGGCCCTGCTGAGCTTGGAGCCATGCCAGAGATCGCCAAAGGTTCGGGAAGCAATAGGGGTTGTGTTCGAATCAATTGCGATCTAGACTCTCTTCATCGAACACAGGTTCGATCATCTCAGGAGGCAGTGATGAACGCAGGTGTGCAGGCCGGGTTGGCTGAGGATGCGATTCGCATCGATGTTCGCCGTCGGCGTTCCCCGCAGCGGGAATCCTCGACCGGGGTGCGCCGGGCCGAGCGACGGCGTCAGCAGCGGGTCAAGGTGGCGCCTCGTGCGGTGGCCCAGCAGCCCCGACGCGGCTCCGGTCCGCGCGGCGTACGCGGGCCCGCGGTGTCCGGGCCGGCGATTCGCGGGGGTGGCAATCCGACCCGATCGGGCGCGGCCCAGATTTCCTCGCAGCCGGTGGTGCTCACCGACCGAGGGATCGCACTGGCGATGGCGTTGATCGTGGCGCTGGTGGTCGCCGCGCTGTTCTGCATCACGACGACTGCGTTGCGCGTCACGGCCGAGCCCGGCTCGTCGGCTCCAGTGGTGGCAGCTCGGTGATAATGGATCGGTGACCACCCTGGCCCCCGATGTCGGCTTGGTCGACGGTCGGCGAAGATTCGCGCTGCTGTCGATCCTCGGTGGCACCTGTCTTGCTGCCGGTGGGGTTTATGTCGCCACGGGTCAAGGGGTTCCCTGTCCCTTCCTGTCGTTGACCGGTCTCCTGTGTCCGGTGTGCGGGTCGTCAAGAATGGGCGCAGCTCTTCTGGGTGGCGACCTCGCTGGTGCCTGGGGCTGGAACCCGTTCGTGTTGGTGCTCGGGGTTGCATTCGCATTCGTGTGGGTGTGGACCGGCGTCCGCCTCGTGGCCGGTCGACCGGTAGGGCTGCCCGGGCCGCTGAGCTTCCTGGATCGTCTTTCCCCGCTCGCTCTTGTTGTGGCGCTGGGGGTTCCGGCGCTCGTCTTTGCCGTGTTGCGCAATCTCCTCTGACGCCCCATCCCGGCTCTGACTAGGGCTGTCGGATCGGAGGTCGAAGGCCCTGCAAGGTTTGCCCTCCATTACTTGCTCTTGGGGCTCTTCGGTCGTAGGGTACCTATATCTAGTAGTTACAAGCGTGTTCTTCATCCACAGGTTGTGGTTGTTGTCCACATCGTATCCACAGCGAATTCACACCCTTGTCCCCAGAGTTGTCCCCAGATGGGTCTCTGAGGGCAGGGGAGGCCAAGCAGAAGGGAGTTGTCATGCGGTGCCCCTATTGCCGTCATTCCGACTCTCGTGTGCTCGACTCCCGGTCTGTCGACGATGGCGCCGGCATCCGGCGTCGGCGACAGTGCCCGGCGTGCGAGCGTCGGTTCACGACGCTGGAAACCATGCAGATGGTGATCGTGAAGCGTTCCGGAGTGGTCGAGCAGTTCAACCGCGACAAGGTGATCAGCGGCGTGCGGAAGGCCTGCAAGGGTCGTCCGGTGACCGAAGAACAGCTGGCGCGGCTCGGCCAGGAGGTCGAAGAGGCTCTCCGGGCTTCCGGTCTTCCCGAGATTCCCGCCGACGAAGTCGGGCTGGCCATCCTCAAGCCTCTCGGGGCGCTCGACGAGGTGGCCTATCTCCGTTTTGCGAGTGTCTACAAGCAATACGAATCCGTCGACGATTTCGAGAACGAGATCGCTCGACTGCGGGCCGAGCAGGCCACCGTCGCCGAATAGGCGTCAATCGCAATCAACACGCAACACCCACCACCAAGGACGCGTCGCCGTGACGCATCACCCGAGAGGAACGTCCATGACCGAGACCGCGCGCTCAAGCCGCAAGACCGGCAAGGCCCGCACCGGCCTCACGATCGAACGCGTCTTCACCACTGAAGGTATGCATCCCTATGATGAGGTCACCTGGGAGCGGCGCGACATCGTCCAGACCAACTGGAAGACGGGTGAGAACGTCTTCGAGCAGCGTGGCGTCGAGTTCCCCGACTTCTGGTCGATGAACGCCTCCACGATCGTCACCACCAAGTATTTCCGCGGCGCGCTGGGCACCGATGCCCGCGAGCAGGGGCTCAAGCAACTCATCGACCGCGTGGTCAAGACCTATCGGGCCGCTGGCGCCGAACACGGCTATTTCGCCTCCGAGGCCGATGCCGAGATCTTCGAGCACGAGTTGACCTGGATGCTGCTGCACCAGGTGTTCAGCTTCAACTCGCCGGTGTGGTTCAACGTCGGTACGCCGTCGCCCCAGCAGGTGAGCGCCTGCTTCATCCTCTCGGTCGACGACTCGATGGACTCCATCCTGAACTGGTACAAGGAGGAGGGCTTCATCTTCAAGGGCGGCTCGGGCGCCGGTCTCAACCTGTCCCGCATCCGTTCCTCCAAGGAGCTGCTCTCCTCGGGCGGCACTGCCTCCGGCCCGGTGTCCTTCATGCGCGGTGCCGACGCCTCGGCCGGCACCATCAAGTCGGGTGGTGCCACGCGTCGCGCCGCGAAGATGGTCGTGCTCGATGTCGATCACCCCGATATCGAGGAGTTCATCGAGACCAAGGCGCGCGAGGAGGACAAGATCCGCGCCCTGCGCGACGCCGGATTCGATATGGACCTGGGCGGTCGCGACATCACCTCGGTGCAATACCAGAACGCCAACAACTCCGTCCGCGTGACCGATGCCTTCATGCGCGCGGTCGAGGACGGCACCGACTTCCCGTTGACTGCGCGTACCGATGGCCGCGAGATCGAGCGCGTCGATGCCCGCAACCTTTTCGACAAGATCGCCAAGGCGGCCTGGGAGTGCGCCGACCCGGGCCTGCAATACGACGACACGATCAACGACTGGCACACCAACCCGGAAACCGGCCGGATCACGGCGTCCAACCCGTGCTCGGAATACATGTCGCTGGACAACTCGTCGTGCAACCTGGCCAGCCTCAACCTGCTCAAGTTCCTCACCGAGGATGATCGTTTCGATGCGGCCACCTTCGCCAAGGCCGTCGAAATCATCATCACTGCGATGGACATCTCGATCTGCTTCGCCGACTTCCCGACCGAGTCGATCGGGGAGACCACCCGCAACTATCGCCAGCTCGGCATCGGGTACGCCAACCTCGGCGCCCTGCTGATGGCAACCGGCCACGGCTATGACTCCGAGGGCGGCCGCGCGTTCGCTGCGGCGATCACCTCGCTGATGACCGGCACCTCCTATCGCCGTTCTGCTGAGCTTGCCGCGATCGTGGGCCCCTACAACGGGTACGCCCGCAATGCCGATGCCCACCAGCGCGTCATGCGGAAGCACCAGGCCGCCAATGATGCGCTGCGGACGCTGTCGTCGATCGACGGTGACGTGCACAAGCTCGCCACCAAGGAATGGGCCCAGGTCGTCAAGCTCGGCGCCGACAAGGGCTTCCGCAACGCGCAGGCGTCCGTGCTGGCGCCGACCGGCACCATCGGCTTCATGATGGACTGCGACACCACCGGCATCGAGCCGGACTTCTCGCTGGTCAAGTTCAAGAAGCTCGTGGGCGGTGGGTCGATGCAGATCGTCAACCAGACCATCCCGCGCGCGCTCAAGAGGCTCGGATACACCGCCGAAACCGGCGAGGCCATTGTCGAATACATCTCCGAGCACGGCCATGTGGTCGATGCGCCCGGACTCAAGCCGGAGCACTACGAGGTGTTCGATACCGCGATGGGCGTGCGGGCCATCAAGCCGATGGGTCACGTCCGGATGATGGCGGCGGTCCAGCCGTTCCTTTCCGGTGCCATCTCCAAGACGGTCAACCTGCCCGAGACCGCCACGGTTCAGGAGATCGCCGAGGTCTATCTCCAGGGCTGGAAGCTCGGCCTCAAGGCCTTGGCCGTGTATCGCGACAACTGCAAGGTCGGCCAGCCGCTGTCGGATGCCAAGAAGAAGGAGGAGCCGGTTGCCGAGGCTCCGGCGGCCGCGCCCGTCGTGGAATACCGTCCGCGACGCAAGCGACTGCCCAAGAAGCGTCCGTCGATGACCACTTCGTTCACTGTGGGAGGGGCGGAAGGCTATCTGACCTCCGGCTCCTATCCCGATGACGGCCTCGGTGAGGTCTTCCTCAAGCTCGGCAAGCAGGGTTCGACCCTGGCCGGAGTGATGGATGCGTTCTCGATCGCCGTGTCGATCGCGCTGCAATACGGCGTCCCCCTCGACACCTACGTGCAGAAGTTCACCAACATGAAGTTCGAGCCGGCCGGCATGACCGACGACCCGGATATCCGCATGGCGCAGTCGATCATCGACTACGTCTTCCGCCGTCTGGCGCTGGACTACCTGTCGTTCGATGAGCGGTCCGAGCTCGGCATCTATACGGCTGCCGAGCGAGCCCGCTATGTGCAGACCGGCTCCTATATCGATGAGGGCGCGAGCGCCAATGAGATCGAGTCGGAGTCGTTGAAGAACGATGAAGGCGACATGGTGGACACCGATCCGTCGCCCAATGCATCGTCGATCACCCTCGGGTCCCTGGGCCAGATCAGCAGCCTGATCAAGCCGGCTCCGGCCGAGGCGCACACGTCGGCTGAGCTCATGGAGTCGCTGACCGGCAGCACCGTTGACGCGCCGC
>CAZEVN010000116.1:0-6686 GCA_964515145.1 uncultured Enemella sp.
CCAGCGCAGCATGCTGCGCTGGAGGCGTTCAGCGAGGAGTCGTATGCCGAAGGCCGGGTCGCCCTCGCCGAATATGCCGAGGCCCGCACGGTCGTGCTCGATCACCTCGACGAGCTGGGCTGGGTCGATGTGGCCCCCGCAGACGGGGCGTTCTATGTCTATGCGCGGATCACGCCGGTGCTCGGGGCCTACGCGGACTCGCGAGCCTGGAGCGATGCGCTGCTGGAGGCGGAGGGCGTGGCCGTGACGCCGGGCGTCGACTTCGATGCGGTCCACGGTGACCAGACGATCCGGATCTCACTTGCCGCCGGCAAGACGGCGATCACCGAGGCGATCCGGCGGATCCTGAGGTTCCAGGGCGTGGGCTGAGGCGTGAGCCTGCCGCGGTTAGTCTGGCGCCGGACTCGAAGGAGAAACCATGCGCATCCGGTTCCTCGGTGGCCTTGCTGCCCTCACCCTTACCGCCGCTCTCGCCGCCTGTGGCACGCCGCCCGCGACGCAGCCGGTGTCCGATCCAGCCGTGACCACCTCGGCCGCTGAATCGCCCACCCCCACACCGTCGCCGACCCCGAGCGTCGACCCCACAGCTTTGAAGCCGGGCACCAACCACAACAACGCCGCGGCGGCCTATGCCTATGAGGCGAAGGACATCCAGGCCTGCCTTCTGGCACCGCAACCCTCGACAGGCTCCGGCTCGGCCACCGCGACTCCAAGCGGCACAGCCACGCCGACCCGCACGGCGTCGCCGACCGCAACGCCGGGGCGTACCCCCTCGGCGAACCGCACCGCGAGCGCAACTCCCGAGGTCGCGGGGACGTGTCCGGACAAGAAGCTCGTCTTTCTGACACTCGACGACGGTCCGAACGATCGGATCACGCCCCAGGCGCTCGATGCGCTCAAGGAGGCCGATGCGCCGGCCACGTTCTTCTATGTGGTCAACAAGACCGGCCTCGAGGGGGCCAATCCCGACATCGTGAAGCGCACGATCGCCGAGGGACACTCGATCGATGTGCATACCTACAGCCACAACTACAAGAACCTCTATCCCGGGGGTCGCGGCAACGCCGACAACATCCTCGCCGACCGGGAGAAGGCGATCGCGGGCATCCGCGGGGTGCTGGGCGATGACTACGACGTGTCGGGCTATCGGTATCCGGGCGGCCATCTGTCCTGGAAGGGGCTCGACGAGGCCGACCGGCGGTTGGCGGCCGAGGGCGCCTATTGGCTCGACTGGAACGCCATGAACGGCGACGCCGAGCAGTCCGCACCCACGTCGGTCGACGGGCAGCTCGCGATGGTCCGCAGCACGACGCAGAAGTCCGGCAACCCCAACGTGGTGGTGCTGCTGATGCACGACCACATGTATGCCGACATCACCGTCGCGGCGATTCCCGAAATCGTGGAGTTCTATCGCTCGCAAGGCTATGAATTCGGTGTGATCAACTAGGTCATGTGACCCGTATCTCGCCGCCAGACGGAACCTACGATTGCGTAGGTTACGGTTGCGTAGGTTACTCTTTAAATGTGACCTCCTTTCGGACCCTCGTCCGACACCGTGTCCGCCGTCTCGCGCACCAGCTTGCGACCCCGCTGGTGCCCGCTGACTTCCTCGACATGATCAATCCGCTGCGCCCCGGCGCAGACCTGTGTGGGCGCATCGTGGCGATCCGTCGCGAGACCGCCGACGCCGTCTCGCTCGAGATCAAGCCCGGTGCCGACTGGCGCGGCCATCGACCCGGGCAGCATGTGCGGGTGGGCGTCGATGTCGATGGCGTACGCCAACACCGGACCTATTCGCTCACCTCTGCGCCCGGCGGCCCGACGATCCGGATCACGCCCAAGCGCATCGACGGCGGGCTGGTCAGCACCCACCTGACCACGCAGGCGCGCGTCGGTGACCTCGTGCATCTCGGCCAGGCGGAGGGTGACTTCCGTGTCGCCACCCCGTCACCGGAGAAGGTGCTGCTCATCAGCGCCGGCTCCGGCATCACCCCGATCCTCGGGATGCTGCGCTCCGGGCTGGCCGGGGTCAGCGACGTCGTGCTGGTCCATTCCGACCGCACGGCGGCCGACATGATCGCTGGCGTTGAGGTCCGTGACCTCGCTGCGACCGGCGCGATCCGGCTCATCGAGCGGACCACCTCGGCCGACGGGCGCCTCACGCTGGCCGCCCTCACCGACGCCGTGCCCGACTGGGCCGAGCGCGCGTCCTGGGCCTGCGGGCCCGTCGACCTGCTCGACACGCTGGAGGCGCACTGGTCAGAGCACGCGCTCGACGACCAGCTCCACACCGAGCGCTTCGTGCTGCCGACGTTCGAGGCGGCTGAGGGTGACGGCGGTGCCGTGACCTTCACCGACAGCGCCATCGAGGTCGAGGGTGCCCCCGGGCAAACGATCCTCGAGCTCGGTGAGGAAGCCGGCGTCCTCATGCCGTCAGGCTGCCGCATGGGCATTTGCCACGGTTGCCTGACCCCCCTTCGTTCGGGCGTCGTCCGCGACGTCCGCACCGGTGATCTCGTCCACGCCCCGGCGGATCAGCCCCTGCCCATCCAGACCTGCATCACCACGCCCGCCGGTCCGTGCCGGCTTGACCGCTGACCCGGCGTACGCCCTCAAATCCCAAGGACTCAGATGAGCCTCGTTCTTTCCCGTCCGACACCACGCACGCCCGAATCCCTGTCCGCCGCGGAGATCGAACAGATCGGCGCTGACATGGATGCGATCCGTGCCGAGGTCATGAATGACCTGGGGGCCGCGGACGCCGCGTACATCCGAAAGATCATCAAGATCCAGCGCAGCCTGGAGGTGACCAGCCGCGGCATTCTGCTGTTCTCGCAGTTCCCGCCGGCCTGGATCCTCGGCACCGCCGGCCTCGCCATCGCCAAGATCCTCGACAACATGGAGATCGGCCACAACGTCCTGCACGGCCAGTGGGACTGGATGCGGGACCCTCGGATCCATTCCACGAGCTGGGAATGGGATCACGTCAGCCCGGCGGCCCAGTGGAAGGTGTCGCACAACGAGACCCATCACACGTGGACCAATGTGATCGGCAAGGACGATGACCTGGGCTACGGCATCCTGCGCGTGGATTCCAAACAGCCCTGGACGCTCGGTGCGCTGGCCCAGCCGGCGGTCGCGGCGGGCAATGCGCTGGCGTTCGAATATGGCATCGGTGCCTATGACGCCAAGGTCGGCCCGCTGCTGCGGGGCGAGGTGGACCGGGCCGAGGCTGCGCCGCTCCTCCGTGACTTCGGCCGCAAGCTGCGCAAGCAGGCCGCCAAGGACTATCTGCTGCACCCCGCGCTGTCGGGGCCGGCATTCCTGCACACGGCCGCGGCGAACCTGGTCGCGAATGTCATCCGCAATGTCTGGAGCAACGCGGTGATCATGTGTGGCCACTTCCCGTCCGGTGTCCAGACGTTTGCGACCGATTCGATCGAGGGCGAAACCCGTCCGCGTTGGTATGTCCGCCAGATGCTCGGCTCCGCCAACATCACCGGCTCGAAGCTGATGCACATCATGTCCGGCAACCTGTCGCACCAGATCGAGCACCACCTGTTCCCGGACATGCCGAGCAATCGCCTCGCGCAGGTCGCGCCGAAGGTGAAGGCGGTCTTCGAGCGCCACGGCCTGCACTATGAGGCCGGACCGCTGCATCGTCAGCTCGGCTCGGTCTGGGCCAAGCTGTTCCGGCTGTCGCTGCCCGAGCCCGAGCCGGGTCGCTCCCGCGCGGCGATCATCGCCGGTGCGGTCGGCGAGGCGGCCGGCGGTCTGCGCGCGCGGCTGCGCGCTCGCGTACGCCAGCTCGCCGGCCCGGTTGTCCCCGCTCTCCCCGCACTTGGTGCTGCCTGACGCTTGAATAGGGGCATGACGCACGATCCGCGAGGTGAGCGCATCGTGCAGGAATGCGGCGTCGGGCTGGTCGACGCCCGGGCTGTCGAGTGGATCGACAACGGGCCGGGGTGGATCGGCGTACTCGTCGCCTCCGCGGAGGAAGTCCTCAGCCTCGCGCCCGACTGGAGTCGCGGAACGCACAAGGTGGCGGTGATCGGGGCATACGACGCGGGCGAGCATGGGGCCGACGTCGAGGTGCGGTGCTTCTTCGACGGATTCGAGGACCCGGTGACCGGCAGCGCCAACGCGGGCCTGGCTCTCTGGCTGATCGGGGACGGGGTCCTGCCCGGAAACTATGTCGCGAGCCAGGGCACGGCGATGGGCCGGATTGGTCGGGTCTTCATCGACCGCGATGCTGACGCGACCTGGGTCGGGGGCTACGCCCGGCCGACCATCTCGGGAATCCTCGGCTAATCCGCCTGGTCCATCCCCACGACGAGGGCGACGACCTGCCCGCCGTAGTAGTCGAACGTCAGCTCCGGGCCCTCCGGTCCGGCCTGGCAGGAGCGCAGGCAGACGGGGTAGTGCGCGGCCTCATAGGCCAGCATCGCCAGGCGGCCGCCCTGATTGCGGACGAGCACGCGGGTGCCATCGGCGAAACAGATCCTGGTTGCGCCGGCGACGGGAGCAGGGGCGATCGCGCGAATGGGCGAGCGCCGGTTGATCACCCGCTGCAGGCGGGCGCTCAGGACGGCGGTTTCGCCCGGGTTGGTTCGGCGCTGTTCGGCGGTGATCGCAGCGAAGCTGGCAGTGACCTCGGCCAGGTCGTTGGGATCGAAGATGTCGTCCAGAGAGGTCGACGTCGGGGGTGTGCGGGAGCGGCGCGAGCGCCGAGATCCGAGCAGCACCATGAGGGCCACCGCGAGGCCCACCAGGAAGATCACCGTCAGGTATCCCGCCTGCTGCATACACCCCAGTATGCGCCGCAGATTGCGAAACGGCATCAGTTGCCCAGGATGCTGTCCGAACCGGCTGGTCAGGACTGTGACTGGCTAATGTACGCGTGTCCAAGTTTGCCCTTGGATGACCAACTCACTTCCTGGAGTGTGAACAACCATGACCAATCCTCCGATGTACGCCCGCCTCTGGGCGGAGTTCCTCGGGACGTTCTGGCTCGTCTTCGGCGGCTGCGGCAGTGCCGTGCTCGCCGCCAAGGTCCTGAGCGATGACCCGACCCCCGTCAACATGGGCATCGGTTTCGTCGGTGTTGCGCTGGCCTTCGGCCTCACCGTCCTGACCGGTGCGTACGCCCTCGGTCACCTCTCCGGTGGCCACTTCAACCCGGCCGTCACCATCGGCGCCTTCTGCGCGAAGCGCATCGAGGCCAAGGCCGTTTTGCCCTACATCGTCACACAGGTCGTCGGCGGCATCGCCGCTGGCGCTGTCCTTTTCCTGATCGCCTCCGGCCAGAAGGACTGGGCCGGCATCGGTGACGGTGCCGGCGCCTTCGCGACCAACGGCTTCGGCGACCTGTCGCCCAACGGCTACAGCCTGCTGGCGGCACTTGTCATCGAAGTCGTCCTGACCGCGATCTTCCTGTGGGTCATCCTGGGTGCCACCGATGTGCGCGCGCCCAAGGGCTTCGCCCCGATCGCCATCGGCCTCGCGCTGACCCTGATCCACCTGATCTCGATCCCGGTCACGAACACCTCGGTCAACCCGGCGCGTTCGCTCGGTGTGGCCGTGTTCAACCCGGCCGCTCTCGGTCAGGTCTGGCTGTTCTGGGTGGCCCCGATCATCGGTGCTGCCATCGCCGGCGTGACCTACCGCCACCTGCACGCCGAGGCTCCCGAGAAGATGGAGCTCGTCGACAGCGCGGAGACCCCGCCGCAGCCGGCTGCCTGATCTCTGCTGCCAGCCCTGCCCGTCCGGATCATTCCGGACGGGCAGTCTGCATTTCCGGGCTGGTCCAACCCTGGGCGCGGAGGCGCTCGAACGCATCAAGCAGGAGGTCGAGGGCGAACGCGAACTCGAAATCCTCGTCGCAACCGCGGGCGAGATTGGCCGGGTCGCCGCCGGCGGCGGCCAACGCGATGGCGGTGATGTGGGGGTACGCCGCTCGCATCCGTTCGACCACCTCGGCCTGCTCCTCCGGATCCGGATCCGGGTCCGTTGGGCCGGCGGGATCGGGGTCGGTGAAGGCCTCGGGGCTGAATCCCCAGATCCGATGGCCCAGGACGTGCATCACGTGATGGGTCAGGTCGGGAGAGAACCCGCCTGCGATGAACCGGCCGGCGAGGGCATCCATATAGCCCAGCACTGCCGGCGTACGCGCAGTTCGCGACTCGATCACCCGGCGCGCCCACGGATGGCGAACCAGGGTGGCGCGGGCCGAGAGAATCGTGGCGCGGATCCCTTCGCGCCAGGAGGTCCCCTGAGGCGAGGGCACTGCGTACTCCGCGATCAGCGCATCCACCATTCCGCCCAGCAGGTCGTCCTTGTTGGCGACGTGCTTGTAGAGCGCCATCGGCACCACGCCCAGCCGTGTCGCGAGGTTGCGCATGCTGACCGCATCCAGGCCCTCCGCGTCGGCCAGGGCGATCGCCTCGCGGAGGGCGCGGTCACGGGTGAGGGGGGTACGCCCGGGGTTGCCCCTGCCCGTCACGGATTCGACCACGGAGCCTCCCTGCTCGCTTGACAGGTGTACAGCGTATACCGCAGGGTTTGGTGTACGGCGTACACCTCCCGGTGCGGGCCGGTGGTGATGCCGGGGCTCTGGTGGCGATCCACGACTGGGCATTCCTGCTCGGGCCCGGCTTGATTCCTGCGGTCAACGTCCTGCTCCTGGG
>CAZEVN010000116.1:6786-8978 GCA_964515145.1 uncultured Enemella sp.
GGGCATTCCTGCTCGGGCCCGGCTTGATTCCTGCGGTCAACGTCCTGCTCCTGGGCTCGGCCCTCTATCGGGCGCGGCTCGTGCCGCGGGTGCTGCCGCTGCTCGGTCTGATCGGCGCGCCGCTGTTGGTGGCGTCCGCGATGGCGACGATGTTCGGGGTGTTCGGGCAGGTCTCCGCCCTCGCCGGATTGGCCGCCCTGCCCATCGCCGTCTGGGAGATCGGCTTGGGCCTCTGGCTGACGATCCGCGGGCTCAGGCGCCCAGGTCTCCGGCGAGCCGATTGAACAACGCAGCGACGCCGGGTGGGCCGTCGACGACGACATCGGCGAGTTCCACCAAGGCGTTCTGCTCGGTCGAGGCCGAGCAGATCAGCAGGCCCTGGATGTCCCCGGCTTCCCGGAGCGAGCGAACGGCCTCGAACGCCGGCACATCGCCCAGATCGTCGCCGGCAAAGACCACAGTGCGAGGGTGGACCTCGTCGACGAGTCGGCGTACGGCATCGCCCTTGTCCACGCCGGGCGCTCGCAGTTCGAACACAAACTTGCCCGGCTCGATCCGCAGGCCGTGACGGTCGGCGAGCTCCCGCAGGGGCGTCTCGAGCGTGGCCAGCGCACCGTGAGGATCGTCGAGCTCCCGGGTGTGGACGCCGAGGGAGAGGCGCTTGTCCTCGATGCGGGCGTGGGTGAGACCAAGCTCGGCCAGGATCTCCGGCAGGTCGGCCTGGGCCGCGGCCACGCCCTCGGGCGCGTGCGGCTCATCGAACTCGCCGGTGGCGGCGTCCCATCGTTCGAACCCATAGAGCCCGAGGACTGACATCGACTCGAGGCCGGCGCGCTCGTCCAGCTTTCCGAGCTGAACGGCCTTGCGGACCAGGCGTCCGGTGACCACTGCGACTTTGCCCACCTTCGAGCCCAGCCGGGCGAGTCCGGAGACGGTCTCCTCGGCCGCCCAGGCCTGGTCGGGATCCCGCACGATGGGGGAGAGTACGCCGTCGAAATCGCTGCAGAGGAGCGTTGACCCGGGGTCGGCGACGATCGCATTCCACGCCCGGCGGCCGGCGTCGCTGAGGTCGAAGGGCAGCTCGGTCGTGATTTCCATGTCAGTGGCTCCTGCCGAGGGGGTATGGGCGGATTCCGCGTTGGGTAGGTTGGAGGCGGAGGCGATATGTCGAGCAAATCCGAGTCTAGGCAGCACAATCCGAAGGCCGCGTTCGTGGTCATTGCCAACCGGTTGGCAGTGGAGCGGATCACCGGCGACGACGGCGAACCCGCGTGGCGCACCTCGCCGGGAGGTCTGGTCACCGCGCTGGAGCCGATCATGAAGTCCAAGGAAGGTGCATGGGTCGGCTGGCACGGCGCGGCCGATGAGGCTCTCGAGCCCTTCCACCACGACGGCATCGACATGGTCCCTGTGCCGCTGTCGACCGACGAGATCGCGGAGTTCTATGAGGGCATGTCGAATGCCACACTCTGGCCGCTCTATCACGACTCCGTCGCCTTCCCCGAGTTCCACCGGGAGTGGTGGGACGCCTATGTGTCGGTCAATCGGCGCTTCGCCGAGGCTGCTGCGGAGGTGGCCGAGGACAACGGCGTGGTGTGGGTGCAGGACTATCAGCTCCAACTGGTGCCCCAGATGCTGCGCGAGCTCCGGCCGGACCTGAGGATCGGCTTCTTCCTCCACATTCCGTTCCCGCCGCAGGAGCTGTTCCAGCAGCTGCCCTGGCGGCGTGAGGTGCTCGAGGGCCTCGCTGGTGCCGATCTGGTGGGCTTCCAGGTGCCGGGTGGCGCGGCCAACTTCCTGCGTCTGATGAAGGACCGGCTCGGCTATGAGACCCGGCGCGGTGAGTTCGTGCGGCCCGACGGGACACGGGGGCGCGCTGGGGCGTACCCGATCTCGATCGACGCCAACGGCTTCCAGGACCTGGCCAACGATCCCGCCACCGTCGCCCGGGCGCAGGAGATCCGCGACGATCTCGACGCGGAGATCGTGTTCCTCGGGGTGGATCGACTCGACTACACGAAGGGTCTGCGGCAGCGGATCCGCGCGTTCGGGGAGCTGTTCACCTCGGGTGCGCTCGATCCCGAGAAGGCGGTCTTCCTCCAGATTGCAACGCCGTCGCGGGAGCGGGTGGAGGAATACAAACGCCTTCGCGACGACATCGAACTGCTCGTCGGGCGCATCAACGGCGACAT
>CAZEVN010000117.1:0-8917 GCA_964515145.1 uncultured Enemella sp.
CGAGCCCGGCGTGGAGATCACGGTGACGACGTCGCCGATGGCGGTCGCCACGGCGGATGTGGTGATCCTCCCCGGCAGCCGTTCGACCGTGTCGGACCTGCGCTGGCTGCGTGAGCGAGGCCTGGCGGACGCGATCACGGCGCGGGCGGCCGTTGGCAAACCGGTGCTCGGGATCTGTGGTGGCTATCAGATGCTGTGTCGGGAGATCATCGACGACCTCGAATCGGGCGCGGGCCGCGTCGAGGGTCTGGGTCTGCTCGACGGTCGCGTGGAGTTCCACCCCGACAAGGTGCTCGGCCTGCCGACCGGGGAATGGCGGGGCCATGCGGTCGCCGCGTACGAGATCCACCACGGCACCGTGACTGCGGTCGGCGAACCGTTCCTCGACGGCGTACGCCACGGCTCGGTCTGGGGCACCCTCTGGCACGGCGCGCTGGAGAACGATGACTTCCGCCGCACGTGGCTGACCGAAATCGCCGCCGACGCGGGGCTCGACTGGCGGCCCGACCCCGCGGCACTACCGTTCGCCGAGCGCCGTCAGGCCATGCTCGACCGGCTCGGCCACGCGATCAGCAAGCACGTCGACCTGGACCTGCTCCTCGACCTCGGCCGCGGCTCGTGATCCCGGAGCTGCGACGGCTCAGGCGAAGACCGCTGCCAGGCGATTCAGCGACTCCTCCAGTGCCTCGGCCGGGATCGCGGGAAGGTTGGCGGCGATTTCCTCGTCGGTGACGTTCTCCCAGTCATAGGTCAGCACGACACGGGTCGTGTTCGGCCCGCGGGAGGCGAGGAGATAGATCCACTTCCAGCCCGGAGGCTGCTGACCGGGGCGCGCGGGCGTCCAGGCGATGAGTTCGTTGACGACGATGGAGACGACATGGTTCTCCATCTGATAATCCCCGCCCTGGGACTCGTGGTGCATGTTCATGGTGAACTTCTCACCCACGGCCTGCAGTCGCGGGATGTTCCCCTCAACGGACACGATCATCCCGGAGCCGTCGAACTCCTGGTGTCGCGAAGGATCCGTCAGCGCATCGAAGATCTGCTCGGCGGGAGCGTCGATGACGCGGGTCACCACGATCTGCTTCTGTTCAGTCATAGCGTCCAGACTTTCAAATGGTTCCAACGGACTCGACCGGGGCCTGCCCGCTGGACACCTGGGTGGGCCCGACCACAGCCGTGCGGGCCGCCCCTTGGCGGCCGCCACGATGGCTGCGGCCAACGGATGCTCGCTCTGCCGCTCCAGTGCCGCCGCCACCACCAGCACGCCCGGCACGAGCGGCTTCGCGATCCTCTCCGCGATGCGCTGACTGGCACCCTTGCGGTCCTGGGCCTCCTGCACGATGTGGACGAGTCGCGCAAGCGAGTTGTCCGCCGCCGTGGCTGTGACCCCCACCTCGAGCGCCCGGTGCCGTTGATCGTGCCCGCCCAGACTGGGTCACCCGGGCCCGCCTCCACCGGCACGGATTCACCTGTGACAACGGACGTATCGAGCGCCGTCCGCCCGGACCGGATCACCCCGTCGGTGGCGAGCCTCTCGCCCGGCTTCACCATCAGCAGATCGCCCACGCGCAGGTCCTTCAGAGCCAGGGTGGCAGACGTCCCACCGCGCAGGACGGTCGCCTCCCGCGGCGCCAGCGCCAGCAGGGAGCGGAGGTTGTTGCGGGTCCGCGTCATGGCATACCCCTCCAACCCCTCCGCGATCGAGAACAGGAACGCCAGCATGGCCGCCTCGGGCAGCTCGCCGAGCAGGATCGCCGGCGCGGCAAGGAGAGACGCCAGGAGACCCACGCCGAGGAGTACGCCCGACAGCGCGGCCAGTTGCAGATCACGGACCTGCCAGATCGGCGTGTGCTCGGGCGGCGTCGCGTTGAGAACCGGCGCCACCGGCGCGGAGCACGAGCAGGAGTCAGCCATGAAGGGCACTCTATTCAGCGATGCCGAATCCTCCAGGAGCCGCGAGGGGGTCGTGTGAGGATCACCTACCCTGACTGAATGACTCGACTCGACCGCGTACTCGGCATCGTGCAGGCGGGTGGGGAAGGTTCACGCCTCGACGTCCTCACCCGGGAGCGCGCCAAGCCGGTCCTGCCGTTCGCGGGCGAGTTCCAGTTGATCGATTTCGCCCTGTCGTCGCTGACCCACAGCATGGTTCCGGACGGCTGGGTCGACGTGGCCTATCAGGCGAGCACGCTCCAACGACACCTTGCCGGCGGACGCCCGTGGGACCTGGACCGCACGGACGGCGGTTTTCGCCTGCTGGCGCCAGAGAACGGGGATGAGCCCGTGCGCAACGGGTCCGCCGCAGGCAATGCCGATGCGTTGCTGAAGATCTGGCGCCAGATCGAGCAACAGCGACCGGAGCTCGTCATCGTGATGTCCGCGGACCACGTCTTCCGGCTTGATCTCCGCGATGTCATCGACCTTCATCGCGATCGGGGCGCGGAATGCACCATCGTCACCGCGGAAGTCTCCAGCGAGGAGGCGGCCCAGAACGCTGTCCTGCAGGTGACCGACGGCCTGGTGACTCACCTGGACTACAAGCCCGACTCGACCGCGGCCACCACTGTCTGCACCGAGATCACTGTTTATGACGCCGAGCTCCTGGGCGTAGCGCTGGCCAGTCTGGCTTCGGCGTTGCAGGAGAAGTCCAATGAGGCTGGGGACTCCGGGCTCGGCGACTTCGGGGAGCACCTGCTGCCGTGGTTCGTGGAGCGCGGGAAGGCGTATGCATTCCCCATCACCTCCTATTGGCGTGATGTCGGTCGGCCGGAGGCGTACCTCGGCGCGCATCGCGACCTTCTCGCCGGCCGGATCGACGTCTTCGACGACCCGGAACACCCGGTCCGCACACGCCATGCCAATCGGCCCGCCGCGCGTTTCGTCGACGGTTGCGTGGTCGCGGATTCGCACGTGAGCGGGGGCGCGGTGGTGCGCGGAACGGTACGCCGCAGCGTCCTGGGCCCCGGCGTCGTCGTGGGCACGGGCGCCCTGGTCGAGGACAGTGTGATCATGGCCAACACCGTGATCGAGGCGAACGCCTCCGTGATCACGGCGATCATCGACGAGCGCTGCGTCATCGGCCGGGGTGCCCGCGTCGGTGCCCAGCCGAAGGGCACCCGCCCGCGTCCCGACGACCTCTGCCTCATCGGCATGGAATCCCGGGTCAATGGCGCCCTGCCCCCGGGCAGTCGGCTCGAACCGGGCACGACCGCGTGAGCTGATCTAGACTCCACCGCCGACACGCATCCGCTCCCGAGAGGACAGACATGGTTGCCATTGGCGCACACGTGGACCAGACCGACCCGGTGGCGGAGGCGGTGGCGCGCGGGGCGAATGTCGCGCAGTTCTTCCTGGGCGACCCGCAGGGCTGGCAGGGTCCGGAGGTGGCGTACGCCGGTGGCGCTGCTGCGCTGAAGTCTGCGGCCGAGGAGGCGGGCGTGGCGCTCTATGTGCATGCGCCCTATGTCCTCAACGTCGCATCCCTGAACAATCGCGTACGCATCCCCAGCCGCAAGCAGCTCCAGGCCCAGCTCCACGCAGCGGCAGAGATCGGCGCTGCCGGCGTGATCGTGCACGGCGGCCACGTGACGGCCAAGGACGATCCCGAGAAGGGTTTCGACAACTGGCGCAAGTGCATCGACGGACTCGAAATGCCGGTCCCTCTGCTGATCGAGAACACCGCGGGCGGCGACAATGCGATGGCTCGCCAACTGGATCGCATCGGCCGACTCTGGGAGGCCGTGCACGACGCGGAGGGCGGCGACACCGTCGGGTTCTGTCTCGATACCTGTCACGCCCATGCCGGCGGCAACGAACTCGCGGGCCTGGTCGAGAAGATCAAGAGCCTGACGGGCCGCATCGACCTGCTGCACGTCAATGATTCGCGCGATGCGTTCAACTCCGGTGCCGACCGGCACGCCAATCTCGGCACCGGCAACTGTGACCCCGAGGGCCTCGTCGAGGTCGTGGCCACCGCCGACGCGCCCATCATGCTGGAGACCCCCGGAGGCGTGTCCGAACATGTGGCCGACATGCGCTGGCTGCTCGAGCGGCTCTGACGTGTCCGGACGGAACGGGCCGTATCCAAGCCCTGACCGCCGTCGCTAACATCGGCGCATGCCCACAGCATTGATCACCGGCGGCACAGCCGGCATCGGCGCGGAGTTCGCCCGTCAGCTGGCCGACCGCGGCTACGACCTTGTTCTGGTCGCACGCGATGAGGTTCGGCTGCAGGAGTACGCGGACGAACTGCGCGACGCGACGGCCGTCGACGTCGAGATCCTGGCCGCCGACCTGGCTGACCGCGACCAGACCCTGCGGGTCGCTGCGCGCCTGGAGGATGCCGACCGGCCGATCCACATGCTTGTGAACAACGCCGGGTTCGGGCTGCGGTCGACGCTGCTGGAGTCGGACACCTCGATCGACGAGCGGGCCCTCGACGTCATGTGCCGGGCCGTGCTCATCCTGGCCGGCGCCGCGGCGCGGGCGATGAAGGAGCGCGGGCGCGGCACGATCATCAACGTGTCGTCCACCGCCGGTTTCATGGCCATGGGCCACTATTCGGCGGTCAAGGCGTGGGTGACGGCATACACGGAATCACTCGCGACCCAGCTGAAGGGCACCGGGGTCACGGTCACCGCGCTCTGCCCGGGCTGGGTGAAGACCGAGTTTCACGAGCGCGCCAATATCAATGCCGCCTCGATCCCTGATTTCGCGTGGATCGACAAGACCCTGCTCGTCCGCCAGGCCATCGCGGACGCCGAGAAGGGCCGCGTGATCTCGATTCCGAGCATCGGCTGGAAGGTCGTCATGGGCGCGGCTCGTGTCCTGCCGCGCCCGGCGATCCGGCTGATTTCCGGCAAGTTGACCTCGAAGCGCCACTGATCGGCCGGGATTTGGAGATGTCCCACAACGATTCGCCAGCGCCGCTGGCCAGCTCCCACAACCGGTGGACCAGCTTGCGACTTTCCTCATTTCGAGGCTTAGGCTGTGCCGGTGAGTGAACGAGGGCGATACAAGTCGAGGACCCATCGCGCGGCCCGCTTCGTCGCCCAACAGCTGATGCTGAAGCCGACGTTGTGGGGCCTGCTCGACATCAAGGTCCACGGCAAGCAGCTGATCCGTCACCTGGAGCCGCCCTACATCGTCGTCTCCAACCATTCGAGCCATCTGGACTGCCCACTGATCATCGGCGCACTGCCGCGCCGCCTCTCCCGCAAGCTCGCCACCGGTGCCGCCGCGGACTATTTCTTCGGCAATATCCTCAAGAGCACCACCACCGGCCTGTTCTTCAACACCTTCCCGGTCGAACGCGGCAAGGGATTGCGCGGCAAGGGATCCAAACACCGGGGCCTCGCCGGCCACCTGCTCAACGACGGCGTACCCCTGCTCATCTTTCCCGAGGGCACCCGATCCCGCACGGGAGCGATGGGGTCGTTCGGGCCCGGCACGGCCGCCCTCTGCATCTCGCGCAACGTCCCCTGTCTGCCGGTGGCGATCGTCGGCGCCAGCCTGGCGATGCCGACCGGCCGGTCGCTGCCGAAGACGGGCCGGCCCAAGGTGCATGTCGTTTTCGGGGAACCGATGTGGCCCAAGCCCGGGGAAACCGCCCACGAATTCTCTGATCGCATCGCAGTGGTCATCCGCACGATGCACGATGAGCGAGCCGAGAAGGCGAAGCTGCCCCTCATGAGCGACTATGAACGAGCCGCTCTCGAAGCCAAGGCCGCAAAGGCGGCCGAGGACGAGTCGGCGACCACGAACGAGAAGGAGCCCGAGCAGTGACCAACGGCGTCAAGCACATGAAGTGGTGGGGCTGGGGTGTCGAGGGCATCGGCTTCCACCACGAAGACAAGCCCAACTTCGCTCCGTTCGTGCTGGACAAGGTCGGTCTCGACCTTTCCCACGCCCCGGAGAAGCCGCCGTCGTTCGACGAGATCGAGGTCCCTGCGTCGCGGCTTTCCGACGAGCTGAAGACCACGCTGGTCGACCTGCTGGGCGAGAAGTTCGTGGTCACCGAAGACATGGACCGGATTGTCCATACGTTCGGCAAGTCCGTGCGCGACCTCATCCGCATGCGCCGCAATGAACTCAAGCGCATCCCCGATGCCGTGCTCTATCCGGCCGATGAGGACCAGGTGCGCGCCATCGTCGACGCGATCGTGGCCGCTGACGCGGTGCTGATCCCGTTCGGCGGTGGCTCCAACATCGTGGGCTCGCTCGAGCCGCGCGCCTGGGAGGAGCGCATCGTCGTCTCCGTCGACCTCGGGCGCATGAACCGTGTCATCGAAATCGACGACGAGGCCGGCCTGGCTCGCATCCAGGCCGGTGCCCTCGGCCCCGCCCTGGAGGAGCAGCTCAACCGGCGCGGCTGGACGATGGGCCACTTCCCGGACTCGTTCACCCACTCGACGCTGGGTGGCTGGATTGCCACGCGTTCTTCGGGCATGCAGTCCGACGAATACGGCGATATCGCCGACATCACGCGCGGCGTCCGAGTCGTGCAGCCGGGGCGTACGCTCGTGCTCCGGCCGCTGCCGTCGACGTCCACCGGCCCCAGCGTCCGCGAGATGATCCTGGGCTCCGAGGGCCGTCTCGGCGTCATCACCGAGGCCACCGTGCAGGTGCACCGTCTGCCGGACGAGCGGGTCATCCTGGCATACTTCTTCCCCGACTGGCCGACCGGCCTCAAGGCCATGGCCGCCGTCTCCAAGTCGGAGGCCGAGGTCATCGTGGCCCGCTGCTCCGACGACCGCGAGACCGCGTTCTCGTTCTCGACGCAGAAGAAGCAGAAGGGCGTCAAGAAATATGTGACCGAGGCCGTGTTCAAGGTTCTCGAGCGTCGCGGTTGGGACCTGTCGAAGCTGTGCATGTCGTTCATCGGTTTCGAGGGTTCCAAGGAGCACGTGAAGCGCAACAAGGAACTGGTGAAGCAGATCGTTCAGGCCCACGGCGGCATGGTCGTCGGCAAGGGCCCGGGTGTGCTCTATGACCAGAAGAAGTTCGACACGCCATATCTGCGCGACTTCCTGCTGGATCGCGGCGCGGCGGCCGATGTGTCGGAGACCTCGGCTCCCTATTCGAAGCTCCAGGGCCTCTATGACAACACCATCGCCGCTGCCGAGGCGGCGATGGCCGAGGTCGACTGCCGGGGCTACATCATGTGTCACCTGTCGCACAACTATCACTCGGGCGCCTGCCTCTATTTCACCTTCGCGATCGCCGATATGTCCGACGATGTGCTGGCGAAATATGACCACGTGAAGCGCGCCATCCAGCAGTCGTTCATCGACAACGACGGCACGCTGTCCCACCATCACGGCGTCGGCCGCGAACATGCCCCTTGGATGAGCCAGGACATCTCGCCCGCCGGCGAGCAGATGATCCGTGACCTCATCTCGGCCGTGGACCCGGGCGACAACCTGAACCCGGGCGTCATCGTCCATGACGGCAAGCCCGGCATCACCGTGATGTCTGCCGATCACGTTGACGCGCGGGAGACGTCTTCCTGATTCACTGGTAACCCTGCGCGCCAACCCTCACACTGATCCCATGGGTGCGCAGGAAGTGACGGTGAGCCGCACGATCGCGGCTGTGCCCGAAGCTATTTGGCAGGTCATCACCGATATCGGGCGCGCCCCGGACTTCTTTCGTTCGGTGAGCGCGGTCGAGGTGCTCGGTTCGCGCGAGTACGCCCCCGGGTTGCGTTGGCGCGAAACCCGCACGGTCTTCGGGCGGAGCGAGACCCACGAGCTGACGGTGGTCGAGGTCGATCCGGGCCGGCGCACGGTCCTCGCGTCGGAGGCGAACGGGGTGCGCTATCGGGTCACGTGCGAGCTCACCCGGTCAGGCGATCACTATGAGAGCGCTCCACGCACCCTGGTCGTGTCGCGCTTCGAGGCCGATCAGCTGGCCACCGCACCCCACATCCTCTGGCGGGTGCTCGGCTCACTGGGTGCGAAGGCAACCGAGGAGGCCCTGGCCCAGGACCTGGCTGACCTGGCCAGGGTGGTCGAGCGCGCCGATGCGCAGCACATGGTCGTCATCCACCGGCTGTTCAATCGGGAGCTGACCGCGGGGCCCGATCTGGTGAGGGGAGTTCCCGGTGGGGACCTGCATCGCGCAGGCATCGTCGCCGATCACCTTGAAATCGTGCTCAACACGCTCGTCGATCATCACCACGGCGAGGACCTTCTGATCTGGCCGCTGCTCGCCGCCCGCACCACGATCCCGGAGGATGCGCGCGACCGGGTGAGCGACCAGCATGGCGAGATCCACGACCGGGTGGGACGGGCAAGGGAGCTGATCCGGCACTGGCGCGAACAGGCTGACCCGGGTGTCCGCGATGAGCTGGCGGGGGTGATCACTGACCTGGCCGAGGTTCTCCGCGAACATCTGGAGGACGAGGAGAATCGGATGCTCCCGCTCGTCGAGCAGCACCTCACCCAGGCGGAATATCAGGCCCTCGTCGAGCATGGCCACGAATCCCTGCCGAAGGACAAGGCAGCCCTCATCGTCCAACTGGTCCTCGAGGGTGCCAACCGTCGGGAACGTGCCCTGGTGCTCGACCGCCTCCCGCGCAGCCAGCAGCTGATGATCCGCACCGTCGGGGCGCGCCAATATCGGCGCTATGTCCGTCGGCTTCGGGACGCGGGGTGAGCTCGGCTGGTGTTCGGGGTTGTGCACTGGGGGCTCCGGGGTGAGTGTGGAGCCGTATGCAACTGCTTCCGATGCGGAAGCACGACCCTCGCCCGAGCGGGGGGATCGAGGTGGGCGTCGCGGTCGCTGGGTTCTTCAGCTCCCCGTTCCCGCTAGAGCTTGCGGTGAGGTCTTGGGCTTGCGCCCCACCGCCATCAGCTCGCCTTCGCGTCTAAGGCTCCCCGTGCACCGGGGGCGGAGTCGGCGAGGACAAGCT
>CAZEVN010000118.1:0-8880 GCA_964515145.1 uncultured Enemella sp.
TCACGCGCTCGGCGGTGCCAGTGCGATCGAGCAGGGGCAGGAGCCCACCGTTCCAGAACGAGAACCCCGCGCCGGTGATCATGCCCAGATCGATGTCACTCGGGTTCGACACCACCCCGTCGTCGATCATCCGCCGGACCTCATCGGCCAGGGCATCGAGGACACGCTGGCGTACGGCCTCCGCCGAAGCCGGCCGATCGCCCACCTCCAGCGACCCCACGAATTCGGCATCCAGCTCCGGCTTGGTCCCAGGCTTGGCGGGCAGATAGACGCCCGACTTACCCGACGAGACCAGCGACTTCATCACCCCAGGCACCGCGAACCGCTCACCGAACGCCGCGGCCAGGGACTCGCTGTTGTGCAGGGCGATCGCCGGGCCGACGAGCCCCAACAGCTGGAATGGTGGCATCGGCGCCAGGTCGACAACGGCCGCATCGGCGACCTCGATCGGCGTACCCTCGTCCACCACCGTCCCCATCTCACTCAGGAACCGGCCCAAGAGGCGGTTGACCACGAACGACGTCGCATCGTCGACGCCGATCACCGTCTTCCGCAGAGCCCGGGCCACCCCGAACGCCGTCGCCCGCGTTGCCTCGTCGGTCGACGCTCCCCGCACCACCTCCACCAGCGGCATGACCGCCACCGGGTTGAAGAAGTGGAAGCCGACGACCCGCTCGGGGTGCGCCAGTCCCTCGGCCATCGCGGTCACCGACAGGGACGACGTGTTGGTCGCCAGCACGCACTCAGCAGACACGACCCGCTCGAGTTCCGCGAAAACCTGCTTCTTGATCGAGAGTTCCTCGAAGACGGCCTCGATGACGAAGTCGGCGTCGGCGTACGCCTGCTTGTCCACGGTCCCGGTGATCTGCCCCAGGATCCGGTTCGCCGCATCGGGCGACAACCGCCCGCGGCCGACCATCTTCTCGACCTCCGCCTTCACATACCCAAGGCCGCGATCCAGCCGCGCCTGATCGACATCGCTCATGACGACCGGCACTTCGAGCCGCCGCGCGAACAACAGTGCCAACTGCGAGGCCATCAACCCGGCCCCTACGACACCGACCTTGGTGACCTTGCGCGCGAGCTCCTTGTCCGGCGCGTTCGACGGTTTCTTCGCCCCGCGCTGCACCAGGTTGAACGCATAGATCGACGAGCGGAACTCCTCGCCCATCACCAGGTCGGTGAGCGCCTCGTCCTCGGCCGCGAAGCCCTCGGCCTCCGTCGCCTCACGAGCCGCCTCCACGAGCGCCAATGCCCTCTCGGGAGCCGGAGCCAGGCCACCGGTACGCGACCGCAGCAGCGCCCGCGCTCCCTTCACCGTCGGCACCCACGCCGGATCCGCGGTCCAGTCGCGCCGCTCGGGCGTGATTTCGCCGGAGAGTACGCCTCCGGCCCACCGCAGCGAGTCGACCAGGAACCCCGCCCCGCCGAACACGGCGTCCGCGAGCCCCATCTCCTCGGCCGCACGGGCGGAAAGCATCTTGTTCTGCTGCAACGGGTTGGCGACGATGACTTCCAAAGCTTTCGCCACCCCGACCAGCCGCGGCAGTCGATAACACCCACCCCAGCCCGGCACCAGGCCCAGCATCGTCTCGGGCAACGCGACGGAAATGCCGTCCTGCATCGTGCGATAGTCACAACCCAGCGCGACCTCGAGCCCGCCACCGAGAGCCAGCCCGTTCACGAAGGCGAACGACGGTACGCCCAACCGATGCAGCCGGCCCATCACCACATGCCCGAACTCCGCCAGGGCCCGAACATGCGCCCGATCCGTCACCTGGCTGATCAGCGTCAGATCCGCACCCGCGGCGAAGATGAACGGCTTGCCCGTCACCCCGGCGGCCACGATCTCCCCGGCACGCGCCAGTCCCTCGACCTCATCCAGCGCATCGTGGAACCGCAGCAACCCGTTGAACCCGAGCGTCGTCGGCTTCGTATGGTCGAGCCCGTTGTCCATGGTGATGAGCGCCATGTCCCCGGGACTGTCGCTCGAGCCGACGGACCCGGGAATCGCCACCCGGCGTACCCGAAACTCCGTCACCCGCTCCGCCTCCGCCAGCTGCGCGGCGATCGCGCGCACCGTTTCGATCGTGTTCATCGCTCCCCCTCGAAGGCTGGGTTCTCCCAGATGACCGTGCCGCCCATGCCGAGGCCGATGCACATAGTGGTGATGCCATAGCGGACATCAGGACGCACGCGGAAATGGCGAGCGAGCTGGGTCATGAGGCGTACGCCCGACGACGCGAGCGGGTGCCCCATCGCAATCGCCCCGCCCCAGGGATTCATCCGCGGATCGTCGTCGGCGAGGCCGAATTCCTCGCAGAACGCCAGGACCTGCACCGCGAACGCCTCGTTGATCTCGATCAGCCCGATGTCGTCCAGGGTGAGGCCCGCGCGGTTGAGCGCCTTGTGCGTCGACGGCACCGGGCCGACACCCATGACCTCCGGCTCGACGCCCGAGAACGCGAACCCGACCATCCGCATCGCGACGGGCAGGCCCAGTTCGGCAGCCGTGTCCTCGCCCGCGATCAGGCAAGCAGTCGCGCCGTCGTTGAGTCCGGCGGAGTTGCCGGCGGTGACGTGGCCGTGGGCCCGGAAGGGCGTACGCAGAGTCGTGAGGTCGGCAAGTGTGGTTCCCGGGCGTGGGGGCTCGTCGGCACTGGCCACACCCCAACCCCGTTCGACCGATCGCACCGCGACCGGGACGAGATCGGGCTGGATGTCACCACGGGCGACGGCGTCGGCATATTTCGCCTGGGACGCCACCGCATAGGCATCACACCGCTCCTTGGTGATCTGCGGATAGCGATCGTGGAGGTTCTCGGCGGTCTTGCCCATGACGAGCGCGCTCGGGTCGACGAGCCGATCGGCGAGGAACCGAGGGTTGGGGTCCATGCCCGCGCCGATGGGGTGATGCCCCATGTGCTCGACGCCGCCGGCGAGGGCGATGTCGGTCTGGCCGAAGCCGATCGCGGCGGCGGTCGTGGTGACCGCGGTCATCGCACCGGCACACATGCGGTCGATCGCATAGCCCGGCACGGACTTCGGGAGACCGGCGAGAATCCCCGCCGTACGCCCCAGCGTCAGCCCCTGATCGCCTGTTTGCGTCGTGGCCGCGATGGCCACATCGTCGATGCGTTCCGGCGGCAGTTGGGGCTGGCGCGCGAGCAGTTCGCGTACGCACGCCACGACCAGGTCGTCCGCTCGGGTCTGGGCATAGAGCCCGTCATCACCGGCCTTGCCGAAGGGCGTCCGCACCCCGTCGACAAACACCACATTTCTTGGCTGCACAGAGGTCTCCCTTGACACTCGAGATGGCTACTGAAGAGTAACTTAAGCCCGGATTGCAGACAAGGGGCGAGATTCGGCGTACGCGAAAAGGCCGGGAGCGGAGGGATTGGCAGCAAAGACCGGAGTTTCGGGGGAAATTGCCCAATCCGCCTGCGGCGAGGGCGAGGTCGGGTTAACTTCTTCGAACCAGTCAACCTCACCGTGTAGTCAAAGCCACCGGCCCCCGGATTCCGATCAGGCTCTTTCCGGGCTGGACTCCCTGAATCGAGCACGACATGAGCAGCTCCACGACCACAGATGCGCCGGCCGTCCAATACAAGGGCAACGACAGGGTGCTGGTGGGCATCATCCTGGGTGTCCTGACCTACTGGTTATTTGCGCAAACGACCTACAACGTTGCGCCGTCGATGCAGAAGGATCTGCATTTCCGGGCGAACCTGATGACCATCGCGATCGCGATCACGGCGCTGGTCTGCGGCATCCTCATCGTCGTCATGGGCGGCTTGGCTGATCGGTATGGTCGCGTCAAAGTAGCCATCGTCGGAAACGTCCTCGGTCTCGTGGGCTCGCTCATGCTCGCCCTCGCACCGACCGGCGCGGGTGGCCCAGTGGCCGACGTGAACGATCCACTGTCCGCGAACGCCGTGACTCTGCCACTGCTGTTCGCCGCCCGCGCGATCCAGGGCCTCTCGGCCGCGTGCATTATGCCCGCCACGCTGGCCATCGTGAGGTGTTATTGGCAAGGCGCCGGTCGTCAACGTGCGGTCTCACTCTGGTCGATCGGCTCCTGGGGCGGCGCCGCCATGGCCTCGTTCTTCGCTGGCTTCCTCGAGCAGACACCCCTCCTCGGTTGGCGTGCCATCTTCTTCGTGTCCGCGATTTTCTCCGTGATCTCGATCCTGCTCATCCGGGGAGTCCCCGAGAGCAAGGCACCCGCCACGGCCAGCAAGAAGTTCGATGTCGTCGGCCTGGTTCTGTTCATGATCGGCATGGTCGCCCTGCAGATCTGGATGACGCAGGGATCGACCTTCGGCTGGGGCAGCCTGCTCTCCATCAGCCTGATCGTCGTCGCCGTCGGTCTCCTGGTCGCGTTTTACAAGGTCGAGACGAACAAGTCGAACACCAACCCTTTCATCAGCTTCGAGCTGTTCAAGAACCGCACCTTCACCGGCTGCCTGCTGTCCAACATGCTGCTCAACGGCACTGCCGCCGGGATGGTGCTGGTGTCCGCGATGCTCCTCCAAACCGGTGGCACCCTCAATGCACTCCAGGCGGGCAACCTGACGATCGGCTACGCCGTCGGCCTCATCGTCTTCATCCGGCTCGGTGAGAAACTGCTGCAGCGCCTGGGCCCGCGCAGGGCGATGATCATCGGCTGCGCCATCTCTGGCCTCGCCATCGCATTCCTGCTGCCGACCAACATCATGCAGTCCCAGTATGTGTGGTTTGCCGTCATCGCCTACAGCCTCTATGGCATCGGCGTCGGCATCTATGCGACACCCTCGACGGATACGGCGCTGGCCACCCTGCCCGCCTCCATGTGCGGCGCCGGCGCCGGCCTCTACAAGATGTCCTCCACCATCGGCGGAGCCTTCGGTCTGGCCATCTCCAGCGCGATCTATCTCGGCATCCGCGGTTCGTCCGCGCTCGGCGGCGACGGCATCGGCTGGCTCGGCGGCCTCATTCAGTTCGTGGGGCGCCAGGACAACGTGGCGAACCGCCAGGGCGCCATGTTCGCGTTGATCGTCAACGTGCTCATGATGGTCATCGCGGTGATCGCGATCGCGGTCACGGTTCCCAAGAACCAGAAGGCCCTCGACTGACCCGACTCGGCTCAGGGCCGACAAGGGGCGAGATTCGGCGTACGAGAAAAGGCCAGTGGCCCGCCCCTTTCGGGACGGGCCACTGGTTCGATCAACGACCGATCACTGCTGCTGGTTCAGCACCGCCTGGGCGGCGGCGAAGCGAGCGATGGGTACGCGGAAGGGCGAGCAGGACACATAGTCCAGGCCGATCTCGTTGAAGAGGTCGATGGACTCGGGGTCACCACCGTGCTCACCGCAGACACCGGTCTTGAGGCCGTTCTTGACCGAACGACCCTTGTCGACGCCGATGCGCACCAGCTCGCCGACGCCGTCGCGGTCGACCGACTCGAAGGGGTTGCGCGGCATGACCTCGTCGATGACGTACTGCCCCAGGAAGCCCTGCTCCGCATCATCACGCGAGATGCCGATGCCGGTCTGGGTCAGGTCGTTGGTGCCGAAGGAGAAGAAGTCGGCATGCTCGGCGATCTGGTCGGCGGTCACGGCCGCACGGGGCAGCTCGATCATGGTGCCGACGGTGTAGTTGAGCTCCTCACCCGAGTTGGCGATCTCCTCGTCAGCGGTCTCCACGACGATGGCGCGCTGGCGCTTGAGCTCCTCGGCGTACGCCACCAGCGGGACCATGATCTCGACATCGACCGTCTCACCCTTGGCCTTGCGCACGGCCAGCGCGGCCCGGATGATCGCGCGGGTCTGCATCTCGGGGATCTCGGGATAGAGCATGCCGAGGCGGCAGCCACGGGTGCCGAGCATCGGGTTCTGCTCGTGGAGCTTCTTGACCTGGCCGAGCAGGTGCTTCTCACGCTCGATCTCGTCGGCCGCGCCGCCGGTGAGCTCCAGCTCCTGGACCTTGAGCGACTGCTCGACCAGGTTGGGCAGGAACTCGTGCAGCGGCGGGTCGAGCAGACGCACGGTGACCGGGAGGCCGGACATGGCGTCGAAGATGCCCTCGAAGTCCTGCTGCTGCATCGGCAGGATCTTGGCGAGTGCGGCGGCGCGCTCCTCGTCGTTCTCGGCGAGGATCATCTCGCGCACGGCCGGGAGGCGATCCTCGGCCATGAACATGTGCTCGGTGCGGCACAGGCCGATGCCCTGGGCGCCCAGCTCGCGGGCCTTCATCGCATCGATGCGGTTGTCGGCGTTGGCGCGGACGCCGAGACGGCGCACCTCGTCGGCCCACTGCACGATGTGCTGGAAGTCGTCGTTGATCTGCGGCGGCACCAGCGGCAGCTCCCCGGCGAAGACTTCACCGGTCGAGCCGTCGAGGGTGAGCGTGTCGCCCTCGCCGTAGTCCTTGTCACCGATGGTGACGGTCTTGGCCTCGGGGTTGATCTTGATGCCGTGAGCACCGGCGACACAGGGCTTGCCCATGCCGCGCGCGACGACGGCCGCGTGGGAGGTCATGCCGCCGTGCGCCGTGAGGACACCCTGGGCCTTGATGACACCGTGGATGTCGTCGGGCGTGGTCTCGAAGCGGACCAGGATCACGGGCTCGTTGTCGCCACGGGCGTCGGCGTCATCGGCCGAGAAGGTCAGCTTGCCGACGGCCGCACCCGGGGAGGCGGGCAGGCCCTTGGAAATCGCGCTCTGGCCATGGTTCGGGTCGATCGCCGGGTGGAGGAGCTGGTCGAGCTGAGCCGGCTCGATGCGCCGCAGCGCCTCCTCCTTGGTGATGATGCCCTCTTCGACCATGTCGTTGGCGACCTTCAGGGCCGCGGCGGCGGTGCGCTTGCCGTTGCGGGTCTGGAGCAGATAGAGCTTCTCGTTCTCGATCGTGAACTCCATGTCCTGCATGTCCTTGTAGTGCTGCTCCATGCGGTTCATGGTGTCGAGCAGCTGGGCGTACGCCTCGGGCAGGACTTCTTCCATCTCTTCCAGCGGCCGCGGGGTGCGGATGCCGGCCACGACATCCTCGCCCTGGGCGTTGACCAGGAACTCGCCATAGAGCTCCTTGGTGCCGGTGGACGGGTTGCGGGTGAAGAGCACGCCGGTCGCGGAGGTGTCACCGCGGTTGCCGAACACCATCTGCATGACGTTGACGGCGGTGCCGAGCGCGGCGGAGATGTTGTTGGCGCGGCGATAGACCTCGGCGCGCGGGTTGAGCCACGACTGGAAGACCGCGTTGATCGCGCGCTTCAGCTGCTCCCGGGGGTCCGACGTCCACTCGCCGCCGAGCGCATCGTTGGAGAGCTTCTTGAAGCGGGCCACGAGTTCCTTGAGGTCCTCGGTGGTGAGGTCGGTGTCGTTCTCGACACCCTTCTCGTTCTTGATCGCGGTCAGGGCGTCTTCATAGATGTGGGGTTCGATCCCCTCGACGACCTCGCCATACATCTGGATAAAGCGCCGATAGGAGTCCCAGGCGAAACGCTCGTCGCCACCGGCAGCGAGACCGGCCACGGTCTCGTCCGAAACGCCGAGGTTGAGGATCGTGTCCATCATGCCGGGCATCGACTGCACGGCACCCGAGCGCACCGAGAGCAGCAGCGGCTTCTCCGGGTCACCGAGACCCAGCCCCGTGCGCTCCTCGAGACGGGTCAGCGCCTCTTCGACCTCGCCCCAGAGTGCCTCGGGCCACTCGCCCTTGCGGTTCATGGTCTCGACGCAGGCGGTGGTGGTCACGGTGAAGGCATCCGGAACGGGTACGCCCAGACGATGCATCTCCGCAACGCCTGCGCCCTTGCCGCCCAGCAGAGTCTTCATCGTGCCGTCGCCGTCGGCGAGGTCATAGACGTACTCGGTGTGAGCCATGGGTGAACTCCTTGTCTCGGTTGTCAGCAACAGTCGTTTTCGCTTGCTGAAATTTTCAGGGGGCGACGGTCATTTCGCCCGGGGGCCTGCGCAACACGCCGCCATTGGCGCGCGCCCGATCGTCGACTATGTCGATGATGCGGGCTGCCGATTCCTCCAGAGCCATCCTCGTGGAGTCCAGCACCGGACACCCCAAGCCCCGTTGGATGGCTTTGATCTCGTCGAATTCGTCATAGATCTTGACAAGTTCGGTGTATCCGTCGGATCGCTTGTGTGCTCCCATTCCCTTGACCCGGCGGGTCCTGATCTCGGCAAGCAATTGGGGGTCGAGCGTGAGCCCGATAATGCGCCACCGATCGATGGCATAGAGCTCCCCCGGCGGCCGAATCCCGGCCACCAGCGGCACATTCGCCGTCTTGTATCCGAGATATCCCAAATACATCGACAACGGGGTCTTGCCACAGCGGGAGGCCGCAACGAGCACGATGTCGGCATCCTTGAGGCCCTCCGGGTGTTGACCATCATCGTGCCTGACCGCGAACTCCATCGCCGCGATTCGGCTGAAATAGTCAGCCTCGACCCCGACCGGCAGCATCGCCACCCGCTCGGCCTGCGAACCCGTCACATGCTCGAGCCGCTGCAGTGCCGGCCCCAAAAGGTCGATATGCGTGATCCCCATCTCGGCGCAGGCATCATCGACCAGGTCCCGCAGCACGGAGTTGACCAGCGTCGACATCACGACACAACCCCGGTCGACCCGCCCCCGAACCTGCTCGACGACCTCGAACAGCGTCGCGGCCGTCATCACCCGCGGGTGGCGGATGATCCGAAAGGGGTGACTCGGAAACTGGGCCTGGGCAGCCCTGGCCAGACGCGCAGCAGTCTCGCCGGTCGAGTCGGCGATAACGTGTATCTCCATTGGCTGCGCGGGCACAACGTCACCGTACCGCTGAGAACCATCCGTCGTGGCCGCGGTCCCAAGACATACAGGTTTTGCGGGCGTTCACGGCCAATTCCG
>CAZEVN010000119.1:0-2325 GCA_964515145.1 uncultured Enemella sp.
TGATCTTGCCGTTGCCGCGGACGGGACCGTCGAGCTGCTGCAGGTTGCAGTTGATCACGAAGGTCAGGTTGTCGAGACCTTCACGAGCGGCCACGCCGATCGCGCCCAGCGATTCGGGCTCGCCCATCTCGCCGTCACCGAGGAATGCCCAGACATGCTGGTCGGAGGTGTCCTTGATGCCGCGATTCTGCAGATAGCGGTTGAACCGGGCCTGATAGATCGCGTTGAGCGGGCCGATGCCCATCGACACAGTGGGGAATTCCCACATGTCGGGCATCGAGCGCGGGTGGGGATAGGACGACAATCCGCGGCCGGGACCACGGGAGTGTTCCTGGCGGAAGCCGTCGAGCTGATCGGCCGTGAGACGTCCGAGCAGGAAACAGCGGGCATAGATGCCGGGTGCGGCGTGGCCCTGCACGAAGATGTGGTCGCCGCCCCCGGGGTGGTCCTTGCCGCGGAAGAAGTGGTTGTAGCCGACCTCATAGAGCGACGCCGCCGAGGCGTACGTCGCAATATGACCGCCCACCTCCAGGCCCTTGCGGTTGGCCTTGGACACCATGATCGCCGCGTTCCACCGGATGGCCCGGCGAATGAGGCGCTCGATGTCTTCGTCGCCGGGGAAGCGGGGCTCATCCTCCGGGGCGATCGTGTTGATGTAGTCACTGCTGCGCAGCGCCGGCAAACCGACCGAGCGCTGGCGGGCGCGGTCCATCAGCTTGAGCATGATGAACCGCGTGCGATTGGGGCCTTCGGCATCAAGCAGCGCGTCGAGGGACTCCAACCATTCCTGGGTTTCGTCGGGATCGATATCTGGAAGCTGGAACGCGGTGCCCTCGGCGTTGACCGCCGGGCGCTCGCCTGGCCTGGCCATGCGACTCCTTTGTTGCTGGACATTCAGGGCTCCCATTGTCGCACCTTCAACCTGTCTCGTGGCGGGCGAGGGGTGCCTAATGGCCAATGAACGTGGCACGATTCTCGTTGTCGGTGTCCGACAATTGGGTCAGACACAGGTGACTCGAGACTAGACAGGAGCAGTTGGTGGCCAACACGGCAGGAGGCAAGGCGTTGTCCGCAGCCGAGAAATTGGGGCTCGCAAAGGGCATGGTCGTCCAGGAGTTGGGCTGGGACGATGACGTCGACGATGACCTGCGGATCGCGATCGAGGACGCGGTCGACGGTGAGATGATCGAAGAGGCCATGGAGGCCGTCGATGCGGTGCTGCTGTGGTGGCGGGACGACGACGGCGATCTCGTGGATGGTCTCGTGGACTCGCTCACCGACCTGTCCAACGACGGTGTCGTGTGGCTCATGACTCCCAAGGTCGGCCGCCAGGGCCACGTCGACCCGGCCGATGTGTCCGAGGCAGCCGTCACTGCGGGCCTGTCCCAGACCAGCAACACCTCGGTGTCCCAGGACTGGACCGCGACCAAGTTGGTCCGGCCCAAGGGGAACCGCCGGTGACCGCCCTCGCGGTCGGTGATCGGATCGAACCGTTCGAGGGCGTCAATCAGTTCGGCCAGTCGGCGATCATCGGTGCCGGGGGACCGTGGCTCGTCTTCTTCTATCCGTTCGCCTTCACCGGGATCTGCTCCAGCGAACTGCGCGCCCTGCAGGAGGCCCAGCAGCGGTTGGCGCATGCGGGCTGCAAGCTTGCTGCGGTTTCGTGTGACGCGATGTTCTCCCTGCGGGTCTTCGCCGATGACGAGCGATTCACGTTCAGTTTGGTGAGTGATCACTGGCCCCACGGCGAGATCGCCCGGAAGTTCGGGGTGTTCGACGAGCGGCGTGGGTGTGCGTTGCGGGGGTCGTTCGTGCTCGATGCCGATCACACCGTCCGGTGGCGGGTCGTTCATGATCTCGGTCAGCCCCGGGACGTCACCGATCACGTGGCGGCGGTCGAGGAGCTCGTCGGCCGCAGGAAGTGATTTCACCGGGTGATGTGCCTTGTGGCATGATCATTCGTTGTTCGGGCTCATAGCTCAGTTGGTTAGAGCACCTGCCTTACAAGCAGGGTGTCGGCGGTTCGAGTCCGTCTGGGCCCACAGTTGAGAAGACGCGGGTATCCGTGGTCTGACAAGGGGTTTCGTCTCTGTTCGTACGCGCGCTTTTGCCCGTCCGGAGTTCGTCACGCTGGCGACACGCCGACGGGCGGCCTGGACCTGCCAGATGGCGCGACTTGGTCGCCGACACCGTGCGTCTCGCATGAACTCGTGCCATATGGCACATCGTCCGCACCCGGCCGGGCGTGTCCCAAGCCGCTAGTCACCAGCCGCGACATCGCCGGGGTTGGCCCTCTGGCATCCCAAGACGACACCCCGAGGAGCA
>CAZEVN010000119.1:2425-4147 GCA_964515145.1 uncultured Enemella sp.
TGATCACGATCGTCCCCGACATCGGAGCCTTGGCCGACGAAGTAGCGGCCGCGCGAGAGGCCACAGCGCTCGCTGCGACCGCAGTTGAAGAAGCAGCCGAGCGATCCCGTGCCACTGCCCGACGTTTGCGTGAGGCTGGCTATTCGGTAACAGACTCCGCGGCCATTCTCGGAGTCTCGCGCGGGCGAGTGTCTCAGCTCGCCGGCGGGGCGAGGCCCTCCCGCAGCTGAGGTGTACCCATGTGCACCCGGTCCCTCTGACCAGGCGTTCCACCGCACCCCGCCGGGTGTGCAGCTCCGATCGGTGTTGGCTTTCTCCACCCAAGGGCAGGTGACCTAGACTCACGCGCGTGACCCGCGAACAGCGCCTGGTCCTGACGATCGCCGTCCTGGGTTCGTTCGTCACCTTCCTCGACGGCACGCTCGCGAACGTCGCACTCCCGGCGATCCGGGACGAGCTGGGCGGGGGTCTGCGGGCCCAGCAGTGGATCGTGGACGCGTACCTGATCACCCTGGGTGCCCTGATCCTTATCGCGGGGGCGGTGTCGGACACCTACGGGCGGCTGGGCGTCCTCCGGGTCGGCCTGATCGGCTTCGGACTGACGTCGGCCGGGATCGCCCTGGCGCCCGCCACCGAGGTGATCATCGGGCTACGCGCACTGCAGGGTGCGGCGGGCGCCCTGCTGGTCCCGAGCTCGCTGGCACTGATCATGGCTCACTTCGAGGGCACGGCCCAGGCCCGCGCGATCGGCTCGTGGACCGGCTGGACCTCGCTCGCGTCCTTGGCCGGCCCCGTGATCGGCGGCGGCTTCATTGACCTGGTCTCGTGGCGGGCGGCGTTCGCGGTCAACCTCCTGCCCATCGCCGTGAGTCTGGTCCTGATCAGCCGTCTTGCGGGCACGGCCCAGCGCAATGTGCGCCGGCCCGGGAGGTCGATCGACTACCCCGGGGCGATCCTCGTCGTGCTCGGGCTCGGTGCGACCGTCTTCGCGCTGATCGAGCAGGGCACCCTCGGCTGGTCGCACCCGGCGATCTGGGGTCCGCTGCTGGGCGGCGTGCTCGCCCTGGCCGGGTTCCTGTGGCGCCAGGCGACCGCGCCGCGGCCGATCATGCCGCTGAGCCTGTTCCGGGCCGGCAACTTCGCGTGGGGAAACCTGGCCACCGCGTTCGTGTACGCCGGGCTGTATCTTTCCGGCTTCGTCATCGTCGTTCACCTGCAGCAGGTCGCGGGGTTCGGGGCCACCCAGGCGGGTCTGGCACTGCTCCCGTCCACGGTGGCCCTGATCCTGCTGTCCGCGACCTTCGGCAAGCTTGCGGGGCGGCACGGCCCGCGACTGTTCATGACGGTGGGCCCGCTGCTCTGCGGCGCCGGCTATCTGCTCATGCTCGCGGTGGCCGACCCGATCAATTATTGGACCCAGGTGTTCCCGGGAGCCGTGGTGTTCGGGCTGGGCTTGACCATGACCGTCGCTCCCTTGACCGCCGCCGTACTCGCCGCCGTGGAGAGCGCCCGCGCGGGCGTCGCGTCCGCGGTGAACAACGCCGTCTCCCGGGTCGCCGGCCTGGTGGCCGTGGCCTTCGCGGGAGTCATTTCGGAAGGCTTGTTGGACGTATCCGGGCTGCACCGCAGCCTGGTGGTCTGTGCGGCTGTCAGCATTCTCGGCGGCCTTGTCGCGTGGCTGGGCATCCGCAATCCCGAGCCGAGCGGGCGGGCCCGGACCGA
>CAZEVN010000119.1:4247-8809 GCA_964515145.1 uncultured Enemella sp.
GACTACCTCCAACGCCAGCGCGAGGCACTCGTCTGGAAGCTCGAAGGGCTATCCGAGCGCGAAGTGCGACTGCCGATGACGCCGACGGGGACCAATCTCCTCGGCATCGTCAAGCATTTGGCGGCTGTCGAGCAGGGTTATCTCGTGACCTGCTTCGGTCGACCCGAAGCCGAGCCGACCCCGTGGATGCATGGCGATGAGCCCAACGCCGATATGTACGCCACCGCCGACGAGTCCATGTCCTGGGTTCTCGACTTCTATCGCCGCGTATGGGCGCTCAGCGATGCGACGATCGCCGAACTCCCTCTCGATGAAACCGGTGCGGTGCCGTGGTGGCCGGCGGACCGGCGTACGCCAACCCTGCGGCACCTGATCGTCCACGTCATCCAGGAGACGGCCCGTCACGCCGGCCACGCCGACATCGTGCGCGAGCTCATCGACCAGGCGACTGGCCTCTCTCGGGCCAACCACAACCTGCCGCCCCAGGACGCGGAGTGGTGGGCGGCCTACGTCGACCGGCTCACCCGCCTGGCACAGTCCTTCGACTGACCGAGAACGCACAAGGCCGCCGAAGCCCCAAGGGCTCAGCGGCCTGATGTTGTGCGGATCAGACGCCAGCAGTCGCGGGCTGGCGCACCGACTCGGTCGGATCCTCCAGGATCTCCCGACCGTTGTAGACATCCTCATTGAGGATCTTGTTGCGCTTGGCAACGATCGTCGGGATGAGGGCCTGGCCGGCGACGTTGGTCGCGGTGCGGGCCATGTCGATGATCGGATCGATGGCCAGCAGGAGGCCGACACCCTCGAGCGGCAGGCCGAGCGTCGACAGCGTCAGGGTCAGCATGACGATCGCGCCGGTGAGGCCTGCGGTCGCGGCAGAGCCGACGACGGCGACGAAGGCGATCAGCAGATAGTGCTGCAGCTCCAGCGGAATGCCGAACAGCTGGGCCACGGTGATCGCAGCCAGGGCCGGATAGATCGCCGCGCAGCCGTCCATCTTGGTGGTCGCGCCGAGGGGAACGGCGAAGCTGGCATAGCTCTGGGGTACGCCGAGTCGATAGATCGTGTTGCTCTGCGTGATCGGCAGGGAGCCGAGCGAGCTGCGCGACACGAACGCGAAGGCGATGGCCTGCCAGGCGCCGGAGAAGAAGCGGCGGACCGACAGCCCGTGCAGCTTCAGCAGGATCGGATAGAGCCCGAACATCACCAGGGCACAGCCGACATAGACATCGATGGTGAAGACCGCGAGGGGAGCGATCAGGTCCCAGCCATAGGTCGCGATGGCGCGGCCGATGAGGGCCGCGGTGCCGATCGGCGCGAGCAGGATGATCCACCAGACGAGCTTCTGGAACACCTGCAGCGCACCCTGGGCGAATTCGACGAACGGGGTTGCCTTCTCGCCGGCAGCGAGGGCGGCGGCTCCCAGGGCGATGCCCAGAACGACGAGCTGCAGCACGTTGAAGTTGACCGTGCTGGTCAGCGTGCTCGCACCCTCAACCGCCTTGGTGGAGACCTCCACGCCGAGGATGTTGGACGGCACGAGCGACTTGAGGAAGTCGAGCCAGGTGCCCTGGGTCGCGACGGCCTTCGCGCCCTCGGTGCCGATGGTGGCGGAGGAGCCGGGGTTGGTGAGTACGCCCAGCCCGATCCCGATGCCCACCGAGATCAGTGCCGTGATGGCGAACCAGATCAGGGTCTGCACGGCCAGCCGGGCCGCGTTAGCCACGTGGCGCAGCTGCGTGATCGACACGATCAGGGCGGTGAGGACGAGGGGAACGACAATGACGCGCAACAGCTGAACGAAGATCGTGCCAACCGTTGAGAGCAGTGTGGTGAGCCACTCGAGGGAGAACGTCCGGGCGAGGTAGCCCAGCAGGACGCCCACGGCCAGGCCGACGAGGACCTGGGCCCAGAAGGGGAAGCCCTTCTTCTTGGTCGGCCGGACGTCCATGGACGACACGGTGGATGAGGACACAGTGGAGCCTTTCAAAGTGAAGAGGGCGGAGCGCGGACGCTCGTTGATTCTTCAACTATGGACCCATTGCCATTCTTTATGGGTAGCGCGTTCCTCTGTGCGGATCAGTGCCGCACGGTTGTGAGGTGCTGCTTCGCCACGGTGATGGCCCAGTCGGTGTCCTCGCCGGGGGGCTGGCGTACCAAATGAAGGGCGAGCCCATCGATCAGGGCGTGCAGGGCGGCGATCTCCAGCCCGTCCTCCCTGCCGAGCGTTCGCAAGACCTCGGCGCAGACCTCGCGCACCGTCGCCTGCGCCACGCGGTGGGTTTCCTGCAGTGACTCGTCGGTCATCGCCGCGGTGCCGAGCGCCAGATAGACCTCCATCTCCATTCGGCGCTTCTCATCGAGGGGGAGAAGTTCGAGGAGCGCGTCAACCGCGAAAGTCGGTGAGGTCGTGTCCAGCTCCGACACCCGCTCGGCCATGCGGGTGACCAAGCGTTCGGTCGCGTACTGCCGCAGCGCCGCCTGGGTGGGAAACACGTAGCGCATCGAGCTCGGTGCCATTCCTGCTTCGGCGGCCACGTTGCGCACCGACAGGGCCTCGAGGCCATCGCGCAGGACCACGCGCCAAGCGGCTTCGGAGATCTGGTCGAGGCGTTCGTCGCGATCGAGGTAGCGGGGCATGGCACCATCTTCGCACGAGTGTGCGAGATCGTGTTACTGTCTTCGCACGATCGAGCGAAAACGATGCGGAAGGAGCTGAATCGAGTGGCCTGGCTGGTGTTGGTTGTTTCGGGAGTGTTGGAGGCCGTCTGGGCCACGGCGCTCGGGGATTCGCAGGGGTTCAAGCGGCCCATCCCGACCGTGATCTTCGTCGTGGCGATGGTGGTGAGCATGGGGGGATTGGCGTACGCCATGACGTCCCTGCCCACCGGCACCTCCTATGCCGCCTGGGTCGGGATCGGCGCGGTGCTGACGGTAGTCATCGCGGTGGTGCGGCGACAGGAATCGCTGTCGGTTCTGCGCGCTCTGCTGCTTGCCGGCCTCGTCGGCTCGGTCGTGGGCCTCAAGGCGGTGAGCTGAATGCCCTGGGTGATCCTGCTGATCAGCGCCGTGCTCGAAGCGGTCTGGGCTACCGCGCTCGGTGCCAGCAACGGATTCACGCGGCTCGGCCCGACCATCGTGTTCGGCATTGCGCTCACGTTGAGCATGCTGGGCCTGGGCTGGGCGGCGAAGTCGATCCCGATCGGCACGGCCTACGCCGTCTGGACCGGCACCGGCGCCGCCCTCACTGTCGCCTGGGCGATGCTCATGGGCGGCGAGGCCGCTTCGGTGGTGAAGGTGCTCTTCCTGATCGGCATCCTCGGTTGCGTCGTCGGCCTCAAGCTCACCCATTCCGAGCCCACCTCGGCCTGAGCGCGAATGTCAGAGGCGTACGCCACGCTGTCGCCATGTCCAACAAGCGCAGCGAATACGGCTCGCTGTCCGACCGTGTCGGGCGTACGCCGAAGCCGCTGCCGTGCCACGTCTGGATCGACGGGTCGCCGGGGCTGTTGCTGGAGTGGCGGCGTACGCCGGACGGCACCTGGTCCGGGCGCTGCGTAATCGCGGACGATGGACAGGCTGTCGAGGTCTGGATGGCCGCGCGGAGGATTTCGCCCACTGCACCTGATGGGCCTGCATCATGAGAGTGGAAAGGGGCTGCCATGCCAATCCCGAAGGGGACCGCGTTGAAGTATTCAGTGATGTACCGGCTCGGCCTCACCCCTGGGAGGGGTACGCCCGGGTCGCGCGAGCGAGCATCGGAGCGCAGCTTGACCGGGCAGCCGCTGGGCGTACGCCTCAGGGGCGCGCCCTTGATATCGGCTGCGGCCGCGGCGTTCACAGTGCGCGCCTGGCCGAACGAGGCTGGGACGTCGTCGGCATCGACCAGCAGGAGCAGGCGATCGCGGCCGCCCGGGAGCGGGGGATTCGCGGCGTCCGGTTCGAGGTGGTGGATGCGACCCGGCTGGAGTCGGCCACTCTCGGGACCTTCGACTTCTTTCTCGACATCGGGTGCTTCCAGGGGCTGGATGCCCCGGCACGCACGGCCTATGGTCGCGGGGTCACCGCCCTCGCGAATCCCGGGGCGCGCCTCCTCCTGCTGGCCTTCGGGCCGACCCGAATGCGGTGGCTGACCGAGGGGGTGACTCCCGCTGCGGTGACCGACGGGTTTCCGCAGTGGCGACTGGTGCACTCGGAACCCGCCGAGACCAAAGGTCTGGGGTGGCCCATGAGCCGGTCCCGCCCGATGTGGTTTCGGTTCGAGCTGGCGACGCGTCGAACCCCCGCGAGGCATAGTGACCAGGAAGCGCGGGAGAAGTACGCCTGATCAGCGGTTCGTGTTCGGCCGGCGCGGCGCGCAGTGCGGGTCCCCACGAAGGCGGACCCGCACCGAGACGAATGGTCAGGAGGAGACGGTCTCCCGGGCGTACTCGTGCACGAACCCCTTGTAGCCATCAGCCGCGACCTGATCACAAAGAGTCCGATAGTTGCCTACTCCGCCGACATAGGGCATGAAGATGCGCGGTTTTCCGGGGATGTTCGCGCCCATATACCAGGAAGCG
>CAZEVN010000120.1:0-1654 GCA_964515145.1 uncultured Enemella sp.
CCTCGCCCCAGCCCCATCCCATGGGCGGCTTCGTCATAGAGCCTCGGCACGAGCAGCCGCACCAGGACGAAGGTGACGAGCCCACCGACCAGCGCGACGGCCAGGTGGGAAACAAACAACCGGACCGACAACCGCTTCATGCGCGTGACTCCCCCGCCTGAACACCGACAAACTTGTAACCGACTCCCCGCACCGTCCGGATGAACCGCGGATCGGTCGCGTCATCGGACAGTTTGCGGCGCACGTTTCGGATGTGCACATCGACGATGCGTTCGTCGCCATAGAAGTCATAGCCCCAGACCTTCTCCAGCAGCTGGGCCCTCGAGAACACCCGGCCCGGCGCCTCGACCAGAGCCGACAGCAGGTCGAACTCGAGGGCGGACAGGTCGGTGAGCTCACCGTCCACCAGGGTCTCCCGCTCGGCGGGACGGACCTCCAGCCCGGTGAACCTCCAGACCGCCGGCGCAGACTCGACCACCGGACGCCCCCGCCGCAGGATCGCCTTCACCCTTGCCACCACTTCACGCGGGCTGAACGGCTTGGTCACATAGTCGTCGGCGCCGACAGCCAGGCCGATCAGCTTGTCGACCTCCTCGCTGCGGGCGGTGACCATCATCACGTAGGCACCCGATCGCGCCGGATCCGGCAACGCGCGCAGGCGGCGCAACACCTCGACCCCGTCGATGTCGGGCAGGCCGACATCGAGCAGCACCATGTCGGGACCGAACTGATCGACCATCACCAGCGCGGCCTCGCCGGTGGCGGCTTCCTTGACGACGAAGCCCTCCGCGTCCAGATAGGCGCAGAGGACTTCACGGATCTGGGGCTGGTCGTCAACCACCAGCACGATCGGGGACATGCGGGGCAACTCCGTTCTCGGGCGTTGCCGTCATCGAAGCACACCCCACGGACAGTCTTGTCAGACTTTCATTTGTCAGGCTTTCGCCCCTGTCTGGCGATAGTCCGCAGGCTCAAGGAGCCGCGAGCAGGCGTACCCGATCACCAGGCCCCAGAACGCCGAACCGATGTTGAGGACCGACAGGCCCGACACGGTGATCACGAACGTGATCAGCGCACCCCAGGTGTATTTCGTGCGGAACGACGTCACGAACGCCACCTGCAGGCTGGGCAGCATGGCGATGCCACCGAGCGCCAGGATGTACGCCTCCGGGGTCGCGAGCATGATCTGCGTCAGGGCGGGCGACAGGAGGCCGAAGATGATGGCGAGTACGCCGAAGCTCACCGCCGCCGTGTAATGCCGCCGCTTCTCGCCGGTGGAGGTCAGCAGCGCATTCGTCGGCCCGGTCAGGCAGGACGAGATGGCACCGACCGAGGCGCTCAGGATCGATCCGATGCCGGACCCCACGGCCGAAACGGTGACCGGCGGGTTGTGACCCGCGGCGCGGAGGACCGCGACGCCCTGTCCGTTCTGCACGACCAGGACCGTGATGGCCAGGGGCACCACGAGCTCCACGAGCGCCGCGACGGACCAAACCGGAGCGGTGAATTCGGGCGCGATGACGATGCGGTCGATGGCACCGGGCCCGAGATCGAACTTGCCGGAGGCGGCCACTGCTCCCGCACCGACCAGCAACGCACCCAGAACCGGCGGCAGGAATTTCCCGAACCGCGGCACGGTCGTCAACAACAAATA
>CAZEVN010000120.1:1754-5731 GCA_964515145.1 uncultured Enemella sp.
GGTGGTCATGGAAACTCCTTCCGGCTTCGTCGGATTCAGCCAACGGGCTGGCCGTGCTTCCATGTCACCAGCGCCACACCCCCTCTTCAGGGGCTCAGGCGTGCCCTGCTGTGCCTGGGTATGGCATACTCAGGCAGGGCTGGGCCAGCCCCGGGCATCGCCAAGCACCGACTGCTGCGGTGAAATGGATCCATGACGAATACGACCCAGAACTCCACCGAAACTCTCCGCGCGGTCGTCACCGGTGCCAGCACCGGCATCGGCGCCGCCACCGTTCGCCGCCTCGTCAACGAGGGCTGGTCGGTCCTCGCTGTGGCCCGTCGGGAGGACCGGCTCGCCGAACTCGCAGCCGAGACCGGTTGCGACTTCATCGCGGCCGACATCACCTCCGACGACGATGTCGCTCGCATCGTCGAGGCGGCCGGACCCACCCATGCCCTGGTCAACAACGCCGGCGGCGCCCGTGGTGTCGACCGGGTCGAAGCGGCGGACCTCGACAACTACCGCTGGATGTATGAGGTGAATGTCCTCGGCACCGTCCGCCTCACCAAGGCGATGTTGCCGGTGATGATCCCGACCGGTCGGGCCGACGTGCTGGTCCTGACCTCCATCGCGGGCCACGTGTCCTATGAGGGCGGCGCCGGCTATTGCGGTGCCAAGGCCGCCGAGCGGGTGCTCGCCGAGACCCTGCGGCTCGAGCTCAACGGCCAGCCCGTCCGCGTGATCGAGATCGCCCCCGGCATGGTCCACACCGAGGAGTTCTCACTGCGCCGACTCGGTGACGACCAGGCGAAGGCCGACGCCGTCTATGCGGGCGTCGCGAACGTGCTCACCGCCGACGACATCGCCGATGCGATTGCCTGGACCCTGACCCGGCCCCACCATGTCAATATCGACCTCATGGTTGTCAAGCCGCTGGCCCAGGCCGCCATCCACAAGCTGCACCGCACAAGCTGAGCGACGAAGGAGCGACGATGGCCCGCAACGAGCTCGGGGAGTTCCTCAAGGCACGACGGGCCGCCGTCGCCCCGGATCCGCGGCTGCTTGGTGACCTGCGCCCCCGCCGCGTACCCGGGTTGCGCCGCGAAGAAGTGGCGCAGCTGGCGGGGCTGAGCGCCGACTACTACACCCGCCTCGAGCAGGGGCGGCACCGCTCCCCCTCCGAGGCGGTGCTCAATGGACTGGCCGACGCGCTCGAACTCGACACGTCCGCAAGGCAGCACCTCTTCGCGCTCGCCCGGGCGGCAGCGGGCGGCACCGGTCCGAAGCCGACCGACCGAGTCCAGCGTGTCCGCCCCTCGCTGCACCAACTGCTCGAGTCGCTGACCGACCTGCCCGCATTCGTTCGGGGCCGGCGGACGGATGTCCTTGCGATGAACCCGCTCGCGCGGTTCGTGCTCCACGACTTCACGGCCGAGCCGGTACGCCGGCGCAACCTCGTCCGCTGGGCCCTGCTCGACCCGGAGGCCCGAACCCGTTATCGCGACTGGGAGCAGGTCGTCAGCGCCATGGTCGGCACGCTGCGCATGGACGCCGGCCGGCACCCCGACGATCCCCTGCTCAAGGAGCTCGTCGGCGAACTGGCCGTGCAGTCGGAGGAGTTCCGGCAGTGGTGGGCCGAGCAGCGAGTCGTCGAACGGACCGCCGGCACCAAGCGTTTCAACCATCCGATGGTGGGTGAACTGGATGTGGACTTCGAGGCGTTGGACGTCGCCGGCGAGTCCGACCAAACGCTGTTCATCTACACCACCCGACCGGGCTCGGAGTCGGAACGCAGGATGCGGGTGCTGGCGGGCTGGGTGAACGAACAACAAGAGAGCCCGGCTGCTGGGCAGGGTCTTCCCGCGGAGGTGTCGGATCCGCGAGAGTGAGGCATGGCCAACAATGAGCTCACCTTCCGATTCCTCGCTGCCCCCACCGACATCGGCCTCCAGGGCAAGGTCCCGGGCGGGCGTGTGCTCGAGTGGATCGACAAGGCCGCCTATGGCATCGCGGTCGCCTGGGCCAAGCGGCCCACCGTCACCGCCTATGTCGGCAACGTCGTGTTCAACCACGCGATCGCCAACGGCGAGCTCGTCGAGACGAATGCCCGCATCGTCCGCACCGGCCGCACCAGCATGACCATCCTCGTCACAGTGAACGCCGGCTCGCCCCAGACCGGTGAGATGCACGAGGCCTGCCGCTGTGCGTTGGTGTTCGTGGCCATCGATGAGTTCGGCAAGGGCGTCGAGGTGCCTCCGTTCACCCCGGAATCCGAGCTCGAGAAGAAGTTCCACGCCGACGCCGAGGAACTCGACAAGTCCCGCAAGGACATCGAGAAGCTGATGAGCCGGGCGTCCTATACCGACGCCGGCCAGGGCGAGCGCATCACCATGCGCTTCCTCGCCAAGCCGACCGATGTCAACTGGGGCGGCAAGGTCCACGGCGGCACCGTGATGGGCTGGATCGACGAGGCGGCGTACGCGTGCGCCCAGCGCTGGACCGGCGGCGAGGCCATCGCCGTGTACGCCGGCGGCGTGCGGTTCTATCGCCCGATGATCATCGGCCATCTTGTCGAGATCGAGGCGCGGCTGCTCCACACGACCGACAAGACCATGCACATCTCCGTGCATGTCCGCACCGGTGACCCGACAACCCGCCTCATGCAGGACAGCTGCCACTGCCTCATGGTGCTGGTCGGCCTCGATGACCAGGGTGAGCCCACCGAGGTCACCCAGTGGAGGCCGACCATCGGCGAGGACATCGCGCTCGACAAGCACGCCCAGGATCTCCAGGCCGCACGCCTGTCGCACGGCTATATGGACCTGTTCGTCGCGCCCACCAGCTGATTCTCCCGCTCCCGCCCCGACACCGGGGGCGGGAGCAGGCCGGGCTGCCAGTCGCCGACAAGCCCCCGGCAAATCCCGTCCGTCACGGTTGACGCATGACGTTCATGCCGCTCAAGCCCTCCGCATACGCCGATCGCACCCATCCCGACTTTGCCGCCGCCTGCCGATCCTGGAACCTCGCTTTCCGGCACCATCCGGCGCTGGTGGCCGAGCCCACCTCGATCGACGAGGTGGCCGCAGCGGTTGCGTACGCCAGGGACAACGGGCTCCGGGTGGCCATCCAGTCGTCCGGGCACGGACCGGTCATGGAGGCCGACGGCGGGGCAATGCTGCTCTCGCTGCGCCGGATGGACTCCTATCGCATCAACCCTGCGGCGGCCACGGCGACGCTCGGCGGCGGTGCCCAGTGGACCTCGGTGCTCGCCGAGGCCCAGGACAGCGGGTTGGCTCCCCTCGTCGGGTCGTCACCCCACGTGGGCGCCGTGGGCTATTCCCTGGGTGGTGGATTCGGGTGGCTGGCCAGGCGGCATGGCCTGGCAGTGGACCGCGTCCGGGCCCTGACGGTCGTCCTGGCCGACGGCTCCGTGGTGCGCGCCACCATGTTCGACAACACCGAACTCTTCTGGGCCATGCTCGGCGGCGGTGCGGGGACTCTCGGTGTGGTCGTCGAGATGGAGACCGGGCTCGTGCCCGTCACCGATGTCTATGCCGGCAACCTCTTCTATCCCATCGACGCTGCCGGCGATGTGTTCACCTTCTGGCGCGACTGGGTCGAGGATGTCGACCCGGAGTTCACCAGTTCGTTCCTGCTCTGTGCGTTCCCCGACCTGGAAGCGGTTCCCCCGCCGCTGCGCGGCCGATCCTTTGCGATCGTGCGCGGATGCCACTGTGGCGACGAGGAGGACGGGCAGGGTCTCGTCGATCGCTGGCGGGCCTGGCGTACGCCCGAACTCGACACGTTCCGGACCCTGCCCTTCCGCGCGATGGAGACCATCAGCAACGATCCCATCGATCCGATCCCCGCGCTGTCCTCGGGTCGCTGGCTGAGCGACCCCGATCGGACGACGTTGTCGGCCATGCATAACCTCCTGGAATCGGGTGGCATGTTCGCCGAGATCCGTCACGCCGGTGGCGCGACCGTGTGGCCCA
>CAZEVN010000120.1:5831-8756 GCA_964515145.1 uncultured Enemella sp.
TGGCAGGACAACGGTGATATCGCCGCGCGCGCCTTCCGGCTGCTGGTCCTGGCCTCGGTCGGCTCGGATGACGAGATCCGGGCCGCCCTGGCGCCCTTGGAGGGGCTCCGCGGCCGGGCAGTGAGCGTCGGTGTGATCGACCACTGCGGCGTGGTCGACCACTTCCTCGCTGCGGGGTACGCAGCCGTGGGCGACCCGCGCGCCGTGGAGTTCGCCCGGAGCGCAGTGGAAGGCAACAAGGCCCTGGGGTGTCAGCCCTGGGTACGCCGGTCCGCCGCGTTGTTGGGATCGCTGACCGCCTGAACTCCCGGCTCAGAAGCGGCTCTCGCCGCCGAGACACCACCCTCTGCGTCGAGACACCCACTGCAGCAGACGTCTCGATGCAGGTCATGGTGTCTCGCGCGAGAAAAATGGAGCCGCCTGCCGGAATCGAACCGGCGACCTATTCATTACGAGTGAATCGCTCTACCGACTGAGCTAAGGCGGCCTGGTCGGCAGGCCGACCAGTGGGAAACTATAGCCCAGCGATACCCCAGGAGGACAAATTGAAATCCTCCCGGGGTCCGGCGAATCTCAGGCCGCGCGGTTGGGGTTGTAGATCACGAAGACTTCGCCGTCCGGACCGGCCACCGGGGCGAAGCGCCCGAACTCGAAATCGACGATGTCGCCCAGGACCTGGCCCCCGGCGTCCCCGATCTTGGCGAGGGTGCCTTCGAGGTCATCGGCCCAGAAGCAGACGTTCCAGCCGGGCGTACCCTCTCCGGCAGCGCCCATGCCACCGCCCGGCTCCTCGGGGCGCGCGGGCGAGCGGAACATCGCATAGTCCTCGCCCATCGCCTCATAGGTGAACCCGAAGGCATTGGCATAGAACTCCTTGGCTTTCTCGAAGTCGGCCGACATCAGGTCGACCCAGGCGACGGCCCCGTTGACCTCGGTGACCGCGAAGCCGACATGCTCCTTGGCCTGCCAACCGCCGAAGAGAGCGCCGGTCGGGTCGAGCCAGAGACCCATGTGACCGAACGGACCGACTTCCATGGGTTCCATGATCGGCTTCCCGCCGGCGGCGATGACCGCCTCATGGGCCGCGGCGACGTCATCGGTGGCGAGATAGACCACCCAGGCGGACTGGTCCTCCCAGCCCTCCATCGGCGGGGCCATGCCGGCGACCGTGCGACCGCCGACCTGCGCGTTCGTGTAGCCCCCGAACTCCGGTCCGGACGGGCCGTATTCCCAGCCGAACACGTCGGCATAGAACTGCTTGCTGCGATCGATGTCGGTGACAGTGATGTCGGCCCAGCAGGGAATGCCGTTGGGCCAGGGGGTGGAGTGGTCGGTCATCGGAGTGTCCTCTCCGGCGCCGGCGCAGTGCCGACGTCCGAAGGAATGAAACCACCACCCGGCGCTTCGGGGAACCGATCGCTTCGGATCAGCGACAGACGGTTCGGTCGGCTGGAGGCGGACCCGTGAAGTAGCCCACCACGGCCTCGTTCACACAGGACGACGCCCCGCCGTAGGCGCTGTGTCCGGACCCCTCATAAGTCAGCAGAATCCCGGATTCGAGCTGATCGGCCATGCCGACGGCGAACTCATAGGGCGTGGCCGAGTCCCCCGTCGTGCCGATGACCAGGATCGGCGCCGCACCCGCGGCGACGACGGGCTCCGGCTTCGGGATCGGCGGCACCGGCCACAGGGGGCAGTCATAGCTCGGCCCGGAATAGGGCCCAAGGATGGGTGCCTGGCGGATCTCCTCCGCAGCGCGGCGCTCGGCCCCGGCGATTCCGTCATCGGCCCGGTCGAGGCAACGGATGGCGACGAAGGCGGGCTGTCGGGTGTCGTAGCTGCCATCGTTCGCGCGCGCGTTGTAGAAATCCGCGAGGCGCAACAGCAGCGCGCCGTCCCCGCCCCGCGCCTGCTCGACCGCCGCGCTGAGCGTGCCCCAGTTGTCGCTGGGGGCATAGAGCATCATGAAGACACCGGTCACCGCCAGGGTCTGGTTGAGTTCCCGGTTCCCGACCGGGATGGGCTCGGCATCGAGCGCGTCGAAGAGGCCGGTGATCGAGCCGGTCACCGCCACAGGCGTACGCCCCAGCCCGCACTGCCGCTCAGCACACCAGGTCGCGAACGCCCCGAGGGCACGTTCGAAGCCCGCCACCTGCAACACCTCGGATCCGCTCACGTTGACGGCTCCGTCGAGTGCGATGTGGCCGACGCGGTCGGGGAACTCCTGGGCATAGCGGGAGCCGATATCGGTGCCATAGGAATAACCGAAGTAGCTCAGCTTCTCGTCCCCGACGAGGCCGCGCAGCAGGTCGAGATCGCGCACGGTGTCGAGCGTCGAGATGTGCTGGAGCAGCCGGCCCGAGCCGTCCAGGCACGACTGGCCGAACGCACGGTGGCTCTCGATGAGGGCGGCGCGTTCAGCGTCGCCATCGGGCGTCATGTCGATCGACAGGTAGTCATCCATCGCCTCACCCCGGGCACACACCACCGGTGTCGAGCGACCGGTCCCCCGCGGGTCCCACCCGACGATGTCGTATTGCTCCAGCCCCTGTCGCCGGAAGGCTCCCGCCAGCGGCGCGCCCGGCTCCCCCGGACCGCCGGGGTTGACGAAGAGCGTGCCGAGCGCGGGCGTACGCGTGGCCGGGATCCGCGTCAGGAACAAGGTCACGGCCTCGCCGTCGACGTCGGTCCAGTCCAGGGGAGCCAGGACCTCGGCACACTCGGCCTCGGGCCGGGCACCGGCCGGGCACGCCCCCCACTGCAGGGATTGACCGGTCCAGCGTTGTGGCCCCATCCCGGCGGGCGCCGCGACGACGCCCGGCGGACGGGCGTCCGGGATCTCCGGGGTGGGTCGGTCCGGGGACGTCGGAGCAGGGCTCGCCGTCGTGGATGCACCGTCGGCCTTGGGGGCGGTCGCGCCAGGGA
>CAZEVN010000121.1:0-8729 GCA_964515145.1 uncultured Enemella sp.
CCCACAATCCCCGCCGCCCAGGGCGCCACCGAGGAAGCCGGCCACGGAATCCACGGCACCGTCGACGGCGCCGTAGTGCTGGTCGGCAGCCCCCGCTGGGTCGACCCCGGCGACCTCACCTACCGGGTCCGTGACCTGGAGGCCCAGGGGATGACGGTCGTCGTCGTCCACCGCGACGGCGCGGTCGCCGGGGCGATCGGGGTGCGTGACGAGCTCCGTCCCGAGGTCCCCGAGGTCATCACGACCCTGGCGGGCCAGGGCATCGACGTCACGATGCTGACCGGAGACAACGAGCGCACCGCCCGCGCCCTCGCGGCCCAGGCCGGCATCAGCGACGTGCGCGCCGAGCTGCGCCCCGAAGGCAAGTCCGCCGCCGTGGGCGAGCTCAGCGTGCGCCGGCCCACCGCGATGATCGGTGACGGCATCAACGACGCCCCCGCCCTGGCCGCGGCCGACGTCGGGATCGCGATGGGAGCCACCGGCTCCGACGCCGCGATCGAGTCCGCCGACATCGCCTTCACCGGCCAGGACCTGCGCCTGCTGCCCCAGGCCATCGCCCACGCCCGACGCGGACGGCGCATCGTCAACCAGAACATCGTCCTGTCACTGCTCATCATCGCCGCGCTGCCACCCCTGGCCATCACCGGCGTCCTGGGCCTGGCCGCCGTCGTACTCATCCACGAAGTCGCCGAGGTCCTGGTCATCCTCAACGGCCTGCGCGCCGCACGCACCCACCAGCCCACGCGCGGACACTGACCCCCGCGGACCAACGCGGCCCCACTGACCCACCGCCGGCGGTCCGGCGCGCCCTGAAAGGCACCGATGGAACTGCTCACCCCGATCCTGCAGGCGATCGGCCTGTTCGTGGCCACGAACATCGACGACATCATCGTCCTGTCCCTCTTCTACGCCCGCGGCGCCGGCCAGCGGGGCACCACCCGCAAGATCCTGCTCGGCCAGTACCTCGGCTTCGGGGGCATCCTGCTCGCCGCCGTGGTGATCTCCCTCGGGGCCCGCAGCTTCCTGCCCGAGGACGCCCTGCCCTACTTCGGGCTCATCCCCCTCGCCCTGGGCCTCTACGCGGCATGGCGAGCGTGGCGCAACCGCGGTGACGACGACGACGATGACGAGGCCAAGGTCGCCGACAAGCAGGTCGGAGTCCTGACCGTGGCCGCCGTGACGTTCGCCAACGGCGGAGACAACATCGGGGTCTACGTCCCCGTCTTCGCCACCGCGTCCACCACCGCGATCATCGCCTACTGCCTCGTCTTCCTCGCCCTGGTCGGCCTCCTCGTCCTCGCAGCCAAGTACGTCGCCACCCGCCGGCCCATCGCCGAGATCCTCGAACGCTGGGAACACATCCTCTTCCCGCTGGTCCTCATCGGCCTCGGCATCGTCATCCTCCTCGAGGGCGGCGCCTTCGGCTTGTAGCTCACGCCCGCGGCGCCCGACATCACTGGAAATTCAACGACGACTGACAGAACGTCGCGGTCCTCGGGAGCAAACGCTGTTACCTCTTCTGCGGCGGGAGGGGGAGGTCTGCGGCATGAGCATTGACCGTCCCGTAAGTGGAACCGCCACCGGGACGGAGTCCGGCACCACCCGGCCTCAGGATCACGGCCCCGACCCCCGTCGCCGTAAGACCTGTCCGGCGGTATGCCCGGTGGGGGCACCCCATCCGGCACACTGCGGAGCCCCGGAGGACCAGTCGTGCACTTCCGGCTAATCGGGCGGTCGTAGGTGGACCGCAGGTCCTCGACCCGCTGGTCCCCGTGGGCACGTTCGCGGTCGACGTCGGCGCGGGCTGCGTCTCGTTCCGCGGTGGTGGTGGCCAGGGTGCTGCGCAGCTCGGCTGCCGTGTCCCGGCTGCGGTCGAGGTCGGCGCGGAGGGTGTCGAGCTGTTCGCGCATCTGGGTGTTGTCGGTCTCGGCCCGGTCGGCGCGGCCGCTCTCGGCGGCGGCGCGGCTCTCAGCGGCTGAGGCGCGCTGCTCTGCATCGATGCGGGCAGCCTCCGCGCTCCCCCGTGGTGTTGGCGCTGGGGTCAATCGTCTGCGTCGTCGCGTTGGCGATAGCAGTGGTGTGGACGCGGGCCCTGGCGCCGCTGCCCACCGCCGACCCGGCGGCCGTCAATGCCCTGGCCACCCGGATCGCCCAGCTTTGGCCGGATGTGGCCCCAGCTGATCTCGCCGCCCCGCCGGACCTTGCGTACACCGTGGTCGACGCCAACGGCCGGATCGTGGCCCGGGGTCCCGGCCCGGTGGTGACCTCGGAATTGCAGGCCGTCCGCGCCGGGGCCGCTACGGTCACGATCGTCGTCGACGGCGCGCGGGTGGGTCAGCTGTTCGTAATCGACCCGGCGGCCGCGGCCGTGGACGATCGGAGCCGGGCCATCGCCACCCTCGCGAGCCTGGCGCTCATCGCCGCTGCGCTGGCCCTCATCGCCCTGGCCCTGTGGCTGCACGTCCGCGTGCTACGCCCGTTCGGTCGCCTGCGCGGATTCGCCGCCGCGGTCGCCGCGGGAGACCTGGACGCGCCGCTGGCCATGGATCGCCGCCAGGTCTTCGGCGCCTTCACCGAGGCCTTCGACCTGCTCCGCACCGAACTCCGGGCGGCCCGCGCCGCCGAGGCGGAATCGCCACCATCAGTGCCACCGCCGAGGTGCTCACCCTGACCGAGACCGATCCGGCGCGCATGGCCAGGCTCGGCGCCATCCGCCAGAAGACCACCCAAGTCAGCGCGCTGCTCGATGACCTCTTCCAGGCCAACGACGACGAGCTGGAGCGGCTCGCCGTGACCGTCGAGGAAGTGTCCTCGCGCGATCTGGCAGCCGCGCTGTCCACCGAGCTCGGACAGCCGGTGGCTCTGCCCGATGCCCTCGTCCGGGTCGATCCCCGCCGCTGGCGACAGGTGGTGGACAACGTGCTGGGGAACGCCGCCAAATATGCCCGCACCCCTGTCGAGGCGTCCGGCGTCATCCGCGACCGCCACCTGCAGATCACCCTGCGCGACCACGGACCCGGCGTACCCGAGGCGGAACTCGATGCCGTCCTCGCCCGCGGGGCCCGCGGGTCGAATGCGGAGGGTACGCCCGGCCTCGGCCTGGGTCTGCACATCGGCGACCGCCTCATCCAGCGCATGGGGGGTGGGTTGGAGCTGCGGCGGGCCGAGCCCGGACTCGCTGTGGTATTGAGCTTGCCGCTTGCCGGTTGAGCAGATCGAAACCCGGTTCACGGACTGTTAAGGATCCGGAAGGGACTGTTCGGCAACCCCCATGGCACCGTCGGAGACATGAGCCCGAACGACATCGTGATCCGGACCGAGAAGCTGTCCAGAACCTTCAGCCACGACGGTGTCCAGACGCATGTGCTGCGCAATCTGGATACCGACATCCGCCGGGGCGATTTCACCGTGATCATGGGCCCATCGGGTGCGGGCAAGACGACCCTGCTCTATGCGCTGAGCGGCATGGATCGCCCGAGTCTCGGCGCGGTCGAGGTCGCGGGCGTACGCATCTCGGACCGCTCCCCGGACCAGCTGGCCCGGTTCCGGCGGGAGCACTGCGGGTTCGTGTTCCAGCAGATCAACCTGCTCGACTCACTCAGCCTGCATGACAACGTGATGGCCGCCGGGCTGCTGGTCAGCCGTGATCGGCAGCAGGTTGCGGCCCGCGCCACGGAACTGCTCGAGCGGGTCGGCATCGACCTGGCCACGGCGGGACGGTTCGCCCAGACCTTGTCCGGCGGTGAGGCCCAACGAGCGGCGATCGCGCGGGCCCTCATCAACGATCCGACGATCGTCTTCGCCGACGAGCCGACCGGTCAGCTCAACTCAGAGAGTTCGAAGCTGGTCCTCGACGTGCTCACCGAGGTCAACCGGGCCGGCCAGACGATCGTCATGGTCACCCACGACCTGCACTCGGCGCTGCGCGGCAATCGCGTGCTCTATCTCCGCGACGGCTCGATCACCGGCCAACTCGACCTCCCGGCGTACTCCGATGACGATGCCCAGCGCGAAGCCGAGATGACCGCCTTTCTGTTCGAGCTGGGGTGGTGACGGTGCGCGCGCTCGGTCTGCTGATCCGCCGCGGCCTGCGGCGTACGCCGGGGCAACATCTGGTCGTTCTGGCGCTGTCGGTGGTGGCCGGATTGTTGTTGCACCTCGGGCTGGTCGTCACCCTCGAGTTCCCGAGGTCGTTCGAGCGCTCGATCGAACGACTCAACACCGAGGATTCGTTGACGGTCGTCGCGAGCGCGGAACTGGCCGACGAGGCCGAACAGTTCCTGGCCGGACGCCCGGAGGTGCGGGCCCGTGACGTGCAGCCCGCTCGCGGCGCGTTCGTCACGGTGTCGGACTACCGCGGCGAGGACGCGGTCAGCTATGTCGTGTTCACCGACGCAGATGCCCCTCCGTCCATCGGAGCCGGTGCAGTCGTGGCCGAGAGCCCGGAGCAGCTGCCGGACGGCATCTATTTGCCCTACCAGTTCGCCAAGGGCGGCGGCTTCGACCTCGGCGATCCGATCACCCTCCGGGTGGGGTCGCAGGAGACCACCTTCCACGTCCAGGGACTCGTCGAGACACCATTCACGGGTAGTTTCTCCGCAGGGCTCGTGGGGTTCGGGCTGCCGCGGGACACGTACGCCCGGTTCGCCGAACGGACCGTCGCGCCGTCGGTCTGGCTGGTCCGCATGCAGGTGGGCGACCCGGCCCAGGCCCGCCCCACCGAATCCGCCCTCTCCGATCATCTCTGCCGGGCCGGAGCCGCGGAGAACCCCGCCCTGCTGCCGATCAGCATCAACCGTGAGCTGACGCTGCCGGCTATCCAACTCAGCGCGACCTCGTTCGCCCTGACGCTCGTGGTGTTCGCGCTGATCGTGACTGCCGTGGCCGTAGCCGTGATCGCCTTCAGCGTCCGATCGGCCGTCGTCCGGGAGATGCCCGCCCTCGGGACCCTGAAGGCCCTCGGTTTCACCTCCGCACAGGTCGTGTGCGCGATCGCCCTGCAGCATGTCGTCAGTGTGGGGCTCGGCGGGCTGATCGGCGCACTGGTGTCCTATGCGGTGTTGCCCGGGTTGGAAGACACCATGGCGGCCCAGACCGGTCTGGTCTGGGAGCCGGGCCTGCAGCCCTGGGCGGTGCTGGCCACCGTCGTGACTCTGGCCGGAGCTGCCGGGGTGTCAGCGGCAGCCGCGGCCGCGCGGGTCCGCCGACTCCTCCCTGTGGACGCGCTGAGAGGCGGGCTGACGGCGCACAGTTTCCGGCGCAATCCGTTGCCGCTGGGGCGTACGCCGGGTCCGCTGACGCTTCTCCTGGGCCTGAAGCAAGCCGCTCGCCGGCCCGGGCAGGGGGCTTTCGTGACGCTGGTGCTGGCGGCGGTGACGTTCACGGGCGTGTTCTGCGTGGCCGCTGCGGCGTTCTTCCGCGATCCGGCAGCGTTGTATGACGTGGCATTCGGCGACATGGGCGACATCACGATCAGCGCTGCGGCTCAGACCGACCCGGAAGCCTTCCGGCGCGAGCTGGCGGCGATTCCCGGCGTCGCCTCAGCTTATTTCGAGGACCCGCTCCTGCAGGCCACCAGTCCCGCCGGGACTCTGATGGTCAAGGCCATGGAAGACTTCTCGGTCCTGCGCGATGACTCGGTGGTCACCGGCCGGGCACCCCGCTACCCCAACGAAGTCGCCCTCGGCCCACGGGTCATGCGAGAAACCGGGATCGGCATCGGGGATGAGATCACTCTGGGCGTCGGTGATCGTTCGGCGACCTACCTGGTCACCGCGATTTCCCAATCCAGCTATGGGCTCGGCCGCAACGGGATGCTGACGAGCGACGGCTATCGTCGGCTGGCCCCCGACTATCGGCCCGGTACCCTCCGGCTGATCGTCGAGCCGGGGGCGCACATCGACGATGTGCTGGCAACGGCCCCGGACCGGTTCCCCGAGGAGAGCGCGGTCGCCAGCGACACCATGCGCCGAACCATGATCGGCACCCTGGCCGACGCGCTCGGCGTGGTCGTGGTGCTCTATCTCGGAGTCGGCGCCCTGGTGTCAGTTTTGGTGGTGGGTCTCGTCGTCGCCGGTGCCATCCTGCACGGGCGCCGGGAGGCGGGCATTCAGAAAGCACTGGGCTACGAATCCGGGCAACTCCTGCGCCAGCTGCTTGTGACGCAACTGCCCGCGCTGGTGGTCGGGATCGCCCTCGGGCTGGTCGCTGGCTGGGCGGGCTCCGAACCGCTGATCTCCTCAGCCGCCGCGCTGGCCGGACTGGCCCGATACCCCATGGAAGTGACCCCGGCCCACCTGTTCGGCGTCGGGGCCGGCATGTTCGTCCTGGTCGTGCTGACCATCGTGATTCTGGGTCAGCGACTGCGGAGCGTCGAAACAGTGGAGCTTGTCCGCGATGCCGGTTGAGGGCGGGTGACCGGGTGCTGCATGAAACGGGTTTGGCGACCAGGCGGCCTGACCCCTTATAGTTGGGCGGGTCCGGTCCCCTTCGTCTAGCGGCCTAGGACACCGCCCTTTCAAGGCGGCAGCGCCGGTTCGAATCCGGTAGGGGATGCGATGCCGAAGCGGCTCCGAGTCAGTCTCGGAGCCGCTTTTCGCTCCCCGGAGCTACGCCAGCGCTGCGGCCACGCCAGAGGCGACGCTGAGGCTGGTGAGCAACAACATGGAGCTCAGAAGTCAGAACTTCTTGAACAACGGACTCCTGGTCTGTTGGGCATCCGCAGCGTTGCGAGGGAGGGCGTGAAAGAGCCCGGATGTGCTGCCAGACTGGGCGTACGCAACCCGACCGCACAACCAAGGAGGCACCATGCCCATCGCCCATCTCCACATCGTCGACCCCACCCCCGAGCAGCGGGTGGAGCTGCTGAAGCGGGCGTCGCACGCGTACGCCGAGGTCTTCGAAAGCCCCGTCGACCGCGTTCGAGTCTTTCTGCATGCCTATCCGGCGGACTGCGCCGCCGTGGGCGGGGTGCCGGTCAGCGAGGGCGGCACGGCCTCCCCCTTCTTCAGTCTCCTCGCCATGGGAGGCCGCCCCATCGACCAGCAGCAGCGTGCCGTTGTGGCCTTCACTGACCTGATCGAGGAAGTCCTCGGCGTCGATCGCTCCGTCATCCGGGGCATGGTCACCGAGGTCAATCCCGACACCTGGGGCATCGCCGGCGAACCGGCGTCCAAGGTGCGTGCGGCCGAGATCGCGGCGCGGGCAGAGGGCTGAGGCCTGACGGGTCGCCCGAACGCTTGTGGGTCCGGAAATTGTTGCCCTGGCAGCAATTTCCGGACCCAAAGACGTTTCAGCCCAGAACCCGGGCCAGGAAGCCCAGGATCCGCTCGGTGACCTCGTCGCGGTTGGTCTCGTTGAGCAGCTCGTGACGGGCCTCGGGATAGATGACCACCTCCACGTCGGTCAGGCCCGCATCGCGGTAGCGCCGGCCGACGAGTTCGGGAGCGGCCCCTCGCTCGGCGATCGGGTCGGCATCACCGGAGACGATCAACACGGGCAGGTCGGCTCGGATCTTGGCCAGCTCATCAGGATCGGCCGCGCGCTTGAGGGTCTGGATGCCCTCGAACGGCTGGGACTCGAAGCCGCATTCGGGGTCGGCGCAATATTTGTCGACCTCGGCCTCGTCCCGAGTCAGCCACTCGAACCCGGTGCGGTGCTCGAAGCCCGCGTTGAAGGCGCTCAGGTCAGCCGGTCCGCTCAGCATGTCGGCGAGTCCGCTGACCTCCGTGGTCCCGATCAGGACCACGGCATCGACCTCCGCGGAGTGGTTCAACAGATACTGCTGGCTCGCGAACGACCCCATGCTGTGACCGATCAGCGCGACAGGCAGCCCCCTGCGGTCGGCCCGGATGCGGCGATTGAGCTGGTTCAGATCCTCGACCCAGCCCGGCCAGCCGTCGCGGCCCCAATGCCCGTATGCCCCACCCGCCGTCCGGCCCGATCCCCGCGCGTCCGGGGCGTACACAACAAAACCTGCATCCGTGAGCGCCTCGCCGAACCGGCGGTAGCGCCCGGCATGTTCACCGAGGCCGTGCTGCAGCTGGACAACGGCCCGGGGCTCCCCCTCGGGCTCCCACAGGTAGGTTTGGATCTTGAGTCCGTCGACCGAGTCGAACGTAATGGTGGATTCGCGCATAGGACAGCGTTGCATCCGACGATCGGCCTGTCTGCAAAACCCCTGTCGCGGTGGGTACGCCGTGTGCGAAGGTGACTCCATGAGTGACGACAAGGCCAACGAAGCCCCCGATGCAGTCGATCCGAAGGAAGCCCCCGACGCAGTCGATCCCAAAGAAGCTATGCGCCAGGCGCTGGAGCGCAAGAAGCAGGGTGCACACGGGCCCGGTGGCCACGGGGATCATCACCGCAACGGTGGGGGCAAGGCCCACGGACCCGCCGCCGGTCGCCGCGAATTCCGACGCAAGGCCGGGGGCTGACGAAAGGCCATTCCCAATGACCGCGTGAGGGTATGGAAAAACGGCGGTCGACGTCTTCATCTGCGGAGGATTCCGAATCGGGTGTGGCGGATTGGTTTGCGTTCGGGGTCGTAGCCCCGGGGTGGAGTCACCACAGGTAATCGATCGGGCCCGAGGCGTACATGCCACCGATCGGGATCGTCGTCGTCCCAGGCGTTGTTGCGCCCCGGTTCACATTTCCTGTGGTGCCTCGGACACAGCAACACCAAGTTTTCGAGTGCTGTGACGCCACCGGCCCACCAGGGCCTGAGGTGG
>CAZEVN010000122.1:0-7233 GCA_964515145.1 uncultured Enemella sp.
ATCTCCTGCGAGGACCCCAACCTCACCAACAAGTTCTTCGAGGACGTCTTCGACTTCTATGCCACCGAGCAGGTCGTGACCTCCACCGACGACGACGCTGACATCATCGGCTCGTGGCTCGCCGCGACCATGAAGGTCCATGACATCGCGATCATCAAGGGCCCGCAGGGCAAGCTGCACCACTTCGCCTTCCAGCTCATGGACTGGAGCGCGGTTGGTCGCGCCGGTCAGCTGTTCTCGATGGATGACGTGTCGATCGACATCGGCCCGACCCAGCACGGCATCACCCGTGGCACCACCATCTATTTCTTCGACCCCTCGGGCAACCGCAACGAGGTGTTCGCCGGTGGTTATCACGCCTATCCGGACCGCCCCTGCGTCAAGTGGACCGCGGACCAGATCGGCAAGGGCATCTTCTATATCGATCGCGAGCTCAACGAGCGCTTCACCACCGTCTTCACCTGATCGGACGCGCCGCACAGAACGAACTCCCCAGCGGCGCCGGAGACAACAAACCCGAAGGGCGTCACCATTTCTTGTGGTGGCGCCCTTCGGCGTTCTTGGAAACCCAGCTCGCAGAGCTCTATCTCGCCGCTCTGGCGATCGCCGATCCGACCCATTTCCTGGTCGACCGACTCGAGAACCTGTCGGGCCTGTTCGATCGCCACCCCCGCACACTGGTCCGACATCTGCAGCAGGCGGATGAACCTTCATGGTGGGCCCGGGCGCGGCTGACCCGGAGGTCGAGGTGCCGGCCGGCGGGGAGCTGACCGGGATGCAGCCACTCTCGGATTCGGTGTGGGAGCTCACCATCACCCCACCCCGACCCCTGCGTCGCGATGAGGAACACGACCTGGAGATCGTCGTCAGGGTCGCCGGGGCCGCCGAGGTCCTGCCCTATGCGGTCCTTTCCTCGGTGCGTCCCTGCAGCCACTTCCGGATCCGGTCGACATCGGGGATTCGGGTGCCACCGACTTCTTCGAGCTGGCCGGGCTGCCCTGGGGCGTACTCGGTGACGACTTCGCCGGCGGCAGCCCCGTGCCGATCGTCGACGGCTCGGTCGAGCGAGACGTTCTGGTCCCCGTGCCGGGGCTGGCCTACGGCCTCCGCTGGAGGCTCGCCGAGTCCTGAACCCTCTGACAGGGCGGTGTCGCCGCGAAAGTGGTTGACTGTTTCCGTGGCGGTGGAGCTCGACAAATGGATGCTGATCGGCTCCGTTGTGGTGCTCGTCGCGATCATCTCATCGCGCATCGGCAGTCGTCTTGGCCTACCCTCGCTGCTGCTGTTTCTCGGGCTCGGCATGGCCCTCGACCTGTCCCTGGGCATCGACTTCCACGACGCCAAGCTGGGCCATGCGCTGGGCTTTGCTGCGCTGGTCCTCATCCTTGCGGAGGGTGGACTGACGACGCGCTGGGTCGAGATCAAGGGCTCGGTGCCGGTCGCCTCGCTGTTCGCCACCGTCGGCATGGCGGTGAGTGTCGGCGTGATGACACTGTTCGGTGTCTTCGTGCTCGGTCTGGATCCGTGGCTGGCGGTGCTGCTCGGAGCTGTGTGTTCGCCCACTGACTCGGCTGCGGTGTTCTCGGTCCTGAGGACCGTTCCGTTGCCGGCCCGCCGACGCTCCGCGCTCGAAGCCGAGTCGGGCCTCAACGATGCCCCGACGGTGTTGCTGGTGGTCGAGGCTTCTCGCATCGCGTCCGGGGGCCACAGTGGGGGCCTGGGCGACCTGGTGCTGCTGGTCGGGCTCGAACTCACCGGTGGCGTCGTGCTCGGGGTCGTCCTCGGCTGGCTGGGCGTCAAGATCCTCCGCAATGTCAACCTGCCCAGCTCGGCCCTCTATTCGATCGCCGCGCTCGTGTGGGCTGTGATGGCCTATGGCCTGGGCGTGCAGCTCTACCTCTCCGGGTTTGCCGCGGTCTATGTCTGTGCAGTCGTGCTCGGCAACGGCCAATTGCCCCACCGGATCGCCACCCGCTCGTTCGTCGAGGGGATCGGCTGGATCGCCCAGATCGGGCTGTTCATCATGCTCGGACTGCTCGCGGCGCCCAACCGGCTCACCCCCGAGATCGTCGGAGTCGGGGTGCTGAGCGGTCTGGTCCTCACCCTCGTCGCCCGACCGCTTTCGGTCTGGGCGTGTGCGGTCTGGTTCAGGATCCCGCTGCGCCACCAGGCGTTCCTGTCATGGGCGGGGCTCCGGGGCGCGGTGCCGATCATCCTGGCGACGATTCCGTTGTCCGCCGGCGTGCCCGGAGCCCAGTGGCTCTTCGATGTTGTGCTGGTGTTCGTGGTGGTCTTCACGGTCCTGCAGGCCCCGACCCTGCCGTTCGCGGCCCGCGTGCTGGGCGTGGAGGAGTCGGGTCCGACCGATGTCGAGGTCGAGGCCGCCCCCATCGAGCGCATCAAGGCCGACCTGCTGCAGATCCGCATCCCCGAGGGGTCACGACTCGCGGGTGTCGCGGTCTCGGAGCTGCGTCTGCCGAAGGATTCGGTGGTGTCCCTGATCATCCGCGACGGCGTACCCTTCGCGCCGAGCGGCCGCACCATTCTCCGTCTCGACGACGAGATCCTCATCGTCACCCCGTCGAAATCCCGGATGATCGCGGAGAAGCGCTTGCGCGAGCTCGGGCAGGGCGGCCGACTGGCGAAGTGGCGGCGCGGGCTTGCACCCGTGGAGCCGGGCGACGTCGACTAGGGGACTGCCGGCCCATTTCGCGATGCCACAGTTATTCCATCGATGCCCCAGTTATAACTGGGGCATCAGTCGAATAAGTGGTGCATCGTGGCGGAGTCCGCCGGTGTTGTCCATGCTTTCACCACGGCCGACCGCCCTGCGCTGGGAGTGCCGGGCGAAAGGCCCCATTCAGCTTGCCTTCCCGCAGCCCCGGGCGTACCAACCCGCGAACCCGCCCAAAACCACGAATCGCAGCAGAAACTCCGTCGTTCAGCGTCCATTCCCGGCAGTCAGCGCCCCTTGGCCGCTTGGGCGTGCGCTCCCTCGGGCCTGAATTCGATTCAGCTTGCCCTTGCCGACTCCGCCCCCGGTGCACGGGGCGCTCAAGACGAGAAGACAAGCTGTACGCGGTGGGGCGCGAGCTCAAGACGCCAACGCAAGCTGAAGCGCGCAGCGGGAGCGGAAGAACGAAAGGCAAGCTCATGGCGAGCGGCGCCACTTCGCAACCCGACCTTAGGCTGCAGCAGGCGTCGGGCTGGCCGGCAGGCAGACGGTCTGGGCGCCGGTCTGGAGCTCGCGGGGGGCCTCGGCGATCATCGAATCGTAGTTCTGGCCGATGATGACCTCGACAGAGCGATCCCGGCGGCCATCGGCCTCGACCTCGAAGCCGTTGAACTGCTGCAGGACCAACTCGACCTCGGGCGCGTTCTTTGCGTACCCCTTGATGACCGACTTCTCCTGGTTCTCATCGGCATTGCCGACGCCGCGAACCGTGAAGCCCTGGCGCTTGAGCTGCTGGGAGACCTCGGCGGCCTTGCCGCGCTTGGTGCTGGCGTTGTGGACCCGCACCTGGACCATCTCCGACTTGAGCACGCCGTCGGGCAGCGGGCGTTCGACACAGGGAGCGGTCATCGCGTTGTAGCCCCACCAGCCCGACAGCATCACGAGCAACAGCAGGGACAGCAGAATCACGGGGGTCTTGGCGATGCGCCAGATCCGGCCAAACTCCACAGGTCTCTCCCTCGGTCCCGTCCGTGCTGACGGACAGGTTACTTCAGTTCCAGGACCCGGGCGTGCATCGTCTGCCGCTGCTGGAGGGCTGCCCGCAGCGCGCGGTGCAGTCCGTCCTCGAGAAACAGCTCTCCTCGCCAGGCAACAACATGGGCGAACAGGTCGCCATAGAAAGTGGAGTCCTCCTCGAGCAGCGCCTCGAGATCGAGGGTCCGCTTGGTGGTGACCAACTGATCAAGACGCACCTGATGCGGCGCGATGGCAGCCCACTGCTTCTGCACATACCCATGGTCCGGGTAGGGGCGATGGTCACCGACACGCTTGAAGATCACGCTGCCACTGTAGGTCAACCTGAGCAGGTGTTCCCGGCGGTGAGCATTACGATTTGGCCGCGATGGAGCCTGTGCGATCGATATGCCAATCTTGGGTCCATGAGTGAGACCGCTCCTGACGCCCTGTCCGAAGCCGCGACCGCGATCCGCGACGGCTACACGTTCGACGAACCGGCTATCGAGCTGGGTGTGCTGATGGAGGAGGGTACGCCCTGCCCCCAGGCCCGTGTCCGCATTCCGCTCAGCATGCTCAATCGCCACGGGCTCGTCGCGGGCGCGACCGGCACCGGCAAGACCAAGACCCTGCAGGTGCTGGCGGAGCAGATCTCTGCTGCTGGCGTACCCGTCTTTGCCGCCGATATCAAGGGTGACCTCTCCGGTCTCGGCTTCCCGGGCGAGAGCAACGAAAAGCTGCTGGCCCGCACCCAGAAGATCGGCCAGGACTGGGTGCCGACGGCGGCGCCGGTCGAGTTCTTCGCCCTCGGCGGCAACGGCAACGGCGTGCCCGTGCGAGCGACCGTCAGCGCGTTCGGCCCGATCCTGTTGTCGAAGGTGCTGGGGCTCAACGACGTGCAGGAGTCGTCACTGGGGCTGGTGTTCCATTACGCCGACAAGCTCGGGCTCCCGCTGCTCGACCTGTCCGACCTGCGCGCCGTGCTCACCCACCTGACCTCCGATGAGGGGAAGGCCGAGCTCAAGGACATCGGCGGCCTCAGCGCTGCGACCGTGGGCGTGATCCTGCGTTCGCTGATCACATTCTCCGACCAGGGTGCGGAGGCGTTCTTCGGGGAGCCGGAGTTCGACTCCGCCGAGCTGATGCGCGTCACCACCGACGGCCGGGGCATCATCTCGCTGCTCGAACTGCCCAACCTGCAGGCCCAGCCAGCAGTCTTCTCCACGTTCCTGATGTGGCTGCTCGCGGACCTGTTCACCGATCTCCCCGAGGTCGGCGACGTCGACAAGCCCAAGCTCGTCTTCTTCTTCGACGAGGCCCACCTGCTGTTCAACGATGCATCCAAGGCGTTCCTCGACGCGATCGCGCAGACCGTGCGCCTCATCCGTTCGAAGGGGGTCGGCGTGTTCTTCGTGACGCAGACTCCCAAGGACGTGCCCGACAACGTGCTCGCCCAGCTCGGCTCGCGCGTGCAGCACCAGCTGCGCGCCCACACGCCCAATGACGCCAAGGCGCTCAAGCAGACGGTGGCGACCTATCCCAAGTCGGCCTATGACCTGGGTGAGGTGCTCCAGACCCTCGGCATCGGCGAGGCCGTCGTCACGGTGATGGATCCCGATGGCGCGCCGACACCCGTGGCCTGGACCCGCATGCGGGCTCCGCAGTCGCTGATGGCTCCCATGCCCGAGGACGCGATGAAGGCCGGGATCGCAGGGTCACCGCTCATGGCCAAATATGGTCAGGCGATCGACCGCGATTCGGCTCGCGAGATGCTCGCCCGCAAGTTCGAGGAGGGGGCCAAGGCGGCGGCGGCCGAGGCGGCCGCTGCCGAACAGGCCAAGCTCGACGAGGTCGCTGCCAAGGAACGGGCCAAGGCGGAGGCCGCCGCACAGAAGCAGGCCGAGCGCGAGGCCGCCGCGGAGGAGAAGCGCCGGGCGAACGAGAAGGGCATCGTCGAGCAGGTGCTCGGATCGTCCGTCGTGCGTGACATGGCCCGCACGGCCGGGCGTGAGATCGTCAGGTCGATCTTCGGCACCGGCCGGCGGCGCCGCTGAGGCGTACGCCGGTCCGCGGCTGGCCGGCGCAATCGCCGGTCAGCTGCAGTCGGCCACGACCTCGAAGGGCACCAGGGTGCCGTCCTCGGACTTGGCCTCGCCCGTGAGAGTCCAGATATTGCCGGCCTTGCTCGCCGTTGCCGAGCCGGGCTCGCCCGGCATGCGCCCGTTGTAGCTGAGCTTGATCGGCGTGCCGCTGCCTCCGCCCGCATTGATGCTGAACAGCGTGACCCTGTTGCCGGCTGTGTCGATCGCCGCGCTGGCGCCCACCATGTCATGGTCCGCGGTTCCCATGTCGACGATCGCGATGATGGTGCTTGCGTTGTTGTCGGAGGTCGAACAGTTGATCGCGGGCTCCGACACGAGATTCTTGCCGTCGACCACAACCCTGGACGTGCCCGAATCGGTGGCACCGGTCGCGGTGGCGGGGGCAGATGCGGGTGCGGAGGTCGGTGCGGCCGCTCCGGTGGATCCGGGAGCCGACGTCGGCGCATTCGAACCGCAGGCCGTGAGGGCAATCAGAGCCGCACAGGGCAGGGCGAAGAACGGACGAGAACGCATGGGGAGACCTCCGGAGACCTGGGAAATGCTGTCCCATCATCATCGCGGGATGGGTCACCCCGAGGTGACTGAGACGCGACTCAGCCGCAGTCGGCCACGACTTCGAACGGCACGGGGAACCGTGAGTCTGGCGAGGCCCCGTGTCTCCCGAGCCCTAGAGTGAGCCTTATGAAGATCCTGAAGCTTCTGTTCGCGGTCGTGGGCCTCGTCGGCCTGGTCGCGGCGGGTGTCTATCTCTTCCGCCTATATATGGACCTCCAACTGATCATGGGGGCTGCCAACACGGGCCGGAGCGCCAACGTGCTGGCCTCGCCGATGCCGGTCATCGGCCTCGTCGCGGGGCTCGCAGGTGTGGGTGGCTTGTTGCTGGGTCTGGCGATCGGGCTGCCGGGCCGCACGGCCGGGGCGATCCGCAAGCAGGCGCTGCAGGACGCGAGTGATATCAGGGAAGCCTCGATCCGGCGCCGGGTCGGTGGCCTGGATGACGCGCCTGCGGGCGGCGCGACCAACGCCGAGAGCGTGCGAAAGAGCGAAGGGGAGCAGCGCTGATGTCGTTGCAGGACGCCGAACACATCCTGGTAACCACGTTCAACCCCGATGTGAAATCCGTGGAGCGCGTGGGGCAGTTGGCCGATGGGCGCATCGGCTTCTGGAGCCCGGATGCGACCGAGATGGCGGAGCGGTTCGCGGAGTCACAGACGGTGATCGTCCGGATCTGCGATCGCGGCGGCAAGCCCGACCTGGAGCAGCCCCTCTATGAGGGCCGGGCGCAATATTTGGCGTCCGGATCGGTCTTCGACGAGATCCGGGGCCTCATCCACGAGAAATATGGCCTCGGGCTCAAGGTCGAGAACGTGATGGACCGCGCCAAGGAGCTCTTCGGCAAGAAGACCCCCGAGGGCGCGGTCGTCATCGACATCATCGGCTGAC
>CAZEVN010000122.1:7333-8629 GCA_964515145.1 uncultured Enemella sp.
GGATAGCGCGCGAACCGGCCGCTGTCCCGCGGATGGACCGGGTCGGGGACCGGATGGTCCCACTGCCCGAACACGCCGTTCTGATAATCGGTGAACGCGGCGATCAGGTCCTGCTTCGTGTTGCCGACGAACGGTCCGTGCTGGACCACGGGCGCGCCGATCGGGCGGCCCTGCAGGAGCAGGAAATGTACGCCGGCTTCCCCGGCGGTCACGTCGAGCTGTTGCGTCGGGTCGACGACCACGCCGGTCTCGGACACCGTCTGGCCTTCGACGGTCAGCTCGCCGGAATAGACATAGAGCGTCCGCACGGCGCTCGCGTCGGCCACCGGAAGGGTGAGCGTCGCGCCGGCCTCGAGCTCGGCATGCCAGATCGCGACGTGGCTGTCGGGTCGGGCCGCCCAGGACGCGGGAGGTGGGGGCGGAGGCGTACTCCCGGCGAACTCGCCGGCGATCACCTTCACCCGAGCCACCCGGCCCGCGGCGTCGGCCTGCTCGACGATCGGGGTCTCCTCGGCCCACAGGATCGTGAAGTGGGCGTCGGCTCCCTTGTCCTCCGGCGGGAGGTTGAGCCAGATCTGGAACAGGTGCAGGGGATTGGGCTTGTCGTCGTGGACGAGCGGGAACATCTCACAGTGGGCGACGCCGCCGCCGGCGGTCAGCCACTGGGTGTCGCCGCGGCCATAACGGGCCTCCGCGCCCTCCGAGTCGGTGTGATCGACCAAGCCCTCCTCGACCACGGTCACGGTCTCGAACCCACGATGCGGATGCGCCGGGAAGCCGGGGACGGTCGAGCCGTGATACATATTCCAGCCGTCCTTGCCGGCGAAGTCCTGGCCGATATCGCGACCCTCGAGGCTCGCCCTGGGAGCCATGTTCGCGTCACCGGCGGGATAGCTGTCGAGGTGATGCGCAGTGAACAGGAACGGGTCGGCACCGGGCCACGGCCCGGACAACGGGAAGGTCTGCAGGATTGCGGTCATCGGATTCCAATCTCGGCGGACAGTGGTTGAGCAGTCAACGATCGCAACGTGGGCGTACGCCGATTCATTCCCGGCAGCGTCGACCCAGGAACGACCAAGCCCCCGCGATCCAGGATCACGGGGGCTTCGGCTCCGCGGAGGATAGGGGATTCGAACCCCTGAGGGCTTGCACCCAACCCGCTTTCCAAGCGAGCGCCATAGGCCACTAGGCGAATCCTCCGCCGAGAACCTTAACAGGGGATGACATCCCGAAGCCAATCGGTCGACGAACCTCATACATAGTCCCCGCGTAACAAGGGCCCGTACCTCACATACT
>CAZEVN010000123.1:0-8628 GCA_964515145.1 uncultured Enemella sp.
CGCCCCAATATCCCGGCCCCCGACGACTGGGTGATCGTCCACACCAAGCAACACGTGGGTGTCGACTCGGGCAAGTTCTTCCCCTACGGAAATCTCACCGATCTGGCGCCCGATCAGCGCGGTGACGACGGCCGCAGCGTCGCCTTCGAGTTGTTCGTCGCCGAGAAGACCGTCACCCTCATGGGCAATCCCGAGGCAGTTCTCCGGCTCGACAGCGCGACGCCCCGCGGCCAGATCATCGTCCGGCTCTGCGACGTGGCACCGGACGGTTCGTCCCGGCTGGTCTCCCGCGGCGTACTCAATCTCTCGTCCCGGCAGGGTCGCGATCGCGTGGTGCCCTTCACTCCGGGCGAGCCGGAGACGGTACGCGTACGCCTTACGGGTCTGGGCGTCCGCCTCGCAGCCGGGCATGCCCTCAGGCTCGTCCTGTCCTCGACCTACTGGCCATGGGTGTGGCCGCAGCCGGACGCGGGCCCCCTGCGCGTTCATCTTCCCTCGAGCTCGATCACCCTGCCCATCCTGGATCCGGCGCGCACACCCGAGGTGGACGAGGCGAGGTGGGAGCCCGCCGAGCACAGTGCGGTCGCCGAGCCGGTCGTGCTGCATCAGCGCCGGGCGCGAGGCCCGGACGGACTCGAGATGTCCCAGCGGGAGATCCGCCACGATGTGGAGACCGGGCGCTGGCGTCTGCTCGTCGATCCGGCCTATGGCGGTTCCCGGACCTATCCGCACGGGCTGGTCTATGGCGAGGAGGTTCACGAGGCGTACGCCATCACCGACGGCGACCCACTCTCCGCCGAAGCGAACTCCCGCTGGCTCGTCACCCTGGGCCGGGACGAGTGGCAGGTCTCCCTCCGCACCGAGCAGGACGTGACCGCTGACGCAAGCCACTTCCGCGTCCGCGCACGTCTCCTGGCCGAGGTCCTGTCCGCAGATGGTCAGGAAGTCGTCGAGACCGTCGCCGATCGCACCTGGGACGAACTGATCCCCCGCACCGCCGGCTGACGACGAGCGCCACTGTTCCGGGGCTCAGCCGTCCAGCTTCGCCGCGACATCGGCGGGGAAACCACCGGTGGCGATGGGGCCCCAGCGCTCGGGGGTGATGCGGATGAGGGACTTGCCCTGCGTACGCATCGCGGCGCGATATTCGTCCCAATCCGGGTGCTCCCCGCTCAGGGCGCGGAAATAGTCGACCAACGGCTCGAGGCTCTCGGGCATGTGCACGACCTCGGCGGAACCGTCGATCTGCACCCAGGCATCGTTCCAGTCGTCGCTGATGACACAGACGCTGACCGCCGACTCGCGCTCGATGTTGACCGACTTGGCGCGACCGGGATAGGTCGAGATGATGATGCGCCCCTCGGCGTCGACGCCCCCGGTCACCGGCGACAGCTGAGGCGAGCCATCCTTGCGACGGGTCAGGAGGATCATCTTTCGGCGCTCCCGCACAAAATCGAGCAGCGCGTCGAGTTCGACTCGGTTATTGGTTGCGATCTTGCGAGCCATCAGCGGCGTCCCTTCCTGTTGGGGGCATCCTCGCGGCGGGCGCGCTCGGGCACTTCCACGAACGTCGTCACTCCCGTGGTGAGGTCCACCCCCGTCAACGTAGCCCGGATTTCCTGACCGAGCGGAAGCCCGCTTCCCTTGACGAAGGCCTCCACTGCAGGCTCCGTGATCATGAACCGCCCGCGGTCCTTCTTGGCATCGAAGTCGACGACCGTGCCGGTGAAGTCCTGGCCGACCCGTCCGGCGAGCACGAGCGCCTCGGTCAGATCGACGATGCCGCGCTCATACTTCTTCGCCCGGCGATCCGACTCGGCCATGATGTCGGGCAGCTCGGGCAGCGACTCCCGAACCCAGTCCGGCACGGCCTCGCCCGCACAGATCGCGGCGCAGATCTCCAGCACGAACCGGTCCACCAGCCGACGGAGCGGCGCAGTGGTGTGGGCATATTCGGTCGCCAGCGCAGCGTGTTGGGGTAGGTCCGGCACCGATCCGTTCTCGAACGCCTGATAGCCCGCACCCCGGAACAGGGTCGTGCAGGCATAGAGCATCGCCGCATGATCCCCGCGCGTGGAATCGAGCGAGCGAACGAATTCGGGATAGCCCATCTCGGACGGCCAAGGGATATGGAGCGCCTTGGCGGTCGCCCGCAACCTGCGCAGCGAGGACTTCTCGGCCGGCGGCAGCGTACGCAGAATGCCGACGCCCGCGCCGATCATCAGCTGCGCAGCCGCGATGCCGGTGAGCAACGAGATCTGCGCGTTCCAGCCCTCCACCGGCAGGGTGGAGCGAAACTCGAGTTCCCAATGGGCGCCCTCTGCGTGGACCTCCTGCTCGGGAATGTTGAGGCTGACGCCACCACGGGCCCGCTCGACCTCTTCCCGCAGGAGCCCGACCTCCTTGAGCAACACCAACGACTCCGGTGCCGTGCGCGCATCGAGCTGGTCCTGGACCTCCTCATAGGTCAACTGCGCACGGCTTCGCACCAGCGCCCGTTCGACCGTCGGCGCCTGGCATTGCCCCTGGGCATCGACCGGCAGCCGCCAGACCAGAGCCGGGCGTACCACCCCGGGCAGCAGGCTCGCCGCATTCTCCGACAGCGCGGGCGGGTGCAGGGGCGCACGCATATGCGGCGCATAGAACGTCTGACCCCGCTTGCGCGCCTCGACGACGATCGGGTCCCCCGGGGAGACGAACGCGGCGACGTCGGCAATCGCATACCACACCACGAAGCCGCTGCCGTCACGCTCGATGACGACGGCCTGGTCCAGGTCCTTGGCCCCGGGCGGATCGATCGTCACGAACTCGAGGTCGGTGAGGTCCTTCCCCGGCAGCCGCGGGTTGGCGGCCGCCAGCTCCGCAGCGCTCAGCACCTCCGGCGGGAACTCGGCCGGCACGTGCAGCTCCTGCCGCAGGCGTTCGAGCCCCTCCCGGAGCGGACCTGGCACGGCCTCACGGACGCGTACGTGACGAGCGGGCATGGATTCTCCTCAGTCGGGTCGGGCCGGGCGAGCGTCAGAGTCCGGAAGATTCCGTCCGCACGAGAATGCGACCGCATTCCTCACACAGGACGACGTCGTCGGGCGCGGAGGCGGCGATGGTACGCAAATCTGCGGCGTTCAGGTCCAGCCGGCAGCCGGTGCAGCGTCGTTCGACAAGCTCCGCGGCCCCCAGGCCGGAATGCTTGTCGCGCACCCGCTCGTAGTAGGTCACCAACGCCGCCGGCAGCTTCTCGACCACCGTCTCGCGCTTGGCGTCGGCGTGCTGCAGTTGGCTGTCGAGGGCCGCGAGTTCGGAATCGCGGGTGGCCATCAGCGCCCTGATGCCGGTCTCCAGCTCGACGCGCCTGGCCTTGATCGCCTCGAAGCGGGACGAAGCTTCTTCGAGCTCCTCCATGACCTCCAGCTGGGCGTCCTCGAGGTCACCGATCCGGCGGGTCAGGTGTTCGATCTCGTCGATGAGCCCCCGCAGGGCTTTCGGATCACTGACGCTGCCGTCGTCGACGCGCTGCTGGTCGCGCAGCTTGCGCTCCTTCACCGGAGCCAGATCCGCTTCGGCCTTGGCCTGCGCGCGTTCGAGGTCGGACACCTGGGTCTCGACCTCGGTGTAGTCCTCGAGCAACCGCTTGCGGACCGCGAGCTGCTGGGCGATCTGCGTACGCTCGGGAAGATTCGTCTTGCGATGCGTGAGCTGGGCGATCTCGGTGTCGATCTTCTGCAGAACCAGAAGCTTCTGCTGGTCGGATGCTGCGGCTTTGATGATGAGCCTCCTTGTCGCCGGCCGTACGCGCGATCCTAGCGTTAGGACAAACACGCCTAGAATGGCGGATCGACCGAAAGGGAGGCAGCGTTGAGCGACGAGCAGCCGAAACAGAAGAGCCGGGCGATCCCCTACTCCGATGCGTTCAAAGCATTCATCGGCACCGGGTGGGCGCCCTATTCCAGCGAACTTCCCGACCCGCTGCCGGCCACCGCGTGGACCGCAGCGCGCCGCAGCGCGCTGAGCCAGCAGTTCCCCGGTGACCGCCTGGTGATCCCTGCGGGCGGCCTGAAGGTCCGCTCCAACGACACCGACTATCGCTATCGGCCCCACTCGGCCTTCGCCCACCTGACGGGCCTCGGCACCGACCGCGAGCCCGACGCGGTGCTCGTCCTGGAGCCCACCGACTCCGGCCACGATGCCGTGCTCTATTTCCGGCCCCGCGCACCGCGGGATTCGGAGGAGTTCTACAGCAACGCGCGCTATGGCGAGATGTGGGTCGGCAAGCGCGAGTCGCTCGCCGAGATGGAGGCCATGACCGGCCTGGCCGTCGCGGATTCGGCCGACCTGCCCGAGGCCCTGGCCAAGAACTGCTCCGCGACCCGGATCCTTGTCATCCGCGAAGCGGATCCCGCGATCACCCGCCTGCTCGACGGCCTCGGCCATCAGGGCTCCGTCGAGGCCGATGCGAAGTTCGCGACGGCTTGTTCGGAGTTGCGCCTGATCAAGGACGCGTTCGAGGCCGAGCAGATGCGCGAGGCCTGTGAAAAGACCGCGACCGCGTTCGAGGCGGTGGTCGCGGAGCTTCCCGAGGGCGTACGCCGGGGCCGCGGCGAACGCTGGGTCGAGGGCGTGTTCGGCCTCCATGCCCGTCACTCGGGCAATGCGGTCGGTTATGACACCATCGCCGCCGCCGGTGACCACGCGTGCACTCTCCACTGGATCCGCAACGACGGCGACCTCACCGGTGACGAGCTGTTGTTGCTCGACGCCGGCATCGAGCTCGACACCCTTTATACGGCCGACATCACCCGGACTGTCCCGGTGTCGGGCCGCTTCTCCCCCGCTCAGCGCAAGGTCTATGAGGCCGTGCTGGAGGCCCAGGCCGCGGGCATCGCCGCCGCCAGGGCGGGCGCCGACTTCCTGGCGCCGCACCGCGCGGCCGTCGAGGTGATCGTGGCCAAACTCGACGAGTGGGGCATCCTGCCGGTGAGCGCCGAGGAGTCCCTCGACGCCGACAACGGTGGCCAGCACCGTCGCTGGATGGTGCACGGCACGTCCCACCATCTCGGCATCGACGTCCATGACTGTGCGCAGGCCCTGGCCGAGAACTACCGCGAGGGCCACCTCAAGGAGGGCATGGTCATCACCGTCGAGCCCGGCCTCTATTTCAAGGAGGGCGACACCCTCGTGCCGGAGGAGTTCCGCGGCATCGGCGTACGCATCGAGGACGACATCCTCATCACCGCCGACGGCAACGAGAACCTCTCCGACATGCTCCCCCGCACCGTCGACGAGGTCGAGGCGTGGATGGCGCGGATCTGGGCCGATGCCGAACACTGACCATGCGGCGGAGCGCCGCCGGGCCTCGATACCGCGCTTGGTACGCCGGCCGCCGACCCTCATGGCGGCCGACGGCGAGCCACCCGATTCGGTGATGGCGTGGGGGCTCTATGTCGATGGCGTACGCCAGGACGTCGAGGATCTGGACGCCGCGGCCCAGCGGGCCCAGAACGGTGAGGGGTTCGTGTGGCTCGGGCTCAAGGACCCGATCGACGAGGACATGGTGGGCTTCGCTGCGCGGTTCAACCTGCACCCGTTGGCCATCGAGGATGCGGTCGAGGGGCACACGCGTTCCAAGCTCGAGCAGTTCGGCGACACCCTGTTCGCCGTGGTGTCGACGGTGGCCTATGTCGACCACGCCGAGCTGACCGACTCGTCCGAGATCGTGTCGACGGGCCAGATCATGGTGTTCGTCGGCGACCACTTCGTGATGACCGTACGCCGTGGCGAGCACGCCCAGCTCGCCACGATGCGCCGCAAACTCGAGGCACGTCCCGACCGGCTCGCCCATGGCCCCTATGAGGTGCTCTATGCGGTCCTCGACAAGGTCATCGATGACTATCTCGAGGTGGTCGAGGAGTTCGAGACCGACATCGAGGAGGTCGAGTCGGCGGTGTTCGCGCGCGGCGGCAGCCATGAGGTCGACCGGGTCTATCAGTTGAAGCGGGAACTGATCGAGTTCAAGAGGTCCGTGGTGCCCCTCGGCACTGCTCTGTCGGCCCTGGCGACCCGGCCCCTGGTCACGATCCCCGACGACGCCCGGGCCTATTTCCGTGAGCTCTCCGACCACCATCTCGAAGCCCGCGAAGCCATCCAGTCGTTCGACGAGGTCCTGTCGACCATCATGGCCGCGAGCCTTGCGCGCGTCTCCGTCGCCGACAACCAGGACATGCGCAAGATCTCGGCGTTCGTGGCGATCGCCGCGATCCCGACGATGATCGCCGGTATCTATGGCATGAACTTCGAGAACATGCCCGAGCTGCGCGTCAGCTATGGCTATTTCGTGGTGATCGGCACAATGCTGACGATCATGCTTGCCCTGTTCATAGGTTTTCGCCGCAACAAGTGGCTCTGACTGAGACCCACCCCAGGAGACGGCATGTTTGCAGGATTCGCCCGCCAATTCACGCCGTTGCTCCCGCTGTCGGAAGTGACCTCGAAACCGCGACGTGAGGTGCTCGCCGGTGAGGCTTTGGTGATCTGGCGCGTCGACCGGGACACCGTCGCCGTCCTGCTCGACCGGTGTCCCCACCGCGGCGTCTCGCTCTCTCTCGGTTCGCGTACGCAGACCGGCCGCCTCGCCTGCTCGTTCCACGGCTGGGAGTTCGACAGCACCGGCGGCTGTGCCCACATTCCCCTGAATCCCGGCGTTGATCGATCCCGCCGTGGGGCCACCTCGCTCCCCCATCGCCAGATCGGTGGGCTGTTGTGGGTCTTCACGGGGTTGGATCCCGAGGATGAACCCCAGGTGCCGGACAGCCTGACCGATCCCGGCCTGGTGCGATTCGTGCACCACGAGACCTGGGATGCGCACTGGACCCGTGCGATGGAGAACATGCTCGACTATCCCCATCTGCCCTATGTGCATCGCAGCACGATCGGCCGATTCGTCCGAGCGAAGCAGCGACCCGATTCGGTGCTCCACCAACGGATCGAGACCACCGACTATGGCTATGAGCTCACTCCGTGGCTCGACGACGAGCCACCCGGCGCGACCCTGCGGTGGTACCGCCCCAACTCCATGCTCCTCAACACCATGCCCGCACCCAAACACCTGCGGATCCAGATCTATTGCATCCCGACCGAGGAGAACCGGGTCCGGATGCTGTTGATCTCGACCCGCAATTTCGCGCGTACGCCGGCCGCGTCCCCGGTCTTCGACCTCTTCAATCTCAAGGTTCTTCACCAGGATCGGGCGATCGTCGAATCCTCCGATCCGGTCGAGGTGCCTCCCCCGGGTCAGGAGAAGTCCGTCCCCAGCGACAAGGCGACCCTGACTTTCCGGACCTGGTATCTCCGCAACCTCAAGGGCGGCTGACGCCGATCACTCGAACAGCGCGGCCCGGGCCCCCGGCATGCCCAAAAGCAGCTCGCGCGCCTTCGCCGCATGCTTGTGCTCGCAGAGGACCTCATATTTGCTCGGCACCGTGCTCCGGATGGAGTTGAAGTCGCGTCGGCCGCCGGACAGCGCATACATGATCGCGCCGAAGACCACGTTGAGCACGATGGCCAGGGGGATGGCGACGAGCATGATCGACAGGAACTGGCCCTCGGGCGAGAACAGGCCCAGGATGAGGCCGATGATCAGGCCCGTGCTGATGCCCGTGATGACCGAATTGCCGATGACCTGACCCCAGTGCTTGCGCCCGGTGACCCGCTCGACGAGCTTGAGGTCGGTGCCGACGATCGCCAGATTCTCCACGGGAAACTTCTGGTCGGCGAGGTGGTCGACCGCCTTCTGCGCCTGCTCGTATTTGTCATAGACCCCCACCGACTGGGGAAAGTCGAGCTCGAAACTCAAGCCCTGGAACCGATCAGCCATCGCCGTGCCCTCCCTGTCGACAATGCCCTCCAGACTACTGGGGTCAGTCGCGCGGCTCGAACCCGCGCGAGGGGTGCCACCGGGAGCCCTACTCTCCACTCGCCACCAGCCCGGCCGCACGGCCCTTGGCAACGATGCGCTGGGCGACCTTCATGCCGGCCTCGTCGACCATCTCGTCGTCGACGACGATCGCCCCCACCGCACCGCCGGCCTCCGCGGTCGCCGCCGCGTACGCCTCGATCATCCGCAGCGAGCGCTCGAAGTCGGCCTGCCGGGGCGTGAAGATCTCGTTGCCGGCAGCGATCTGATCGGGGTGGAGCACCCACTTGCCGTCATAGCCGAGAGCCGCGGACGCCCGGGCCGAGCGCCGGAAGCCCTCCACGTCGCGGATCGCGACATAGGGCCCGTCGATCGCGGCCAGGCCATGCGCCCGCGCGGCGACGAGGATCGAGAACAGCACATGGTGGAACGCATCGCCCCGGTCATAGCCCTCGGGCTGCTCCCCCACATTGGTCGACGCCATCCCGACCGACGCCATGAAGTCACCCGGGCCGAAGACCAGGGACCGCATGCGCGGGCTCGCACCGGCGATCGCAGCCGCATTGAGCAGGCCCTGGGCGTCCTCGATCTGGGCCTCGATGCCGATCCGGCCGACCGCCAGACCGTGCGTACGCTCCACCTGCGTCAGCAACAGGTCCAGCGCCACGATGTGTTCGCGACTCTGCACCTTGGGCAGTACGACCGCATCGATGCGCGCGCCG
>CAZEVN010000124.1:0-4536 GCA_964515145.1 uncultured Enemella sp.
AAAAGACGGCGACTTCGCGGGCGCGGTCCCCTCCGTGCCGCTCGCCGTCGACAGCCCTACCAGTTGTCACTGTGGACCAAGATCAACGGGATTATTCGGATGATCTTGGTCAGGAGTGACAACTGGGCGGCGCCTCAGGCAGCAGCCGCTCTGGCCCGGTCGGCGACATGGTGGTGGAGCAGGAAGGCGGCCTCCCGCAGGGACGGGCCGACCTCGTCGCAGACCCGGGCGAGCAGGTTCGGGTCGAGGACGAAACTGACGGCAGCTCCCGGGATCCTGACGGCAGCAATGCGCAGGTCGCACCACTCCCGCAATACGGCCGGGGTCAGGCCCGGGAAGTCGTGGGTGAGGACGTCCAACCCCGCCCGCCGAGCAGGCGCGGACAGGTCCTCATGGGTTCCGGCGACGATGGTCGCGCCCACCTTCGCAGCGCGGCCGAACGCCACCCGCCGCACCGGCGTCGCCAACCGGTCAACCTCGTCCCAATACACCAGCGGCCCCAGGGGCGGCATCGCCCATCGCTGCCGCCAGGGCGCGACATAGTGATAGGGCCCCGGCGCCGACTCGCGCCAGCGCAACAGGTGCGAGGTCTTGCCCGCACCCTTGGGCCCGATCAACTGCACGAGAAGCCCAAGGCCGGCCGTCGGCGGATCCGGCATCCCCACACGCTCGAGCCACAGGTCCGGGTCCACGGCCCGATCCCGATCCGCGACGAAGGGATTTCCGGAGAGGCCGAGACGTGCATAGCCGTCGTCGGCATAGGAGAACTTCACATCACCCGGGGCACGACAACGAACCGCCGCTCCACCTTGGGGTCGATCGCCCAGGGCACATCAAGTCGGGCCTGGATCTCCCAGTGAATGGTCAGCAGGTTGCCGAAGTAGGTCACCGGACCGTCCTCGGGCAACAGGAACCGGAAAGGGAAGGAGGTCGGCTCGGCCAGTGCCGCAGCCGGGAACGGGAAAGATGCCTCACCGATCGTGGCCCTGTCTGTGTCGCCACGGCCCTCGGTCCGCCAGCGGAGTGTCACGTGGACCGCTTGGGCGCGGTTGCCCGGGACCGGAGTGAGGACGGCCCGGCCGCGGATCTCGGTGCCGACGACCACCGGTTCCGGGGTGTCCAATTCGATCGAAATCACAGCGGCTCCCACTCAGCGCAGATTGCGGACGACGACAGGGGCGACGGGCAGGGTGTATTCGTTCTTCGCGTCGGGACGGCCTGCGATGTCGGCGCGTATCGTCAGGATCCACTGGATCGCGTTGTCGTGGGCGGTGAAGGACGGCGGCAGTTCGGCAGGGATCGCGAGCTCCCACGTGCCCCTGATCATCGGCAGGTCGCCGATCGGATCGGACGGCCCCGACGGCAGCTCGGTCCTCCAGAGATCGTGCGTCCGGGTTTCGGTATCGGTCCCGCGCGTGAACCTCACCCATTCGCGACACAGCAGGGTGGCGGTGACCGCGCGTACGTCAGCGGAATGATTCCGCCGCTGCGAATAGCGGATCGCCACGGTCTCGCCGAGGCGCAGGGGCAGTCGCGGCAACTCCAGGTGGGCATCGCCCAGCGCCTTCAACTGATAACCGTTCCAGCCGGCGACGCCCAGGGAAGCGACTCCGGCCAAGCCGAAGATGCCGAACCAGAAGCCCGGAAGGGCCCAGGTCGACGCCGCCAGCCCGCCCCACAGAATGCTGATGAGAGGAATGCAGATGCCGATGATTCCGATGATCAGCGAAGTCCGGAACGTGCCAGCCCGGGCGCGCGTGTCCCGGACGACCTCGACTCCCGACGCGGTCGGCCTGACGTCGAGCTGGGGCAACACTGACCGCCCCGGTCCCAGTTCGAACTTCACCGGACAGGCTCCCTCACACTCGGGTTCGGAGCCTTCACCGTAACCACCCCCGGGGGGCAGCGCACGCGGTTCCGGCGGGCTGGAAGAATGCGCTCAAGCGATTCGAAGGAGACTCCATGTCCAAGGTCCGAGCGATCATGCCCGACTCACTGCCCGCCTCGGGTGCGCAGCCCAGCAACTATTCCTATGGTGTCCTGGCCGGTGACACCCTCCACATCGCCGGCATGGTGTCGTTCGCCTCCGACGGCTCGATCGTCGGCGAGGGTGATGTCGAGGCTCAGATCGAACAGGCCTTCACAAACATGAAGGCGGTCGTCGAGGCGGCCGGCGGAACGATGGACAACATCGTCCAGACCACCACCTATCTCGTCCACACCACCGATGCGCCCAAGGTTTCCGAGGCCCGCCACCGCTGGTTCACCGGTCCCGTGCCCCCGACCCATACCGTCGTGGGCGTAGCCGCCCTCGGCCGTCCGGCGTTCCTGGTCGAGATCGAAGCGACCGCCTATCTGGGCTGAGTTTCTTCCCGGGTACGCCGAGTCCGCGAGTCTCGGCGTACCGGCCCCGGGAAGGTAATGCGGCCCTTAGGCTGAGGACGGCGTCGAAGGCGACGTCACCGATCCGGAAGGCAGGGCCATGACATTCCCGATTCTCGACGGCAAGGTCGCCATCATCACCGGCGCAGCGATGGGCATGGGCAAGGACGCAGCGATTCTTTTCGCCGAAGCGAAGGCCAAGGTGGTCGTAGCCGATGTCAACGAAGAACTCGGCCAGCAGGTCGTCGCAGAGATTCAGGCCAACGGCGGCGAAGCGACGTTCGTGCGCACCGATGTCTCCGACAGCGCATCGGTGCAGGCGATGGTCCAGCACACGGTGGACACCTTCGGGCGACTGGACGTTGCGGTCAACAACGCCGCCATCCAGCCGGACAATGATCCGCTGGTGGATTTCGACGAGGCATATTGGGACAAGCTCATGTCGGTGGACCTCAAGGGCCAGGCCCTGTGCTGCAAATATGAGATCCGTCAGCTCCTCGCGCAGGGCGGCGGCGGCTCGGTCATCAACATTTCGTCCGTCTCCGGCTTCCGCCCCCAGCCCCACAACGTGGCCTATGTCGCGGCCAAGCACGGGGTGATCGGCCTGACCAAGGTCGCCGCACTCGAGCACGGCAAGGACGGCATCCGGGTCAACGCGGTGGCTCCGGGGGCGATCGACACCCCGATGCTGCAGAGCGCCCTGCACGATGCCGGCATCAATCCCGAGGAGTTCGCCCCGGCCCTGTCGCTGCTGGGCCGCTTCGCCGCCGGGCGCGAGATCGCCCAGGCCTGCCTGTGGCTTGCATCCGACCTGTCGAGCTATGTGACGGCGACGTGCATCGACGTGGACGCGGGATACACCAACCGGTGAGGCGTACTCCACGTGCAAATGCCGATTGACAGCACCCGGCTGGATTTGCCTCTCGGCATTTGAAACGATCGAAACGTCTTCCCAATAAACCTTCTCTTTCCGGAGTTGTGAAATGTCCGAAGAAGTTATCGATTCCACTGCCGTGACGCGGATTGCACGGCGCCGGGCCCTGCCGGGCCACGAGCAGGCCTATGAAGAAAACGTCCGCGAAATGTTCGAGCGGATGAAGGAGCACCACGGCTTCGCGGGCGCGGAGATCATTCCACCCGAAACACCCGGTTGCGCCTATCAGGTCGTGGTGAATTTCGAATCGGAAGCCGACCTGGCTGCCTGGGACAATTCCGGCGACCGCAAGGCCATTTTCGCCAAGATGCGCGACCATGCCGAGGGCGAGCCCCAGCACCGGCGTCTCAATGCGTTGGAGGAATGGTTCGTTGGGCCCTCGGTGCCCGCCACCACCAAGCCGCCGCGCTGGAAGACCGCCGTCGTCACCTGGATCGGCATCTGGCCGCTGGCGTCGCTGTTCATCTGGCTGGCGGGTTTCTGGAACCCCGGGTTCGAAAACCTGCCGTTCCTCGCCACGACGGCCGTGAACGTGGCGCTGATCGTCCTGTCGATGACCTTCCTGGTCGCTCCTGTGCTGACCAAGCTGATGCGGCCGTTCCTCGTCGGAAAACCCAAAACCGACTGACTGCACGAAAATAAATCGACAACCCCCGAGCCCCTTTGGTAACGATTAGGGCATGTCCCCCCAGATGGGGACAACGCTGGCTGAGATTGCCCGCGTGGCACACCTGACCACCGATTAGCATGATCGAGTTCCGGACGGAACATCCAAGGATTCCGTGTCCGGAAGCAGGTGGTTCCAGGTGCGAGTGTTATCGACGAGCCGGGGGCGGGGGGCCGTGGCGCTGGGCCTCGTCGCGCTCGTGCTGGCCACGCTCGGCATCACCCATCGTGGTGTCCCCGCTGCCGAGGTCGATCTGCACGACGGCGGCGTCTGGGTCACCAACGAGGCCCTGCTACTCGCCGGTCACCTGAACTATCCCTCGCGCACGCTCGACGGCGGCATCCGGGCCGGCTCCGACACCTTCGACCTCACGCAGCGCGGCAACGACGTCCTGTTGCACGACACCGGCGGTGCGAGCCTCGCCCCGATCGACACGGCCAACCTGGTCCTCGCCAGCGGCGTCAGCCTCGGTCCCGACTTCGCGGTCCTCCAGGGCGGCTCGACCACCGCCATCCTCCACGCCCAGCAGGGCAAGCTCTGGGCGATGCCGACC
>CAZEVN010000124.1:4636-8622 GCA_964515145.1 uncultured Enemella sp.
CTCGACCACCGCCATCCTCCACGCCCAGCAGGGCAAGCTCTGGGCGATGCCGACCGACGAACTCCCGTCGTTCAGCCCGGAGGCGGACCCGGTCGTCGAGGACCCGGACGGCCTGCGCGCCGTCGTCGGCACCGATGGCCAGGCGCACACGATCGATTCGCAGGGACGCGTACGCAAGGTCAGCCTCGCCGAGGGTGCCCCGGTAGCGAACGATGAGGGCCGCATCGAGGGCATCACCGACTTTGCGACGCTTCAGGTCTCCGCGGTCGGTGACCGTCTCGTGGCCCTCGACATCCCCGGCGGGGCGGTTCGCACGACCTCGGGTTCGTCACCACTGCCCAACGCCACCGATGCCGCGCTCCAGCAGCCCGGGCCCAACTCGGCGTACGCGATCGTCGCCTCGCCCACCGCGCTCGTGTGGGCACCGGTCGCCGGTGGCGAACCACGAGAACAGCCCAACAGCCCCAACACCATGCCGGGCCTGCCCGTGCAACCGGTCTATCTGAACGGCTGCGCCTATGGCTCGTGGACCGGTTCGGGGGCCTTTCTGCGCGACTGCATCGACGATGCCGCCGACATGACCGCGACGGTCGACCCGACCAAGGGGGCGAGCAAGCTCCGCTTCCGGGTCAACCGCGACGTGATCGTGCTCAACGATGTCGCGACCGGACTGGTGGTCCTGGTCAATGACCAGATGCAGGTGGTCGACAACTGGCAGACGGTCCAGTCCCAGGTCGAGGACACCAAGCAGTCGGAGCTCGACGAGCAGCAGACGACGACCGAGCAGGATCCGGCCGAGAAGACTAAGGAATCGCGGCCGCCGATCGCGACGCCCGACGAGTTCGGCGTCCGCGCCGGCCGCTCGACCACGCTGCCGGTGCTCGCCAACGACTCCGATCCCGACGGTGACCCGCTCACCGCAACCCAGCTCAACGCTCCGCGCATCGGGACGATCGGGCAGGTCCGCGGTGGCCAGGCCCTGCGCATCGATGTCCCCGGCGATGCCGAGGGCTCCGGCGAGTTCAACTATCGCGTCGATGACGGCCGCGGCGGCAGCGCCGAGACCACCGTCAAGGTCGCCGTGCACCCGCCGAGTCGCAACGAGGCCCCGCGCCCCCTGCTCCCCTCCTCGACCAGCGTCGCGCAGGGCGACGAGGTCAGCTATGCAGTCCTCAACGACTGGGTCGACCCCAACGGCGACGACATCTTCCTCAGTGGCGCCAGCGGCCCGGCCGAACTGGCTGTGCGTTTCCGCCCGGACGGTCTGGTGACGATCCGCGATCTCGGGACGGGTTCGCCGGGCTTGAAGGATGTGACGCTCACCCTCACCGACGGCACTGCGTCGGCCCAGGGAACGCTCAAGGTGCTGGTCAAGCCCAAGGGCAATCTGCCGCCGATCGCCAACTCGGATCTTGCGGTGACCTGGAAGGGCCAGAACGTCACCATCCAGCCGTTGCTGAACGACACCGACCCCAACGGCGAGCTCCCTCGCCTGGTCAGCGTCGCCGATCCGGCGCCGGACCAGCGGATCTCGACCGACATGGACGCGGGGCGGGTGACGTTCTCGAGCGAGACGGTCGGCACCCATTATGTGGCCTACACAATCTCGGACGGCCCCAACGTCGCGACGGGCGAGATGCGCATCGACGTGCGCGAGCCCGCCCCCGATGCACCGCCCATCGCCGACAACGACCTGGCCCTGTTGTCCGCGGGTGGTTCGGCGCTGGTCGACGTGCTCGCGAACGACTCGGACCCGCGCGGCGGCGTACTCGTCATCCAATCCGTCAACGTGCCCGCCGATGCGCCGGTCAGCGTCGAGATCGTGAACCATGCCCGCCTGCGGATCAGCGCACCGGCGGGGCTGCCGGGGCAGACCAGCTTTGCGTACACGATCTCCAACGGCACCGGGTCGGCGACCGGCCAGGTGACGGTCGTGCCCATGCCGGCGACCGTGACGACGCTGCCGCCGATCGCGACCGACGACACCGGCACCGTGCGGGCCGGTGACATCGTCACCATTCCCGTTCTGGCCAACGACGTCTCCCCGACCGGTCTGCCGCTGGAGCTCCAGCCCGAGTTGCAGATCGTGAGTGGCGGCGAGGGTGGGGTGGCGTTCGTCTCGGGGCGTACGCTGCGTTTCCGCGCGGGCTCGGTCCCCGGTTCGGTGCGGATCACGTACACCGTGCAGGATTCGGCCGGCAACCCGGCCTCCGCGCAGGCGTTGATCTCGATCACCGCCGCGGATGCGCCGAACTCCCCGCCCCAACCGCAGCCGCTGGAAGGCCGCGTGCTGGCCGGCGGGACAGCTCACATCCAGGTGCCCACCGACGGAATCGACCCCAACGGCGACTCGGTCACCCTCACCGGCATCGGCGACGCCCCGACCCGTGGCACGGCGATTGCGGGGCCGACGACGATCGAATACACCGCACCCGAGGGCGTGACCGGCCTCGACACGTTCACCTATGAGGTCACCGACCGGTTCGGCGCGTCGTCGCGCGCGGAGGTGCGCGTGGGGATCGCCCCGCCCCCGCCCACCAACCAGGCGCCAGTGGCGGTGCCCGATTCGATCACGGTGCGGCCCGATCGCGCGGTGACCGTGCCGGTGCTCGCCAACGATCTCGACCCGGACGGCGACACGCTGGCACTGGTGCCCGGCTCCGTCGTCCCGGTCGACTCCGACACCCCGGCCGCTGCGGCGATGGTCGAGGGTGACCGCGTAACCGTCCAGGCGGGGGCTGCGGGCAGCCTGCGTTATTACTACGACATCACCGACGGCCGGGGCGGCAACGCGCGCGGTGTCATGAGCGTCGAGGTCGACCCGGACGCCCCGCTCAAGGCCCCGATCGCGCGCGACGATGTCGTCGCTGCGCAGGAAGTCGTCGGCAAGGAGTCCGTGCAGGTCACGGTGTTGGCCAACGACGAGGACCCCGACGGCACGATCAACGAAGCGACCGTGCGCGTCGACGAGGGCGGGGCCACCGTGGCCGACGGCATCGTCACGGTGCCCGTGCGGGACACCCGTCAGGTGATCCTCTATTCGGTCACCGACCGCGACAACCAGGTCGGCCGCGCCGCGATCATCGTCCCGCCCGGCAACCGCGTCCCACCCACACTGATTCCCGAGAAGGTGCCGGCGAGGATCAAGGCCGGGGAGACACTCCGCGTGTCCCTCGCCGACTATGTCCGCGTCCGTGACGGCCGTGCGGCCCGGCTCACGTTCGAGAACAAGGTCAAGGCCGGCCCCGGTGGCAACGGCACTCCGCTGATCTCCGATCCCACCACGCTCGTCTTCACGCCCGCGGTGGAGTTCTCCGGACAAACCTCCCTGTCGTTCGAGGTCACCGACGGCACGACCCCGGAAGATCCGGAGGGCATGGCCGCGACCCTGGTCCTGCCGATCGAGGTCGAATCGAGCGGCCTGACCCGCCCGCAGTTCCGGCCGTCCGATGTCACCGCCGCACCGCTGGAGGACCCGAGCGAGGCCGACCTGTCGACCATGGTCACGGACCCCGATCCGGGTGACCTGGAGAAGATGCGCTATTCGCTCGGTGCCGTGGCCGGCGGTTTCCAGGTGCAGCTCGACGGCGCGAAGCTGCGGGTCGGTGCGCCGGCCGGGATGGCGGCAGGTACGCAGGGCACCGCCGAGATCACCATCACCGACGGCTCCACCGAACCGGTGACCGGGCAGGTGCAGTTGCGCGCACTGGCGTCGACGCGACCGCTGATGACGGTCCGCGACATCGTCGTCGACACCGCCCACGCCGGGCAGGCGAGCCAGGTCAACATCGCCGACTATGTGACCAACCCGTTCGCGGCCGAGAACCAGCCGGTGACCATGGCCGGCGCGCCCCAGGTGACAACCGGCCAGGGGACTGCCACCGCCGCCGGGCTGCAGGTCACCGCTACCCCCGCCGCCGGGTTCAACGGCCAGATGGTCGTCACCTATCGCCTCGCCGACGCGACCCAGGACCCCGGTCGACAGG
>CAZEVN010000125.1:0-8256 GCA_964515145.1 uncultured Enemella sp.
CGTGATGTCCGGCGGAACGGCCGCGGGTCGCCGCCGCGCCGGGACAGTTCGGCCTCGGCGAGGTCACGGGCACCGATCTCGAGGGCTGCGAGGGAGGTGCGGCCGCTCCAGACCTCGCGGCCGAAACGAGTCACCCGGACATGCAGATCGCCGACGAGGTGTTCCAGGTCGCCCGGCGTATTCCGACCCTCCTCGACCAACGGCACCGGGAGAACGAATGATTCGTTCGGATCCGCCTCCGCATCGATCTCCACCCCCCACGACAGGGAGCGGCCCCGGATCGTCCAGGACCCCGGTCGGGCCGTGGTGTGCACGGGTGACACGAGTGGATCGCCGAGCCTGATCACCGGACCGTCCGGAATCGCCACGACCACCGCGGTGACCTCGGTTGACCAGGGCTTGCCCCCGATGCTGGGGCCGGCGGTGATGCGCCCACCGGCGAACGCCACGCAGGCCTCCGGTTCGGCGAACCCCTGTGCCTGCCCCCACCACCACGATTCGGGGAAGCCGCCGCGGCCCCAGTTCTTCTCGGCATAGACCTGCCAGCCGTCGATATCGACGCGCTCACCGTCGAGAACGACGTGGCCGTTGGCATGGCCGCCGAGGAGCCAGGGATGCCAATACTGATTCAGGCCCGGCACCATCTGGAAGACGCTCGACCCGCCGAAGAGGCGGTGCGGCCACGGGCGGGGCGACATGACCGTGAACGCGACCGACAGGCCGCCGACGTCGATGCGCACGACCCGATCGGTCGCGACGACGCTGTCTCCGGCGCGTACGCCGAAGCGCTGCCCATCGGCCGACGCGTCCGGCACGACTGCGGTCTCGAGAAGGCCCTCCGGCTCGGCGGCGATGCCGACCGTGGCCCAGGTCGGCCCGTCCTGGGGTGTGTTGATGCCCACGAGGGCGATGACCGCACGCCCGGTGATCGGATCGGTCAGGCGCCAGAAATAGCCCTCCATCGACACCCCGTGCCAAGGGAGGGGGTCACCGAAGGGCAGGTCGGCGCCGGTGGCCCGATAGCGGTGCACGGCGGACGTGACGGCGTCAGTGATCGTCGAGCGCATCGAGCAACTCCTGTTTGTTCATCGAGGAGCGGCCCTTGATGTTCTTGCGCTTGGCCTCTTCATAGAGCTGGGCCTTCGTGCGGCCCTTGGCGCCCGAGTGGGATCGCAGGCCGCCGCGCCGGCCCGAGGAGATGTCCTCCCGGGAGAGCCGGCTCGATTCCTTCGCCTCGCCGGCCCGGGCTCGTTCCTTGTTGACGGTGCGCGCGGCGATCTCCTCGGCCGTGTCCTCGTCGACGCCACGGTCGAGCTGACTTTCCTTGATGTGTTCGTATTGGCGCTCGCGCTTGTCGCTCCACGCTTCCTGAGGCATGACTGCTCCCTAGTGTTCTGCCGTGGTCGAGGCGGAACCGTGGTTGAGGGCCTCGAGGACAGCACCGTTGAAGGCCTCGAGATCGTCCGGGTTGCGTGAGGTGATCAGGTTCCCGTCGACCACGACCCGCTCGTCGACGACCTCGGCGCCGGCATTGCGGAGATCGGTCCTGATGCTGGGATAGGAGGTCACTGTGCGGCCCTTGAGCACGTCCGCCTCGGCCAGCACCCACGGGCCGTGGCAGATCGCAGCGACCGGCTTGCCGATCTTCATCATTGCGGCCACGAAAGCGACGGCATCCTTGTCGGTCCGCAGCGCGTCCGGGTTGGCAACGCCACCGGGCAGGACGAGCGCCGCATAGTCGTCGGGGGAGGCCCCCGCGACCTCGTGGTCGACGGGATAGGTCCCCGCCTTGTCCAGATGGTTGAAGGCCTGCACTTCGCCGGAGTCGGTGCTCAGCAACTCCGGCGTGAAGCCGGCTTCCTGCACTGCCTGCCAGGGCGAGGTGAGCTCGATCTCCTCGATGCCCTCGGTTGCCACGAGAAAGGCCACGCGCTTCTGGTTAGTCATATATCGACAATACGTCGGGTCAGCGCGGCACTGGCAAGACCTCCGACGAGATCGGTTCGGATCGATCCGATTGCGTGGGCCGGCGACATGATGACACCTGAATCCGGTTTTTGTCGTGGGGAACAAACAGAACGGCAGCGGATTTCATGTCCCGCTATTGTCCATCCGGGGTCCGAGCGGAAACATGGGCGGGGACTCGGGGCGTACGACTCGAGCACGCCCGGACTCTCGAGGAGGAGAGCGACGCATGCAGTATTTCCAGGACGGTTATGTCAAGGGTGATCCGCGCATCCGCAAGGCCGCGGAAGGTCGATCCGATGAGCAAGGACCGTTGCCCGAGGAGGTTGACGTCCTGATCGTCGGCACTGGCCCCGCGGGTCTGTTGATGGCGGCCATGCTGTCGAACTTCCCCGAAATCAATACCCGCGTCGTCGAGAAGGCCGATGGCCCGCTGCCCGTCGGCCGCGCCGACGGCGTCAACTGCCGCACGGTCGAGACGTTCCAGGCCTTTGGTCTGGCCGACAAGATGACCGATGAGGCCTACTGGGTCAACGAGACCCATTTCTGGGGCCCGGACCCCTCGGACCCCTCGAAGATCAAGCGGTTCGGTGCGATCCAGGACGTCCGCGACGGGCTCTCCGAGTTCCCGCACGTCATCGTCAACCAGGCCCGCCTGCTCGACTTCCTGCTCGAATACATGGCCGGTTCCCCGAGCCGCCTCAAGGTCGACTACAGCCACGAGCTGACCGGCATGGTGCCGCCCGCGACCGATGACGAACCGTCAGTCGTGACCCTGAAGACGCCCGAGGGCGAGAAGACGGTCAAGGCGAAATATGTGGTGGGCTGCGACGGCGCCCACAGCCTCGTCCGTGAGTCGATCGGCCGCGTTGCCCAGGGCTATGGCGCCGACAAGGCCTGGGGCGTCATGGACCTGCTGGCCGTGACGAGCTTTCCCGAGATCCGCTTCAAGTGCACCATCCAGTCCGGCGACGGCGGCAACATCCTGCTGATCCCGCGCGAGGGTGGCCACATGTTCCGCCTCTATGTGGACATGGGCGACATCGCCGCCGACGCGTGGCTCACCGAGGAAGAGGTGCTGGCCAAGGCCAACAGTGTCCTGTCGCAGTATGACCTCGACGTGAAGGAAGTCGGCTGGTTCTCCGTCTATCGTGTCGGCCACCGCGTCTCCGACAAGTTCGACGACGTCGACGACGACAAGATCGGCACGCGGATCCCGCGGGTCTTCATCGCCGGCGATGCCTGCCACACCCACACCGCCAAGGCCGGTCAGGGCATGAACGTCTCGATGCAGGACACGTTCAACTTGGCGTGGAAGCTCATCGCAGTCATCCAGGGCCGCAGCCCGGGCAGTCTGCTCGACACCTATTCGGCCGAGCGCAAGGTCATCGCCCAGGACCTCATCGACATGGACACCCGCTGGTCGCACGCCATCGGTGGTGCCGGTCGCGTCGACTCCTCCGATGAGAAGGCGGTCCAGACCGCGTTCGCCGAGGTGCAGCGCCAGTTCGTGAAGAACGGTGAGTTCACCGCCGGCCTGGCCACGCATTATGCGCCGAGTCTGCTCACCGGCGACGATGCCCACCTCGACCTGGCCAAGGGCTATCCGCCCGGGCGTCGCTTCCAGTCCAAGGAAGTGGTCCGGATGGGTGACGGCAAGCGCATGCATCTCGGTCACGTCCACAAGTCCGATGCCCGCTGGCGTCTCTATGCCTTCGCCGATGTGGTCGATCCCCGCACCCATGGCTCCAAGTTCGTGGAGCTCATGGACTGGCTGGGCTCCGATGCCTCCCCGGTGGCCAGGTTCACCCCGGCCGGCTGGGAACAGCACAGCGTGTTCGACGTCTATGGCATCATCCAGCAGTCCCATCTCGAGGTGGGCTGGGAGCACATGCCGCAGTTCCTCAAGCCGCTCGTCGGCACGCTGCAGCTGACCGACTATGAGAAGTGCTTCGCCCCGGTCGACGACGTCGACGGCGACATCTTCGACGTCATGGCCATCGACCGCGGCCAGGGTGCGCTCGTGGTCGTGCGCCCGGATCAATATGTCGCGCAGGTCCTCCCCCTCGACGGGTTCGACCAGCTGAACGCCTTCTTCGAGTCGTTCATGACGCCGCAGAACTGATTCTCGGACGAGTACGCCGGGACGGCGGGCGGGGGAGACCCCGTCCGCCGTTCTGTTGTTCTGGGGCCTTGCGTACCGACTCCCCGCACAAAATGCAGCTCCCCGACGCGCAGGCACGTCGGGAGCTGCAGTAAGTGCGGGCAGTGGGCGTCAGGCGGCCACGCGTTGGCACGCCTGGCTAGCGGGGAAGCGAGCTGAACGGGCCGATTCTGATGGCCCTGGATGCAATTTCCGGACCCAGTTGTCCCCGGACTTGTGTGGCCAGGGCAAACCTGGCCCGTATTCTGCACCAAGATCACAGTTGCACTGAGGAAGGTGCCGGCATGACGTACGACCCCTGGGGCCTGCCTGCCTCACCACCGCCCGACAAGGATCCCTGGGGACCTGTCCCTCCGCCCCAGGGTGGTCCTGGGGGTCCGAGCGTTCCTGGGGGTCAGGGTGGGCAGCCGGGGCAGATGGGATATCCGGGCCGAAGCGGGTTCGGGCAGCCGGCCCCACCAAGTGACCCGGGCGTGACACAGAACGTCTGGTCCGCTCATCAGCCGATGGGCAGGCCAGGCGGTGCTCCCGGCCAGCCCGGTCCCCTGGGTCCGCCCGGTCGTCTTGATCCGCCCGGGTCGAAACAGCAACCCGCGCTGACGCTCACGGTGGTGGTCACGCTTCTGGCAGGCATCTTCGGGCTGGTCCCGGCGGCGCTCCATTCGTCGCAGGCCAAGCAGGATCGCCTGGACGGTTCGCGCTACTGGAAGGCCTTCGGGGTGATCTTCGGGACCCAGACAGCCGTACTGGTCATCCTGGCGGTCGCCATTCCGGGGCTGTTGGGGTCGGTCCTGGGAGGGTTCGGCGGGGGACGTGCCAGCTCAGCGGCGGAGCCAACGATCGAGACCTATGCGCCCGCGCCGACCGAACAGGCGTCCCTCCCCGGGCCGGTCGCCACGACCCCGGAACCCACGCCCACGCCACGCGAACGCACCGGACGGGAAGAGCCCAATCGGACACCGGACGTGGTCACGGTCCAGTCCAGCTCATCCGGCTCGGCATGCTCCGCGACCTCGCGCCAGAGTTCCTGGGGCAGTTATCCCGTCGGTGAGTGCCGCACCTGGAAACCGTCCACCGGGTTGATCAGCGGTGCCTCCCTGAGCACGGGCACCATCGCGATCACCTGCCAGGCCGACCTGCGGGAGTCCAACCCCATCTATACGGCCAATCAGACCAACACGTGGTGGTTCTGGGCCCAGGCCGACAACGGCACGTGGGACTGGTTCCCGGAAACAGCGCTGGCGCAGGGTGCCAGCAACCAGTCAGTCAACGGGGTTGCCCTGTGTCGCTGAACCGTCGGGCATTTCTGGGGGCCGCCGTCGGCACCTCCGCTCTGGTGTTGAGCGGGTGCGGGGTGCCGCTGTCCCGAATCCCGGGAAGCAGCGGACCCTCGCCCGCGGGGCCAACTCTGCGTACGCCTGAGCCGTCGCCGACCCAGGCCCCCACCGCCGAACCGACCACGCCGAGCCCGACCCCCACCGCAAGTGCGACCCCGGCGCCGAGCCTGGTGGGGGATACGAAGAACGCCTGGGCGTTCGCCCCGCTCGACGCACCGGACGAGATCGTGGTGGAGGGCGAGGTGCCGAGCCAGCGCGCCTGGTCGACCTCGAAGGTTCTCGTGGTGGCGGCGTTCCTCGCGGAGGCCTGTGACGGCGATCCTGATCGCGCCACTGCAGCGCAGCGCCGCCAGATGGTTCGCTCGTTCACCGAGTCGGACATGGATTCGGTGATCGCGCTCGGCAACGCCATTCCCGGCGGGAAGCAGGCGGGGATGGCGAAGATTCTCCGGTCGGTCGGCGACTCGGAGACCAACGTGCCGGGTCGGCTGGAGGGCACGATGCTCTGGACCGTACGCCGGCAGGTCCGGTTTCTCGTCGCCCTTCACGAGGGCCGGGTCGTCTCGCCCGAGGCCAGCAGGTTCATGCTCGAAGAAATGCATCCGATCCAATCCCAGAGCTGGGGGCTGGGGACCGTGGGGGCGACAGCCTTCAAGGGCGGCTGGCTCCGGGCCAATACCGAGACGCGCCAGATGGGCATCCTCGACGGCTATGCGGTCGCGATCATCACCAGCGGGCTCGGGCCGGCCGAGGTGCAGAGCGACGGTGACTCGGCGCATGTCCGCCAGATGAACCGGCTGGCGGAGCAGCTCCGGGAGCGACTCCACCAGCCCCGGTGATCAGGCCAGTCGGCGGGCCATGTCGGTGAGCTGATCCAGCAGCGTGCCCAACTCGCCTTCCCGCCGCGCGTTCGGCGCGAAGCCTGCCTCGTTGAACTCGGTGAACAGCGACAGATCGAGCTGCTGGCGGACGTCGACCATGGACAGGTTGCCCGCGATCTGGCGCCATTGCTCGACTGCCCGCACTCCGCCGGCGGAGCCATAGCCGACAAAGCCGATGGCCTTCCCGACCCATTCCGGGCCAAGGACGTCGACGGCATTCTTGAGGGCACCCGGCACGCCGTGGTTGTATTCGGGCGTCACGAAGATGTACGCGTCGCAGGCGTCGATGGCCTGCGACCAAGCTGTGACCTCGGGCGAGTCGTAGGTCTTGTTGGCCTGCATCGGGTGGGTGCCGCTCTCGAGCAGTGGGATGTTGAACTTCTTGAGATCGAGCAGCTCATAGTCCGCATCGCCGCGCCCATCCGCCCGGGTCTTGACCCATTCGGCGACCCCAGCGCCAATGCGGCCGTCGCGAATCGAGCCCAGGATGATGCCGATCTTCATGAAATCCCTCCGAAAAGTAGTTGAATCGACAACCATCATAGCGGCTACTCAATTGCGGTTCGGGGAGCCCGGAGGGCTCCCGGGCTCGGGCGGCTGGAAGGCTGGGAGCATGGCGACTCCCGAACTGGCCGCAGCCCGCAAGCCCATCACGAATCATCTGGCCGAGGTCGTCGACTCGGTGAAGGACTTCGACGAGGGCGAGGTCAACGACATCGGTCCGCACGAGGCGGCGGGGTGTGGTGCCGCGATCTGCACGGTCGATGGTCACCTCTATGCGGCCGGTGATGCCGACCAGGCTTTCGCGATCCAGTCGATCTCGAAGGCATTCACCTATGCCCTGGCCCTCGAAGAGCGTGGGCACGAGTGGGTGGACGAGCGCATCAACGTCGAACCCTCGGGCGAGGCCTTCAATGAGATCTCGCTGGTCGGCGAGCCCGGTCGGCCGGCGAATCCCCTGGTGAATATCGGGGCGATCGCGGCGTGCTGGTGTGTTCCCGAGGAGCGCTTTCCCCGCATTCTCGACTTCTATGAGCGGCTGGCCGGGCGCAGGCTCGAGCTCGACGAGAAGATCTTCCGGGCGGAGGGCAAAGCGGGATCCCGCAATCGGGCCCTCGGCTGGCTGCTGCGCTGGGCCGAGGTGATCGATGAGGATCCCGACGATGCGCTGGATGCCTATACCAGGCAGTGCTCGGTGCTGGTCACGGCGAAGGATCTCGCAATCATGGGCGCCACGCTGGCCAACCGGGGCATCCAGCCGGTGACCGGCGAGCGGCTGATGTCGGAGAACGTCGCCGAACGCGTCCTCTCGGTGATGGCGACCTGCGGGATGTATGACGATGCCGGCGAGTGGATGATCCGCGTCGGCATGCCGGCGAAATCCGGTGTCGGCGGTGGCATCGTGTCGGCCGCGCCCGGCCAGCTCGGGCTGGGCACCTTCGGCCCCCGGCTCGACAAGCACGGCAACAGCGTGCGGGGCACGCTCATCAGCGAACGGCTCGCCCATGATTTCGATCTGCATTTCGCTCGGGTGCCCAAGCCGCATCATTCGACCGTACGCCGGGTCGTCGACCTTTGTTCCCAGGCTCGGCTCGTCGAGTTGCAGGGTGACCTCGCCTTCCTCGGCATCGAGGCTGCCCTCGAGGCGGTGCTGGAAGCAGCCCGCGATCGTCCGGCGGTGGTGGTCGACATGACCCGCGTACGCCATGTCGTCGCCCATGCCAGGGCGTTGCTTCCGCAGGTCTCGCAGCGCCTGGAGGAGACCGGCCACCGCCTGCTCGTGATCGGCGACGGCAACGACCTGGGAGAGGCGACGGTGTGCGCGGACGCCGAGGAGGCGTTGGTTCGGCTCGAGCCCTGACAGCGGCAGCGAGCGGCAGGTCAGGGGAGAGCCTCCGCCGGCACCGGC
>CAZEVN010000126.1:0-8171 GCA_964515145.1 uncultured Enemella sp.
GGGCGGTCAAGGCGTTCTCGCGTTGGCTGTGGAAGGACAACCGGGTCCGGGAGCATGCCCTGGCCCACCTGAGCACGGCCAGTTCCGAGGCCGACCGTCGCCGGGTGCGCCGGGCGCTGAGCCCCGATGAAGCCCGCCGGCTGGTCCAGGCCGCCGAACTCGCTCCGCCGCTCAAGGGCCTGGCCGGGGCGCACCGAGCCATGCTGTATCGGGTCGCCCTGGCCACGGGGTTCCGGGCCGAAGAACTCGGGAAGCTGACACCCGAGGCATTTCGGCTCGACTCCGACCCGCCCACGATCGTCTGCGCGGCCGGGTATACGAAGAACCATCGGGTGGCCGAGCAGCCCATCCCCGATGCGCTGGCGGCCCTGCTACGGCCGTTCGTGGCCGCGTTCCCGGCGGGTTGCCTTGTGTTCCCTATCGGCTCCGATTTCACCTCCGACCTCATCCGCGCCGACCTCGCAGCGGCCGGCATCGAGTCCCGGACGGATTCCGGGGTGGTCGACTTCCACGCCACGCGGACGACGTTCATCTCGCACCTCGTGGCGTCGGGTGCGTCGGTGAAGGTCTGCCAGACGCTGGCCCGCCACTCGACCCCGAGCCTCACCATCGGCATCTACGCCAAGGTCGGGATGCACGACCTGGCCGGCGCCGTGCAGGACCTGCCCGACCTGACCCGCCCCGCCGCCGGGCCCGAGCCGATGGCCGCGACCGGCACCGACGCGGGACACCCCGGGCGCTCGGATCCGGCAGCGCATGGGCAGCGCGCAGCCGTCGGTTCGGGTCCGATGCTGGCGGTCGCTGGCGGGAACGAGGAAGGGAGCCCCACCCAGGAATCCCACGGAGTAGCGTCGCGCAACCCCCACGATATCAGCACTTTAGACGCATCGCGGCGGGAGCTGGCGGCTCCCGTCGTAAGTGCCGGCGGCGGGAGTCGAACCCGCACCCGGGTTGCCCCGGAGAGGATTTTAAGTCCGCCAGCCGGACGAATCATCGCCATGCCGACAAAGGGGTTGCGTCAAACGCCCCTACGGCTGGCAGCGCAGGGGAAGCGCGCGACACCAGACGACCCCGGCCTCGCGGTAGTGGTCGACTCCTGGCCGACGCTCCCCGAGGCGATCCGGGCTGGCATCCTGGCGATGGTCCAGGCGGCCGGTGTCGCAAGGTGACGGGAAGCGGCAATTGCTTGCATTGAATCCTCTCTATGCATAAGCTCGGTGAAAGGTTTGTCGCCAAGGCGGAGAGTTGAGGCGCCACAGGGGCCAGGCGGCTGGGGTGGCAACCTCGATGCTTGACCACGCTCAGTCCCACTCGGAGGCGATCGAGGCAACGGAACGGGCGAACTGCGCCTTGGTTCTCTGCAAGGTGGGCAATTACCCAGGCAGTCCCGGCGGCCTCGCCGGAATGCTCCGGTGTGCGCCCGCGTGGCCGGATTGCGTGGAACCCTTGTTTGCCTCGGACAGGCTCACCAAGTCGCAGGCGGATAATCCGTCCGGTCTTGATCGCGAGGAGGCTGGTGATGGCGACCCGAGTAGTCTGCCCGAACTGTCAGCGGACTGGTACGAGCGCAAGACCCTTGACAGCCGGCATGAAGGTTCGATGTCCCTCATGTAAAAACTCGTTCATTTATGCTGATCCCCCCAATGTCTCGCCAGCCGGCAATTCACCACCTGCTCTTCCAGGGAGCGCCGGGAGCAATCCTCTTGCAATCGCATCTTTGACTCTCGGAATACTCGCCGCACTCATCTGCTGGGTGCCCTTCGTTGGTTTGCTCTCCATTCCATCTGGGATACTTAGTGTCCTCTTGGCATCCTTTGGGATCGCCTACGCTCTCTTCACAAAGCGGACCGGATTGACCACTTCGCTGGTGGCTGGAGGCATCAGCATCGGATCCATCCTCTTGGCATGCTCGGTGACCGGCGCGTTCACGAGGTCGATCGGAGGAGCACTCACCACGCGGGCGCCTAACGCCCCTCCGCCTGGCGGTGTTCGGGCGGTGGCTCAGAAGCCCCCGATGCCTGGACGTAAGGCGCCAGCGAACCGGGCAGGTAACCCAGGAATCCCCCCGGTCGCACAAGTGCCCAATCAAGCAGCGATACCGCCGCAAGCGGGGCCGGACAAGGCAGAAGAATGGGTGGAAGTCCCAGCCTCGACCCGCCTAGGGGAGGTTGAGGCCAAAGTTATATCAACCCAAATTAAATATGTAAAACTTAAAGACGTTATCGGTGACGAAAATGAATCATCCGAACTTCATATTGTTATTTCGATTCGTGTGAATAATCTTAGCTCAACCAAGAAAATCGACTACTCGTCTTGGGCGGGACGGGACATCTTCCTGGGGGACGACACCGCTCACCTCAGCGATAACCTCGGGAACGTGTACCGCCCCATCACATTTGGCTACTTCGATGAAATCGTCGGACAGATTAGGGAAGCCTCGATATACCCGAACAAGACCCTGGTCGATCATCTCGTTTTCGAGGTGCCCGTTGAAGGCGTCCAGCACCTTCAATTAGAGATGCCCGGCGGCAATGTGGGCGCGGAAGGAAAATTCAAATTCAGGATACCTGATTCGTCAATAATCAGGTGGCCAAGCAGGGGACCGACTAGAACAACTTCGCCCAAAGATCGGCCGTTGCAGCCATTTGATCGGGGAATTCTGATTTCAGGTGATATTACAATCAATCAGAAGCCGGGCATCTGTCTCGCCCGGTCGGATGATGCCTGGTATGGAATGGTGGCAGCCAAGAAAACCCTTAATAGCAGTTCCGATAATCGGTCTCTCATGGGGCTCATCTATTCTCAAGAAGTGGCGGTTGTACCAGAAGGAACCCCGGCCATGATCGTGGAAACCGCGATTTTCTCGGTCAAAGTACGAGTCATCGCGGGGGACATGGCGGGGGTCGAGGGTTGGGTCGAGAATGAGCACTTCAAGAGGCAATGACGCGACGATTGTTGAACACGATCGACGATCGCTTGGGATTTCTTGGGATTCGCGTCAGCCCACGCCCCCAAGGCGCTTCGGCCGGGGCCCTCGCGCCAAAGCCTCGAGTTCCTCGTCGGTAAGCTTGTCGAGGTCGAGGTGGGCGGACTCCAGGCGGAGCCGGTCGTTAAGCATGCCGCGGCACCGGGCAAGCAGTTCGAGGGCCCGCAGGCTGTCGTGAAGCTCGACGCTCCACCCCCCGTTGCGACCCGGCGAGAGCCGCTTGACCACTCCGAGCGATCCGGCCTGGAACGCCCGAGCCAGGTCGAGCTGGACGTTGCCCTCCGAGTCGGTGGCGGGCTCACCATCCGGGCCGACCTTGAGGAGCGCGGTCACGTCCGCCAGGGCGATCTCCGAGAGCCGGGCCTGGATCTCGGCGGTGGTGAGGGCCACCTCGTCCATCTTGGCGTCGATGGCCTGGTGGATCTCGGGGATGCGCAGCAGTCGGTGGCCCTCGCGAGCCGCGTCGGAGTAGCCCGCCCGGCGAGCCGCGTCGGTGGCGTTGCCCTGCGACTCACCCAAAAAGTGATGAATGAACATTCGCTGACGGGTGTTCATCGCTGGGCTCCGTTTTTTCCCTGTCGGTAGAGCCGGCCGGGCCTGCACCTGGCTACCCACCCCACTGTCGAGGGGCCCACCTCAGAGCCGATCCGTCCACCGTCTCCATCCTGATCCGTGCCAGCCTATCTTGACCTGCACCTAGTGTACGGTATGCTGAACGGGGAAGGCTAGGCCGGTTGCAAACGGTCGAGCCAAGCGGGCCGGACGGTTGCGGTGTACCTCGATCCACCGTGCCCCCGGCCCGACCCCGACCACCGATCGAGGGCGGTCGATCGAGGCACTGGACCGCGAGCGCATGCTGCCGGAAATCCCTTGGCAGGCCCCTGACCCTGCGGAAGTCGAGGAGTTGGCCCGTTGGTGCCGGCTCCTCTTGCACCGGATCGGGGAAGAGTCTGCGTGGCGTCGGGGCGGCGTAATGACGCCGTTCTGGAACGAGGCGTACCGGGCGCAGATTCGTTGCGATTCGCTACTTGGTCGCCAACTCCGGCCAAGTTCGGGAGGGGGCAATTCGGCGGAGCTGGCCGGCAACGTCTACTTTCGTTGCTTGGCATATCTCCGATCCATCGGCTGGGCGGTGAAGACAGCGACTGACGGGCCGGCAGTCGCACCGGTGAGCCCGCCGGTCGCTCCGCCCGGACAGGGCTTTCCGGCCGTGCAACGGGCTATCACCCCAGTGGAGAAGAACAAGCACGAGGCACGACGGACGCCAAGGATGCCTCCGAAGAAGCGCGACGAGGGTAAGTCAGCTCAGTGTGTGGGCATCTACATTGCCCACCTCCAACGCGGCGACGTTCCTCCAACCCCGACCGAGTTGGCAAGGGCAGTCGGGTGCAATCCCGGGACCGCCTGGCGGGCTATCAGGAATGTAGAGGCGACTCGCAAGGAACTGGCCCGGACCGACGCACGAGATCGCTACCAAGATCGCGCCTGACATTGCGCAATGAAACTAGCCCCTCTGCGCAAGATCCGCCTTTCTTCTTGTCCTGGCACCTTCAAGACTTGTGTCAAATCGTCGGCGGTATTGCGCAATCCGGCCCCTCGGGTAGAGGCCCCGCACGTCGCGGCGCCGCCACCCGAGAGACGCACTATGCCACGCTCGAGACCAAGCCGACCCCCACGCGATCGCATGATCCGCGCCGCGGGCGAGTTCGCCCGCTTGACCCACGCCTTGGACCGGAACAACTTCGCCTTGGCGGCCGACGCCCGCGCCGCGCTGGCTCGCCTCGGCTTCACGGTGCGAGTGCGGATCGGTGACGAGTCGCCGGATGCCCCGCCTGCCCTGCTGCCTATCCGGGCCCCTTACGAGGCCACCAGCCGGGAGGGCAACCATGGCGCGTGATCCCCGCACCCGTCCCGGCAAGGGCCGGCCGGATTCGTCACCGGCTGTCGAGCCGAGTCTCGAGGCCATTGTCACCTGGCGATACGAGACCGTCGTCAAGGCCCTCGGCGTGAGCCGGAGGGCCATCGAGCGGGAGCGATCCGCCGGGCGGTTCCCGCCGCCGGACTTGCATATCGGCAGGATGCCGCTCTGGAAGCCCGAGACGATCCGTGCTTGGGTCGAGGGTGGAGGCGGCGCATGACACCCCAAACCACCTCGACAGGTCCGCGACACGGGGCCGGTACGTCGCACGACATGGTCGAAGAGACCGACGGGCAGGCCGACGCCGAAAGCTTGGCTGCCACGGCGCAGACCTGGCCCGAGCCACCCAACGAGGCCGCTTATCACGGCCCGGTCGGGCGGATCGTCCGGGCGATCGAACCGGGGACCGAGGCTGACCCCTTCGGAGTGCTGGTGCAGTTGCTCATCATGTTCGGCAGCCTCGTGGGTCGCAGGCCCCACCTGCGCGTCGAATCGACCGAGCACCACGTCAACGAATTCGCCGTGCTTGTCGGCGAGTCCGCGACCGGCCGCAAAGGCACTTCCTCCGACCGCGCCGCCGACCTGCTCCGGTCGGTCGACCCGAAGTGGATGAACACGCGCATCCTCTCCGGACTGTCGAGCGGAGAAGGGGTCATCGCGGCGGTGCGAGACCCGGTGTATCGCAAGGTACCGATCAAGGTGCAGGGCCGCATCGAGGAGTACCAGGATGAGCTGGTTGACGAGGGGGTGGCCGACAAGCGCCTGCTCGTCCTGGAAACCGAGTTTGGTCGGGCCCTCTCGGTCCAGGGCCGGGAGGGAAACACACTCTCCGCGGTGCTGCGCCAGTCCTGGGACGGCAAAGACCTTGCGGTGATGACCAAGAACGCCTACCGGGCGACTCAGCCCCATGTCTCCATCATTGGGCACATCACCGCCGACGAACTGATGGCGCTCCTTGGGCGGGTTGACGCGGTCAACGGCTACGCGAACCGTTTTCTCTGGATCGCGGTGCGCCGCTCCAAGTCGCTACCCTTCGGCGGAAAGTTCGTGGACCTGTCCAGCCTGGAAGCCGAGCTGGCCGCGTCTGCCGAGTTCGCCAGGGACGCCGGGCTGATCGAGTTGGCACCCCCGGCGCGGGCAGTCTGGGAGTCGCATTACGAGCGGCTGACCAATCCCCCGCCCGGCCCCCTGGGTAAGGTGACGAGCCGGGCGGCCCCCCACGTCCTGCGCCTGGCGGCCATGTACGCCCTCTTGGACCGGAGCATTGATATCGCGGACGATCACCTGAGGGCGGCCCTCGCGGTCTGGGACGCTTCGGCTCGGTGTGCCGCCTACATCTTCGGCGCCTCGATCGGCGACCCCGACGCCGAGCGGATCCTGGCTGCGCTGCGAGCTGCCGGGCCGGCCGGGATGACCCGTTCGGAGATCTCCAGCGGGGTATTCAAGCGGAACGTCCAAGCCGACCGCATCACGCAGGCGCTCGCCCTGCTCCTGCGGCACGGCTTGGCGCGCGAGGCCGCGGCCACCGGGACCGGGAGGCGGGCCGCGTTCCGCTACTACGCCAACGAAAGAGACGAAAAACACGAACGATCCTCCGTGCCGACCGGGCGGGGTCGGTCGGCCGACCCGCCAGATTTCGTTCCTTTCGTCAATTTCGTACCTCCCACGGAGGAAGAGGTGGCCGACCCCATGCCACGCCCCGGGCGCCGGAGCGTGCGGATATGACTCACCCGGACCTGCCGACGCTGCTGGCCCGCTTGGAGGCCGCCGGTGTCGAGTTGACGCTGCACCTCGACGTGATCGGTCCGGACGATGCCCTGACCGATCACCTCGTGGAGGTGATCCGCGCCCACAAGCCGCTGCTGCTCTCCCACCTGGCGCGCCAGGCCCTATGGGCCGAGCTGTCTAGCTGGCGCTGGGGCCCGGCCTTAAACGCCCCCGAGCCTGGCATCGACTCGCGGGGACCAACTGACCCGGCGGACCTGGCCCGACGTCTGGTCGACGCCGGGGCCGATTCCGACCTCTACGCCATCGCGGAGCGCGAGGCGATCAGGGCCGATGGCCCAGGTTAAGTTCGGGGTGGTGGCGGATCAACCTTCCACCGCTTCGCGGCCAGGGCCAAGGCTTGGTCGAGGATATCCACCGGCTTGACCCCCCGCGCTGCCGCCGTCGCGTGGAGCCAAGCTGTCCACTCTGGCTTGGCTCGGATCGAAACGGCCACCGGGGCTTGTCCTGTGGCCGGGCGCCCGGTCTTTCGCTTCGGAGGAGGTTGGGAGTCGGGGGTCATGATCGTGTCTCGCCCTCTTTTTGAATATACAATTTTTCGGGATGAGCGTTGACTCGGCACCCGTAATTGTATATACTAAAAGTGTCGAGGGCAATGGGCCCGAGGCAAGAAAAGTGGGCCGCCGGATGTTGCAGCACCCGACGGCCCGGTGGCAAGGCTGACAAGGAGCCCCGCCATGTTGACTCTCGCCGAGACGACCGCCGCCGTCAACGCCAACCCGGCCGAGTCGTGGCCCGCGTGGACCGACGAGTACCGCTGGGAGCCGGTCCCGGATGACTCCGGCGCATTCGAGAACCCGACCCCTGCCGACGAGCAGTGGTGGGCGGAGCAGAGCGAGACCTGGGACGACATCGAACCGGACGATGAGCCCGATTGGGACGCGATGGCCGCGGACCGGGAGGCGGTGGACAAAGTTTGCAGCGGCTTCTATGCGTGGTGAGTGACCCGGCCCCCCGGTGACGCCGGGGGGCCCCTCCATACGAGGGACCAGTCATGGCGAGCGTCTTCAAGAAGTCGCGGGACCGCAACCGCAAGGGCGCCTCCTGGTACATCGCCTACGCCGACGCGCAGGGGGTGCGCCGGATGGTCAAGGGTTGCCCCGACAAGTCCGCGACCGAGGCGATGGCCCGGAAGTTGGAGAGCGAGGCCGAGTTGCGTCGGCGCGGGGTGATCGACCCCAAGGCCGATGCCTACGCCGACCACGAGCGCCGCCCGCTGCTGGCGCATGTCGACGACTTCCACGCCTACCTGCTGGCAAAGCCGGTGGGGGCCAAGCACGCCGCGATGACGGCAAGCCGGATCCGCAAGGTTATCGAGCTGACCGGTTGGCGCCGCCCGTCGAGCATCACGCTATCGGGGGCCCACGATGCACTGGCGCGGCTCCGGGCGGCCGGGCTGGGACAGGAGACGATCAACCACCACGTCCGGGCGGTCAAGGCGTTCTCGCGTTGGCTGTGGAAGGACAACCGGGTCCGGGAGCA
>CAZEVN010000127.1:0-8151 GCA_964515145.1 uncultured Enemella sp.
ACCCCGACCATGATCGACATCGGCGTGGCCAGACCCAACGCACAGGGGCAGGCAATGATCAGCACGCTCACCGCAACGATCAGCGCATGCGCCAGCCGCGGGTCCGGCCCCCCGACGGCCCAGATGACGAACGCCAGGATCGCGATCCCGATGACGATGGGCACGAAGATCCCCGACACCTTGTCGGCGAGGCGCTGGATCGGCGCGCGGGACCGCTGGGCCTCCGCCACCATCTGCACGATCCGCGCGAGCATCGTGTCGCGGCCGACCTTTTCGGCGGTGACCAACAGCGCACCGGTCTGGTTGAGCGTGCCGCCGATAACCGTGTCACCGACATTCTTGGTGACCGGCATCGACTCGCCCGTCACGAGGGACTCGTCGATCGACGAGCGCCCCTCGACGACAACAGCGTCGACCGGAATCTGCTCGCCCGGGCGTACGCGAAGCCGATCGCCCAACCGGACCTCCGCCAGCGGAGCCTCTTCCTCGCCCTGTTCCGTCACGCGGGTCGCGGTCTTCGGGGTGAGGTTGAGCAACGCCTTGATCGCGCCGGATGTGGCCTCCCGCGCCCGCAACTCCAGGACCTGGCCGAGCAGCACGAGAGTGGTAATGACGGCGGCGGCCTCGAAATAGACCCCGACCGAGCCGTCGGGCGCGCGGAACGAATCGGGGAACACGCCCGGCGCGATCGTTGCGACGACGCTGAACAGCCAGGCGACCCCCGTGCCCATCGCGATGAGCGTGAACATGTTGAGGTTGCGTGTGCGGACCGAATCCACACCGCGTACGAAGAAAGGCCAGCCGGCCCACAGCACCACCGGCGTCGCGAGCGCGAGCTGGATCCACGCCGACACCTGTCCCGGGATCGCGTTGCCGATCGCCGGGATGAAATGGGAACCCATCTCGAGCAGGAACACGGGCAGCGTCAGCGCCAGTGCGATCCAGAACCTCCGGGTCATGTCCGTGAGCTCCGGGCTGGGGCCGGAATCGGCGGTCACCACGACCGGCTCAAGGCCCATGCCGCAGATCGGGCAAGCTCCCGGCCCCGCTTGGCGCACCTCCGGATGCATCGGGCACATCCACTCCGAGATCTCTGCACCTTCGGGGATTTCCGGAGCGGGTTGGCGGTGGCCAGCGTGCGCGTGTTGGCCGTGTTCGCTCGAGTACGCCGACGGATCGGCCACGAATTTCGCGCGGCAGCCTGCGGAACAGAAGTGGTGGTCCACGCCTTCGTGGGTCGCGTGATGCTCGGTGGCCAGCGGATCCACGGTCATGCCGCAGACGGGGTCCACCGCCCTGGGATGCACATGGGAGGAATGAGTCATGGCTCTATTGTACCCCTAGGGGGTAGGGGTATAAACGCCTGTGCCGGAAGTCCAGGAATCGGGACCCCCAATCCCGCGATGCCCTGCGTTCTGAGGGCGGGCCAACGTACGCTTGGCCAATCCGGATCAACGCCGACCCGAGGAAGATCTATGACGAGCACCCTGTCGTCCAACGACCGCGTTGCCCCACAGTGGGCAGGGTTCACGAGCGGGCCGTGGCAGGACGAGATCGACGTTCGAGACTTCATCCAGCTCAACTACACCCCCTATGCCGGGGACGATTCGTTCCTGGCCGGGCCGACCGAGCGAACGCTCGGCATCTGGAACAAGCTCTCCACCATGTTTCCGACGGAGCGCGAGAAGGGGGTCTATGACGTCGACTATCAGACCGTGTCGGGCATCGACGCCTTCGCCCCGGGTTATATCGACAAGAACAACGAACTGATCGTCGGCCTCCAGACCGACGCGCCGCTGAAGCGGGCGATCATGCCCTATGGCGGGTGGCGCATGGTGGAGCAGTCGCTCGACACCCATGGCTACCCCGTTCTTCCCGAACTCAAGACCGCGTTCACCAAATATCGCAAGACCCACAATGTGGGTGTCTTCGATGCCTATACATCGGCGATCCGCGCGGCGCGCTCATCGCACATCATTACGGGCCTGCCCGACGCCTATGGCCGCGGCCGGATCATCGGCGACTATCGCCGCGTCGCCCTTTATGGCGTCGATGCGCTCATCCATGCGAAGAAGATCGACCGGATGGAACTCGACGCCCAGCCGTCGATCGAGAACGTGATCCGCGACCGCGAAGAGAATGCCGAGCAGATCCGCGCGCTCGAAGAGCTCAAGAACATGGCCCAGTCCTATGGCTATGACATTTCCCAGCCCGCGGGCACCGCGCGCGAAGCGATCCAGTGGCTCTATTTCGGCTATCTCGCCGCCGTGAAGGAGCAGAACGGCGCGGCGATGTCGATCGGCCGCAACTCCACGTTCCTCGATATCTATGTCGAGCGCGACATGGCGGAGGGCCGGCTCACCGAGTCGGAGGCCCAGGAGCTCATCGATGACCTCGTGATCAAGCTCCGGATCGTGCGCTTCCTGCGTACCAAGGAATATGACCAGATCTTCGCCGGCGACCCGACCTGGGTCACCGAGTCGATCGCCGGCATGGGTGACGACGGCCGCTCCATGGTGACGAAGACGTCGTTCCGTTATCTGCAGACGCTCTACAACCTGGGCCCGGCCCCCGAGCCGAACCTCACCGTCTTCTGGGACGTGAACCTGCCGCAGGGCTTCAAGGACTTCTGCGCGGGCGTGTCGATCAACACGTCGGCCATCCAATATGAATCGGATGAACTGATCCGCAGCACCTCTGGCGATGACGCCGCTATTGCCTGCTGCGTCTCGCCGATGAAACAGGGCAAGGCGATGCAGTTCTTCGGGGCGCGCGTGAATATCGCCAAGGGCATGCTCTATGCCATCAATGGCGGCAAGGATGAGGTCAGCGGCAAGCAGATTGCCCCCGCGAGTCCGCCTCTCAACGATCCGAGCAAGCCGCTGGATTATGACGAGGTCTATGACCGTTATCTCAGCACGCTCGACTGGATCGCCGAGATCTATGTCAATGCGTTGAACATCATCCATTACATGCACGACAAGTACGCCTATGAGCGCATCGAAATGGCGCTGCATGACCGCGAGGTCCGGCGTACTCTCGCGTGCGGCATCGCGGGACTTTCCGTGGCAGCGGACTCGCTCTCGGCGATCAAGTACGCCAAGGTCACGCCCGTGGTCAACGACGACGGACTGGTCGTGGATTACACCATCGAGGGCGATTTCCCGAAGTTCGGAAACGACGACGACCGCGTCGATGACATCGCGGTCGACCTCGTGACCAAGTTCATGGAGAAGATCCGCCAGTTCGAGACCTACCGCGGCGCCATCCACACCCAGTCGGTGCTGACCATCACGTCGAACGTGGTGTACGGCAAGGCGACCGGCAACACCCCGGACGGCCGGCGTGCCGGAGAACCGTTCGCACCCGGCGCCAACCCGATGCACGGTCGGGACACGCACGGCGCGCTGTCGTCGGCGCTGTCGGTGGCGAAGTTGCCGTACGCCGACGCGGAGGACGGCATCTCCCTCACCAACACCGTGGTTCCGAGCGGCCTCGGGCGCGACCATGGGGAGCGGATCGCCAACCTGGTGGGCCTGCTCGACGCCTATGTCGGCGAGGGCGGCTATCACCTCAACGTCAACGTCCTCAACCAGGAGACGCTGAAGGACGCGATGGAACACCCGGAGAACTATCCGCAGCTGACCGTGCGGGTCTCCGGCTACGCCGTCAACTTCGTGCGCCTCACCCGGGAGCAGCAGCTTGACATCCTCCATCGAACGTTCCACGACAGCTGATCCGGCGACCGCGGGGCCGGCGTACTCGAAGGAGAAGCCCCAGCCCCGCGGCGACATCACCCTCCTGCCGCTCGCCGGCGAGCAGGTGCCATTCGAGGCGCGGGCCGACGAACTCGAAGCTCTGCGGACCGGACAGGCGGCGCAGGTCCATTCGTGGGAACTGGTCACGGCGGTCGACGGACCGGGCACCCGGCTGAGCATTTTCTTCTCCGGGTGCCCGTTGCGCTGCGTGTTCTGCCACAACCCGGACACGATGTTCGCGCGGTTCGGGACGATCCGGACGCTGGAGCAGGCCAAGCAGCGGATCAGTCGCTATCGCTCGATCTTCCGGGCCAGCGGAGGTGGCGTGACGTTCACGGGCGGCGAGGCCATGATGCAGCTGCCGTTCATCCGCAACGTCATCGATTGGTGCCACGCGGAGGGCATCCACACCGCGCTGGACACGTCCGGCTATCTGGGTGCGGCGGCCAGCGATGACTTCTTGCGGCAGGTCGATCTCGTGTTGCTTGACGTGAAGTCGGGTGACGAGGTGACCTACAAGCGGGTCACCAGTCGCGAGCTGCAACCGACCATCGACTTCGGTGACCGGTTGGCGCGGCTCGGGACGAAGATCTGGGTCCGGTTCGTGCTCGTGCCCGGCTGGACGGATGCCGCCGACAACGTCGAGCGGGTCGCGCGGATCATCTCGAAGTGGAAGAGCGTCGTCCAGCGGGTGGAGGTGCTGCCTTTCCACCAGATGGGTCGTGACAAGTGGTGGCAGATCGAGCTCGACTACCAGCTGAACGACGTCTTGCCGCCGTCGATCGAGGCGACCGACGCCGCGCGCCGGATCTTCCGGTCGCACGGGTTCACGACGTTCTGAGTGGTACGCAACGGGCCCCGTGGAAGATGTCCACGGGGCCCGTTGCGTTCGGCAGAGGCAACTCAGGCGTGCTTGTCTTCCTTACCGGTGCCGGGCTGGACGGTCCAGCTGGGCGGCTCGTCGGCGCCGGAGTCCTCATCGCGCTCGGCGTCCTCGGCCGTGGCCTGGACGATGCCCTGGGCGTGGTGGACGGGGGCATAGACCGCGTACAACCGCATCGGCTCGTCGCCGGTGTTGATCACGTCATGCCATACGCCGGCCGGGACCTGGATCGACCAGTCGTCCTCGACGTCCTGCTGGAAGTCCAGGTTGTCCTTGGACGGGCCCATCACACAGCGACCCTTGCCCTGCTCCAGGCGCAGGAACTGGTCGGTCTCGGGATGCGCCTCCAGCCCGATCGAGGCGCCGACGGGGATGGACATGAGCGTGACCTGCAGGTATTTGCCGGTCCACGCCACGGTGCGATAGGCCTCGTTCTCGACGGTGCCCTTCTCGATGTCGAAGGCGTTGGGCTTCGGGCCTGGATCGTTGATCTCCATGGGATTCCTCTCCTCGGGTCTGCGTACCCTTCACGCTAGCTCCACCGTCTCGCGATGAGTCGCTGGGCTCTGATTGGTCTACAGAACCAGGCACCTCACCCTTTGGTCCAGAACCCTCCAGGAGCGAACGATGAAACTTGTGGTTACTCAGAACATCACCCTTGATGGGCGAATCGAGATGATCGGAGACTGGCCCGACCCGATCGAGCAGGACGAGGGAGTCCTTGCCAAGACCCGGGAGCTGATGATCGACGAGGGGCCCTCCTGCTCGGCCGGCAGACCTTCACCGACTTCCGCGGCTATTGGCCCCACCAGCACGACGACCCCACCGGCTTGGCCGACCACCTCAATCAGGTCGACAAGCTCGTGGTGTCGAGCCCCCTCGAGGATCCGGCATGGGAGAACTCGACGGTCATTCGCAACTGGCAGCAGGAAGTGCGCGATCTGCGACAGGTGCCTGGCAGGGAGGTGTGCGTGACGGGCAGCATCAAGCTGACGCACGCACTCTTCGAGGAGGAGCTCGTCGACGAGGTCCGACTGTTCACTTATCCCGTGTGGCAGGGACGGGGACGGTCGCTGTTCCCGGATGGGTACGCCCCGACGCTGAGGCCCCTCGAAACCGCGACCTTCGGCAATGGCGTGGTGTACGCCGCGTACGCCCCGGCGCGTTGAGGTCACGTCAGGTGATGGGACGGCTGGTCAGGGCCCTTCCTGGTATGCCCGGATGACCTGGGAGTCGTCGGAGTCGGCCAGGCCCAGTTCGGCGGCGCGGGCATAGACCTCGGCTGCGGCGGTGACGAGTCGCGCGTCCAGCCCAGCCTGGTCGGCGGCTTCGGCCACCAGGGCCGAGTCCTTGATGAAGATCGCGAGGCTGGAGACCATCGGGGCATCGTCGCCCTGGAGCATGCGTGGGCCACGGTCGGCGAGCAACCAGGACCGGCCGGCACCGTCAACGACCGCGTCGAAGGCCTTGGCGGGGTCGAGCCCGAGGGCCTCGGCGAGCGCGAGCGCCTCGGCCGCCGCGCAGATGTGCACGGAGGTCAGGAGTTGGTTCACCAGCTTGAAGCTCTGGCCGGCGCCAACCTCGGAACCGCACTCGACCGCGTTCCCGAGCGCAGCGAGGATGGGGCGTACCCGCTCGAGATCAGCCCGGTCGCCCGCCGCGAAGAGGTTCAGCTCACCCGCCCTGGCACGGTCGATTCCGCCCGTGAAGGGAACGTCGACGAGCGGGATGTGTGCGGCGGTGGATTGTTGCGCGAACGTACGCGCTGCCTCCGGTCCGACCGTCGACATGAGGATGAGTGTCGAACCCCGGGGCATCGACTGGGCCAGGCCGTTGGTCAGCAGCGCACCGACCTGCTCGGCGTTGGTGACCTGGAGGATCAGGGCATCCGCGTCGGCTGCGGTGGGCAGCTCAGCGAGCGCGAGCCCGTTGGCAACGGCCGTGGCGCGACGGTCCGGGTCGACCTCGACGCCGGTGACGGCGAATCCGCGGTCGGCCAAGCGTGACGCGATCGGCAGGCCGGTGGCACCGAGGCCGATGACGGTGATGCGGGAGGGCGTACCCACAGTTCAGTTCCCGAGCGGCAGATGCTCGGCGAGCCAATGGACGGTCCGCTGCCAAGCGCGCGCGGAGGCTTCGGGGTGGTGCAGGGGGCCGTCGGGGTTGTCGAACGCGTGGTCGGCACCCTCATAGGTATAGAACGTGGTGGCGGACTGCTGGGTGAGGACCGACTCGAGGCGGCGTACCTCTGTCGCGTCGATGTATTGATCCGAAAGCCCGAAGTGATGCAGGCTCGGGGCCGCTACCTGCAGGTGGTCGACGAGGTCCCGCAGGGCTGATCCATAGAACGCGACCAGCGCGTCCGCGCCCTGACCGTCGGCCTCCAGCTGCGCGGCCACGTTGAACCCGAGACCGCCGCCGAAGCAGAATCCGACGATCCCGGTCCCGCCGGTGACCTCGTCGCGCCCACGCAGGTGTTCGACCGCTGCTGCTCCGTCGTTCACCGCGCCGGCCCAATCCAACTCCGCGACCTTGCCGATGGCCTGTTCGATCGGATCCCAGCCGAACGGGCCGACATCGCCACTGCGCCAATAGATCTCCGGGGCGAGCACGACATAACCGAGATCAGCCAGGTCCTGCGCGCGTCGGCGGACATAGTCGCTGATGCCGAAGATCTCCTGGAACAGCACGATCCCAGGTCCGGTTCCTTGCTCGGGCAGCCAGAGGTGGGCGGGCATGTCCCCTTCGGGAGTGGGAACGCTCGTCATTGAGTACGCCATGCGCTGACTCTAACCGCCGGATGAGGGAGCCCCCTCAGGGCACCGGGGATCCCACGCCAGCCGCCGCCTCAGCCAGAGGTTTCGTCGAGGAACTGGAGGAGCTCGTGAGCGGCAAGTTCGACCTTCTTGTGGCGCCACTCCGCTGCGCGATAGACGCAGGCGATGAGAGCGGAACGGTGCACGCGGCGCAGGTCGCCGAACACGAAGGCGTAGCGCGCTTTGGTCTCGTCGTTGGCGCCTTGGGTGAGGCCGAGGTGCCAGCGGGCGTACTCCTCCCAGGAATGCTTCTCCAGGTAGCTGTTCTCGTCGGCGGCCTTGGGCTGGACCTCTCCCCAGTCGGAGTCCAGGACATATTGCCTCTTGGCAATCAGGTCGCGGCAATGTTGCACCGCATCGTCGTTGACGCTGTAGCGAGCCATAACTCCATGGGACCACATGAATCTGCCCAGCCCGCACCCGATCGGCGCTCGATTCTTCGCGAGCCGACACTCTCTGAACGCGCCCGTCATCTGCGGAGGATGCCGAATCGGCTGTGGCGTAGGGGTTTGCGGTCGGGGTCCCAGCCGCGGGGCGGGGTGATCACGGGGAGACGGTCGGGGCCGAGGCGGACATGCCAGCGGTCCGGATCGTCATCGTCCCAGGTGTTGTTGCGGCCGGGTTCGCATTTGCGGTGATGCCGGGGACAGAGCAGCACCAGATTGTCCAGCGACGTGACGCCACCGGCCCACCA
>CAZEVN010000128.1:0-8041 GCA_964515145.1 uncultured Enemella sp.
CGTCCTTGAGCTTCCGTTTCGCTCTTCAGCTCCCGCTCACGTCTTGGGCTTGCGCTCCATCGCAATCAGCTTGCCCTCGCGTCTCCAGCGCCCCGTGCACCGGCGGCGGGCTCGGCCGGCTTCTTCCCGGCCAGGGGCCAGAGCTGGAAGAAGTCGCCATAGAACGCGAGGAACGGGAAGGTCACGGCCAGCAGGGCGTTGGCGAGCCAGAGTTCGGCGGCGAAGTTGCCCTCGGGCCCGGCTGGCATCGCGCCGCTCACGAGCGGCATCAGCGCGGAATAACCCAGGGCCAGGAGCTTGCCGACGATCGCGGCGAGCACGACGCTGACGATGCCGCCGACGACGGGCGACAGCTTCGCGGTGATCGAGCCACCGAGCATGTTGAGCATCACGATGGAGCCGAACAGGAACGGGATCGACACCTGGACCATGAAGGTCGGTGCCGCCATGCCGGCGACCTGCGTACCCAACAGGAACACCAGATAACCCACCACGAAGCACGCCACGGTCCACACGAGGCCGCGGAGCGGATCGGACTTGATGTTGGTGAACGGCTTGCCGCCCTGGAAGTGGAGGGTCAGGAACATGACCGACAGCGCGGTGACCATCACGACCACGACGGTCCAGGCGTTGATCGGGCCGCCGGGCTCAAGGGTGTCCGAATAGAACGGCGCGCCCTGGGCGAAGGAGAAGTTCATCAGCTGGAAGATCAGGGCGTTGATGACATAGGCGCCGACCAGAACCACGATCCCGGCGACGAGCTTGTTCTTGATCAACGAGAACGGCCAGCCGCCCCACACGATCACGAGGAAGAACGTCACGACCACCGAGGTGATGATCGTCATCACGGCCATGGGGACGGGGTTGCCCGGGAGTGCGCCGCCGCGGGTGGCCCAGTGGATCACCGACACCACGGCCGCCACCACGGCGGCAAGAACGAGATAGGCCACGCCGCGCACGGGCTGGCCGAGGTTGGCGATAGCCGCGGGCTCCTTGCCCTGCCAGAACGCACCAACGACGATCGCGAAGGGAATCGCGCCCATCAGTGCATAGGACGCCCAGTTCATGAACAGCTCCGGGCCCAGCGCAAAGATCGTCAGGAACGCGATCACGATGATTCCTACGGTTGCAGTAATGCCCAACGCAGGTTGTTTCATGGCCACTCCGCTTTCGACGTAGTTTTGTTTTCAACAATCTTCCCATAACCCAATCGGGTTCCCTAATTGCCCGTTCCGAACCCGGCGACAATTGGTCAGAACGCCAACCGGTCGGCGTGTCTTGCGCGGTTCGCACATACTGGGTCGAAACCCAGGCCAGTCCGGGACGCAACGGAGCTCCCGGCGACGATGAGACAAGGGAGTCCGATGCCTGCTTACAGCCATCCCGGATCCGACGGCGCGCTCGTGGAGCTGCAGAGCCGCTATGACCACTGGATCAACAACGAGTTCGTGGCCCCGGTCAAGGGGCAATACTTCGAGAATCCGTCCCCGGTGACCGGCCAGGTCTATTGCGAGGTCGCCCGCGGCACGGCGGAGGACATCGAGGCCGCGCTCGACGCCGCTCATGCTGCCGCCCCGGCCTGGAACTCCACCTCGGTCGCCGAGCGGGCCGTCATCCTCAACAAGATCGCCGATCGCATCGAGGAGAACCTCGAAAAGATCGCCATTATCGAGACCTGGGACAACGGCAAGGCCGTACGCGAACCGCTCAACGCCGATATCCCCCTGGCGATCGACCATTTCCGCTATTTCGCCGGTGCCATTCGCGCCCAGGAGGGCGGCATCTCTGAGATCGACGCCAACACCATCGCCTATCACTTCCACGAGCCGTTGGGCGTGGTCGGCCAGATCATCCCGTGGAACTTCCCGATCCTCATGGCGGTCTGGAAGCTCGCCCCGGCGCTCGCGGCCGGCAACTGTGTCGTGCTGAAGCCCGCCGAGCAGACCCCGGTGTCGATCCTCGAACTGTTCAAGATCATCGGCGACCTGCTGCCGCCGGGTGTGGTCAACATCGTCAACGGTTTCGGCACCGAGGCCGGCAAGCCGCTCGCCTCGTCCGATCGCATCGCCAAGATCGCCTTCACCGGCGAGACCACCACGGGCCGCCTGATCATGCAGTACGCCTCGCAGAACCTCATCCCGGTCACCCTCGAGCTCGGCGGCAAGAGCCCCAACATCTTCTTCGCGGATGTGATGGCCGAGGACGATGCGTTCCGCGACAAGGCCCTGGAGGGCTTCGCGCTGTTCGCGTTCAACCAGGGCGAGGTCTGCACGTGTCCCTCGCGCGCGCTCGTGGACGCCTCGATCTATGACGAGTTCATGGACCTGGCGGTGGAGCGTACAAAGAAAATCGTCCAGGGCGACCCCCTCGACCCCGCCACCCAGGTCGGCGCGCAGGCCAGCAACGACCAACTCGAGAAGATCCTGTCCTATCTCAAGATCGGCAAGGACGAGGGCGCCAAGGTGCTCGTCGGTGGTGAACAGGCGCAGCTCGAGGGCGCGTTGTCGGGCGGTTACTACGTCCAGCCGACGATCTTCGCCGGCGACAACCAGATGCGGGTCTTCCAGGAGGAGATCTTCGGCCCGGTGGTGTCGGTCGCCAAGTTCAGCGGCTTCGACGACGCGATGAAGATCGCCAATGACACGCTCTATGGCCTCGGTGCCGGGGTCTGGTCGCGCAACGGATCGACGGTCTTCCGGGCCGGGCGGACGATCAAGGCCGGCCGGGTGTGGTGCAACAACTACCACGCCTATCCCGCGCATGCGGCGTTCGGCGGCTACAAGCAGTCGGGCATCGGTCGCGAGAACCACCGCATGATGCTCGACCACTATCAGCAGACCAAGAACATGCTCGTGTCCTATTCCGACGACGCGCTCGGGTTCTTCTGATGGCCGGGGGCCCGGCGAGTACGCCGACCTGGCAGACCCGGGCCCTGGTCACGGTGGAGGCTGCGGACCTGCTCCGCAGCCTCCACGCCGACCACGGGCCGCTGATGTTCCACCAGTCAGGTGGCTGCTGTGACGGATCGGCGCCGATGTGTTATCCGGACGGGGAGTTCATCGTGGGCGACCGGGATGTGTTGCTCGGTCGCTTGGACGTCGGCGAGGGGGTCCCGCCCATTCCCGTCTGGATCTCCGGCAGCCAGTTCAACGCGTGGAAGCACACCCAGCTCATCGTTGATGTCGTTCCCGGGCGTGGGGGCGGCTTCTCGCTCGAGGCGCCGACGGGCAAGCGGTTCCTGACGCGATCCCGGGTGTTCCCCGCCGATGTCCTCGAAGCTCTGCCCGCGCCGTTGACCGGTGCGGAGGTCGAAGGTGGTGCCGAGTTGCCCGAGGCGTACGCCCCTGTCGATCCGGCTGGGCTCGACGGCGAGGAAGTCTGTGAGGTGGTCACCGCGGATTGAGGAAAGTGTCACACCTCGTGCGTATGGTGCTGTATGCCAAGATGAAGAGAGGGGGGCATCCATGAAACTGCGTGCGACAACGGGTTTTGATTTCCTTGAGAGTCCGTCGGTTGAGGAGGTGGTCCGCACCATTCAGCTCTTTCTGGATTCTTACCGAAATAAGGATGTGAGAGTGCTGCGCGCCAACGCCTACACCTCGGATCTGGAAACTGTGAGGCTGGATGTCGTTCTGGAGCGGATGTCCTACGCGGAGGCGGAAGCCCTCATCGATTCGTTGGCTGAGTCGGTCCTGGCCCATCTCAGGGCGACCGCTGATCCCTTAGAGGTTGAGGAGCGAGAGATCGAGTTGGCGCCGGCCTAGTGGCACCCGAGGATCAATTGGTTTCGTTGTCCGAAGGCGAGCGTCGGGCGATACGGAGACGACGTCGCGCACAAGGGTTCATGGGGCATCTGGGAACCGTTCTCCAGTTCGCGGGTTCGGTCGCCCTGGCTGTGGGGCTGACCGTGCCGCTCGTGTTCTTCGTTGGGATCGCTTTGGCGTTCTCCGGAGCCATCTATGCCGTGGTGAGGGGGCCTCACTACGCCCGCATCATTGAAGAACATCGAGTGTTCGAGGAGCGAGCCGCAGCCCGCTCGCGGAGCCTGGCCACATTGCTGGATTCAGCGTTGCGCGCCCTCATGAGCGACCTCAACATTGACTTTTCCCAATCGCGAATCTCGGTGTACCGATATCGGGACAACAGTTTCATTCTGTTGGACCGAGTGTCGCACTCCCAGATCCTGGAGCGCGCTGGCAGGGCTCGCTATCCGTCCGATGAAGGTGTTATCGGGCGGATCTGGGATCTTCGCGAGGCGGTGGTCACCAGACTTCCCGCGGATCGTGAGAGTTGGAACGACCGTTGTGTCGAGGACTTCGGGATGGCTCGCGACGTTGTCACTGACCTGTCCATGCAGTCACGCTCGTTTGTCGGTCGTCGTATTGATGTTGTAGGCCCAACCGAACGGCCGGTTGGACTCATCCTCTTGGAGAGTCTCGCTCCGCAGGGCGTCAACGGAACCACCATGGATGCCTTGACCATGGCGCCCAACTACAACCTGCTGAGTCACATCCTCCAAGAAGTCATCCAGTGTTTGGACGAACAAGATGTCGCCCACTTCAGAGAGTCGCGATCGGCGTAGCGGCACCCCAGCCCGAACTCTTCACCCGCCGGCGATCACGAAGAGCAACAGTGCGATTCCGCCGACGAGCATGACGAGGCCCACGGCGACCATCATCGACGTGGGCTTGGGAGTGGCGGTCGGTCGGCGCGACAGCGCCTGCCAGAGGAGTACGCCGCCGAGGACCGGGACCCCGAGGAAGGCCAGGAAGGTCAGCAGCCCGATCACGAGCTGCACCCCGGTCTCGACCCTGGGGATCAGGTCCTCGACCCACGCGATGGGCCGGCCCTGCCAGACCTCGCGGGAATACCAGGCCATGAGCCACGCCAACCCGGCGGTGAGAGCGAGGAGGGCAGTGCCCCGCACGGTCGGGGGTTGCCCGGGCACATAGGCGCGCGTGAAGTCGTTCGGATCCACATAGGCCCGGATCTGATCACCGGTCGTGTGTTGCGATGCAGCGCGACGTCGGCCTCGTGCCACGAGTCGCCCCTCCGGAACCCGATGCGAGCGTCGGAGTGCACGGATTCGGAGTCCTTGTCGATCTGCACGACCGTGGCCTCGACGGGCATCGTGCAGCGACGTCGGCGTACCCTCGCGCGGACCCGCGCCACCAACCACAGCGTCAGGATGAGCGCGACCCCGGCCAGCATGAACATCGATCCATCCATTGCTTTCAGGCTAGGTCGCGCCTGGGTCGCGGAGCCTAAACCATAAAGTGACAGTCGAGGTTGACCGTTGCGGTGTGACTGGTGGGTCAATAGGGTCCAGCGAGAGCGGTTCACATCCAGAGGGAGACGACGATGCGCAGGCATTGGGGCGTGCTCGCAGCGCTGGCGGCGCTGGCGGTCGTCACCGTCATCCTTGCCGGGTTGGCGATGTGGCGGGCGCGGACCGGGCCTGCTGAGGCGGTTGCTGCGGTCCCAATGGGTACGCCGGCTGTCGCCCCGAGCGTCGATGATCAGGCCCCGCCTCCGGAGGAGGCTGGTGAGCCGACGCCGACCGTGATCCCCACGCCCGGCTCGACCCCCACACCCGACCGGGCTGCCACACCAGGCCGGACCGCCGAGCCCACGGTCCGGGCCACACCTTTGAGCGGTGGGACCCTGGTCGTGATCGGTGACGGCTATGTGGCGGATGCATCGTGGCCTGAGGCGGTGGCATCGGAGTTCGGCATGCGCGTCGACAACATGGCCCAGAGTGGCATGGGCTATCGCACGGTCCCGCGCTGGTGCGATGCCGCACCGTGCACTTCCATCCAGGGCTCGGTCGCCAAGATCGCGGCTGCTGATCCGGCCGTGGTGGTCCTCGCTGCAGGCGAGGCAGACGGAGATCAGCAGTTGGCCGAGAGCGCTGCCGCGACGTTGCGGCAGTTGCGATCGACGCTTCCCAACGCAACTATTGTCGTTATGTCGCCTTTCAGTGAGCGGGCATCGAGGCCCACCTGGTTGGAGCGGCACGCTGACCAATTGGAGGAAGCGGCAGCCAGCGCAGGGGCGACCTGGCTGGACGCGGCCTTCATTACCAATGGTTCAGGGGCATTTGAGGGTGGCAATCTGACCTCTCAAGCAAATTTACAGATTGCCACGGCATTGGAGCGTGCTCTGAAATGAAACGCCGATTCGATCAAGAACAGAGTCCGCTCTTAAAGTGGAGTCTTCATTCCGCGTCGCCTCGCCTTATCGGCCGCAGCGGACCGCCGTCAAAGAGAGGTCAAGGCTGACATGGAGTTGAGTGACTACCTGCGCATCCTGCGCAAGCATTGGGTGAGCATCGCCGTTTTGGCCATGCTCGGCGTGTGCGCCGGGGCGGGCTTCTCCTTGCTGGCGACGCCGACCTATACGTCGTCGACTTCGCTGTTCCTGACTGTTCAGAGCGGTGATTCCGCGGGTGAACTGGCGCAGGGCTCGACCTATACGGAACGTCAGGTGAAGTCCTTCGCCGAGGTAGCCGAGGCCCCGATTGTCCTCCAGCCAGCGATCGACCGGGTGGGTCTTGGGACGACCCCGGCCGAGCTCGCCGAGCGCGTTTCCGTCACGGTGCCCACCAACACCGCCGTCCTCAAGATCTCTGTGACAGACATCGACCCCCGCCGAGCCGCCCAGACCACGGAAGCAATCGGCACGGAGCTGGTCAACGCCGTCGAACAGATGGCGCCCAAGGACAGGGAGGGCACCGCGAGCGTGATCGCGAACGTGATTAGCCCGCCGACGGTCCCGACCTCCTGGACCACCCCGAAGGTGCCCCAGAACCTCATGCTCGGCCTGCTCGTCGGCCTCGTCGCCGGCGTCGGCCTCGCGCTGCTCCGCACCATGCTGGACACCAAGGTCCGCAACGCCGAAGACATCACCCGCATCACCGACCTGCCGGTGGTGGGCACAGTCGCCTTCGACAGCGATGCCACTGACCATCCGCTCGCCATGATCAACGGCCCGAAGTCGCTGCGCTCCGAGGAATATCGCCGCCTGCGCACCAACCTGCAATTCCTCGGTGTCGACGGCCGCGATCGCAGCATCGTGTTCACCTCGTCGATCCAGGCCGAGGGCAAGACCATCACCGTCATCAACGTCGCGATCGCCATGGCCGAGGCGGGCAAGCGAGTGCTGGTCATCGATGCCGACCTTCGTCGACCCCGGGTCGCCGAACGCCTCAACCTCGAAGGTCGTGTCGGTCTGAGCACGGTTCTGATCGGCCGCGCGTTCATCGATGACGTCATCCAGCCGGCGTTCGGCGTGGATGTTCTGCCCTCCGGCCAGGTGCCGCCGAACCCGTCGGAGCTGTTGGGTTCCGAGGCCATGCGCTCCCTGATCCAGAACGCTCTCCAGCGTTATGACTATGTCCTGATCGATGTCGCGCCGCTCGTCCCGGTCGCCGACACGGCGGTGTTGTCGTCCGTCGTCGGAGGCGTTGTCGTCATGGTCGGCAGTGGTCAGGTCGAGAATGCCCAGCTCGAAGAGGCCCTCACCTCGGTCGAGGTCGCCGAGGGGCATGTGCTCGGCCTCGTCATCAACAAGCTCAAGGCCGAGGACGCCGGACATCAGCGTTCTCTGTACTACCGCCGCGAAGGTTATGGCGAGACCCAGAGCTATTCCCAGGCCCAGGCGCGGTCCCCGCGTCGCGGGATGCTGGCGGCTCCCGAACCGGAACGCGTTGATGCGTGATGTCGGACATCGGGGGATTCCGCGTCTTAACCGTCTGCACCGGCAACATCTGTCGGTCTCCAGCTGCTGAGCGGCTGCTGGGCCTCGCACTGGGTCCGGAGGTGACCGTCACCAGCGCCGGGACTGGCGCTTTGGTGGGAGAACCCATTGACCCGGCGATGGCTGAACTTATGCGAGCGGACGGCGTACCCGTCGAGGACTTCTCAGCGCGCCAGCTCACCGAGGAACACGTCCGCGAGGCGAACCTGATCCTGGCCATGACCCGTGACCATCGGGCCCAGGTGGTGGAGATTTTTCCCGGAGCGGTACGCCGCACCTTCAC
>CAZEVN010000129.1:0-7872 GCA_964515145.1 uncultured Enemella sp.
CGACGAGATAGTCCTTCGGCAGCGTCAGATAGCCGGCGACGGCAGGGAACTTCTCAGCGATCTCGTACGCCGGGTGCGGATGCAGGTGGACATCCGCCCCTGCTTCGGGCGTCAGCGGCCCGAGGTGCCACCCGCTTCCCGCGGCCGTGGCACCCGTCGAATCCCCCCGCCGCAGATAGATCGCGTCGGCCTCCAGCGCCCCGTGCTCCACGGCGATCTCGGCGTCGAATCGGATCGGCTCCGGGCGTACGCCCAGCAGCGCGGCCACCCGCGCCTGCTCGACGGCGGCAGACAGATGCGGCGTGATATCCGGCGTACGCCCCTCAGCGCCGTCCGGCCCGAACAACCGCCAGCCATCGTCCTCCTTCGCGACGACCAGAGGACACCAGCCCAGGTCGATGCGGCAGTCGTCATCGAGCTCGGCGGCCGGCAGCGCGGCCAGATGAGCGAGGAGGTTCTCGGCCGTCGCGGCGAGGCTGTCATCGGCATCGACGCGAAGCACGCCGTCGGGGCGGGTGAACTCATGGGTCGGCATGCGCCCAGCCTGTCACCCTGCGGGCGTGGACACCCAACCGCCCCGATCACGCCTAGCATCCACCAGTGCCCAACCTCCGTTCGATGTTCGCCGATACGCGCCCGCTGAAGAACGAGCACTTCCGGCGGCTCTGGACGGCGAACATCGTCACGGTCATCGGCGCGCAGCTCACGGTCGTGGCGGTCCCGGCGCAGATCTATGAGATCACCCGCGACTCGGCCTATGTCGGCCTGACCGGCATCTTCGGGCTGGTCCCGCTCATCGTGTTCGGCCTCTGGGGCGGGGCACTCGCGGATGTCTTCGACCGCCGCAAGATCCTGCTGGTCTCGACCATCGGCATCATCATCACGTCCGGCCTGTTCTGGCTCAAAGCGATCACGGGCTATGACAACGTCTGGGCGATCCTGACGATCTTCGCGCTGCAACAGGCGTGTTTCGGCATCAACCAACCCACCCGCGCCGCCGTCCTGCCTCGCATCCTGCCCGCCGAGCAGCTCCCCGCCGCCAACGCCCTCAACATGACCGTGATGATGTTCGGCGCGATCGCGGGCCCCTTGGTGGGCGGTGCGCTGATCCCGCTGACGGGGTACGCCCTGCTGTATGCCGTCGACACCCTCTTCCTGCTGGCCACCATCTGGGCCGTCCTGAAGCTGCCCAAACTTCCGTCCCTCCACGACATGGGCTCCCCCGGCCTGCGCTCGGTGATCGACGGGTTCCGCTATCTCGCCGGCCACAAGGTCCTGCTCATGTCGTTCGTGGTCGACCTGATCGCGATGGGTTTCGGTATGCCACGCGCACTGTTCCCCGAGATCGCGGCCGTGACTTTCGGCGGGCCACCCGGTGGCGGCCTCGCGTTCGCCCTGCTGTTCGCGGCGATCCCGCTCGGGGCCGTGCTCGGCGGTGTCTTCTCCGGCTGGGTATCCCGCGTCGAACGCCAGGGCCTCGCCGTCGTCATCGCGATTCTCGTCTGGGGCGCCGCGATCACGTGCTTCGGCCTGGCGTTGCTGCCGGCCGGCGGGCGGCTCATGCCCTGGCTCCCGTTGGCGATCTTCTTCCTCGTCGTCGCGGGTGCGGCCGACATGAGCTCGGCGGCGTTCCGTTCGACGATGCTCCAGGAGGCCGCGAGCGATGAGGTACGCGGCCGGCTCCAAGGGGTGTTCACCGTGGTCGTCGTCGGCGGCCCGCGGTTGTCGGACACCCTCCACGGCGTCGCGGGTTCGGCCTTCGGCGCCACGCCGGCCACGATCGGCGGCGGCGTACTCGTCCTCATCGGCACCGTCATCGCCTCCCTCGCCGCGCCGGTGTTCATCCGTTATCGAGTCGTGCGCAACCGTTGAGACGAGGCGGGCGTACGCCGCGTACGCTGGCCCCATGCCACGCATCGCCGCCGGTCTGGCCGGCCTCGCCCTGTTGACCACGCTGGCCGCCTGCGGCACGACGCCGGGGGCCACGCCCACCCAGACTCCGACCGAGGCACCGCCCACCGTGGCCGCGACCACACCCGCTGCGACGGCCACCGCGGAGTCGACCGCGGACGAGTCCGCCACCCCCGACGCGACAGCCACGGCCGGCGCCACGGCGACCGCAACGATCACCGCGACCGCCACGGCCAGCGCGTCTCCCACCGCCCAGGCCGTGACCCTGCCCGCGAAGGTCGAGACGTTCACCCGCGTCGAGCAGCGGAGCGAGAACGACACGCAGATCGGGTCGTACTATTCCGACACCCTCAAGACCGTCGTCGAGGCCCGCATGGCCCGCGGCAAGTCGGCCAACGAGATGGTGACCTCCGTCGGCGGCACGTCGCCGACCAGCGTGAGCGGCGCGCTGTGCAGCACGGCGGGCGACACGATCTGTGCGCGCGAGTCCAACGGCGTCGCGGTCGTCGTGGCGAGCAAGGAACTCCCGGCCGGCATGGTCGCCGACCTGACCGACAAGTTCCTCGCCGGCTGAGGCCGCTCGACACCATGCCCGACAGGCGCTGGCCGAAGTGGGTCTATGGGGTCGGTGAGGAACCCGACCCGCGATTCACTTTCGCCAACGAGCGCACGTTTCTTGCCTGGATCCGCACCGGCCTCGGCTTCGTGGCCGCCGGCATGGCCGTGGAGGCCCTGGCCGGTTATGTCGGGTTCGGCGATGTGCGCGTCACGATCGCCGCCGTCCTGCTCGTCGCGGCAGGCGTACTCACCGGTGTCATCGCCTTCGTCCGCTGGATGGTCCAGGAGCGCGCGATGCGCCTGGGCACTCCGCTGTCGTCGTCCGCTGCCCTGCCGCTGTTCACGGTCCTGCTGACCGTGGTCGCGGTGCTGGGGCTGACGCTGTTTCTCTGACGGGTACGCCGGGAGGTCGCGTGATGAGCGAAGTCTGGGACGCGGGTCTGCAGCCCGAACGCACCCGCCTGGCCTGGCAGCGGACGTCGCTGGCCCTGCTCTCCGCGGGGTTGATCGTCGCCCGCATCGTGGGGCATCACGACCCGGGCAGCGGCATCGCGATCGCAGCGGCGGTCACGATCCTCGCCGGCGCCACCGGCGTACTCTCCACCCGCCGCTATCGCCGCAACAACCGCCGCCTGACCGCGGAGCAGCCCTTGCCCGGTGGGGTGATCAACCTGCTGATGACGGGCGCGTTCCTCGTGGTCGCCTTCGGCGGGCTGGTGTTCGTGGTGGTGGGCCGGGGGTCCTGACCGATTCGATGGGCGTTTTCATCTGGAGATGAGGACCGCGGTCTCCCGTCTCCCCCCATCCGGGACTGGCCCCTTGGCGGGGTGTGTGAGCGCTATGTAATTGCTTCCGCTACGGAAGCAGCGGAGAGGCAGTCACCGAGTCAACTTCCCGCGGTTCCCGCGCCTATGGGGTGGCTGTCCTGCTTCCGCAGGGGACGCAATTCCATAGTGCCCGACCCCGCACCCCCGAGGAGCGGCCCGGACACGCCGCGACCGGCACTAGCCGGGCGTACTCCCCTCGTCCATCAGCTCGGTCACGATCTTCGACGACTCGTGCAGGGTCAGATGGACGGGGCAGCGATCGGCGATCTCGGTCATGCGCTGGCGCGCGGCGTCGTCGAGATCGCCGGTCAGATAGAGCCGGCGGGTGAACTGGTCGACCCGACGGCGTACGCCACCGCTGGCGGCCGCACTGTCGTCGCTGTGGATCTTGTCGTGATCCACCTCCACGACGACACGGTCGAGGGGGAGGTTCTTGTGATCGGCATACATGCGGATGGTCATGCTCGTGCAGGCGCCGAGGGCCGCGGCGAGATAGTCATAGGGCGACATGCCCGCATCGAACCCGCCGATCGACTCGGGCTCGTCCGCCAGCGACCGATGCCGTCCGGCCACGACGTGGTTGAGGAACTTGCCCTGGCCGGTCTCGCCGACGACCACCTGGGCGCTGGCGTCCGGGGCGGGATAGCTGTCCGGCACCTTGATATAGCGCTCGGCCCAGGTCCCGATCGCGCGGGCGACATACTCCGCCTCCCCGCGCCGGGTGAGCAGATGATCGGCCTGGATCGACAGATAGCTCTTGGGATGTCGGGCGGCGGCGAAGATGCGCTCTGCGTGGTCGATGCCGACGACGTTGTCGAGCGGGGAATGGATCACGAGCAGCGCCTTGCGCATCTCCGCGACCGCCTTGGTGATCCGGTGGTTGTCGAGGTCGGCGATGAACTGCGGCTTGATCGTGAAGGGCCGTCCCGCGAGCTGCACCTCGACCGGGTTCTCGGTCTCCAGCACCTCGGGATTGATCTCGCCGAGGACACCGGCGACGTGGCTGAGCTCCGCGGGTGCAGCAATCGTGACCACCGCCTTGACCGACTCGAACTCGCCTGCGACGGCCAGCACGGCCGCGCCGCCGAGGCTGTGGCCGATGAGAAGTTGCGGTGCCTCGTGGTTCTCGCCCAGCCAGGTGATAGCGAGCCGGAGGTCCTCGAGGTTGGACGAGAAGTTGGTGTTGGCGAAGTCACCGTCGCTGGCGCCCAGACCCGTGAAGTCGAACCGCAGCACGCCGATGCCCTGCTCGTTGAGCTCTGCCGACGTGCGGCTGACAGCGTAGACATCCTTCGAACACGTGAAGCAGTGCGCAAACACCGCCAGCGCCCGCGGCGGCCCCGCCGGCATATCGAGCCGGGCCGCGAGCTCAGTGCCCGAGCTGCCCGTGAACGTGATCCTCTGCGCTGCACTCATGCCGCACATCATGGCGTACGCCCCACGGCGCGGCCACGGGCCCACGCTCGCGACGAGCGAACGGCCGCCCACCCCGAAGGGCAGGACGGCCGTTGTGCGGTCGGATCAGGCGTACGCGCAGGTCACTCCTTGGGCGCGTAGACCATTTCGTCGAGATCGACCGGTCCGGTGAGCGAGCCCATGTCGACCATGACGTCGTTCCAGACCTTGAGCTTCTCCGCAGTCGGATAGCCGGCCTCCCACTTGGGCAGGGTCATCTTGGCCGCCACCTCGGCGTTGGTCTGGGTGTAGGTCGGCACGAGCTCACGCACGGACTCGGGATCCTGGGCGAGCTCCGCGTTGGCCTTCTCGACCGCGCGGGCGAAGGCGGCGACGGTGTCGGGGTTCTCGTTGACGAACTTCTCGGTCATGCCGATGCCCGCGAGCGGGGCGGTGGCGGTGCGGCCGGAGAAGTTGGAGAAGAGCTTGGTCATGCCGGCGGCGTTCATGCCGGACTGGAACGGCTCGACCGCCCAGGCAGCGTCGATGGCGCCCCGCTCGAGAGCGGCCCGCATGTCCGGGAACGGCATCTCCATGAACTCGACCTGGGCAGGATCGACGCCGTTCTCCTTGAGCACGCTCTTGATCGAGAGCTCACCGGTGTTGTTGAGGGTGTTGACCGCGAGCTTCTTTCCGACGAGGCCCTTGATGTCGGTGATCCCCGAGTTGGGGTTCACAAAGACACCGGCGAAGTCCTCCGAGCCCGCCACGCCCAGGGCCACGATCCTGATCTTCGTCGCGTTCTGCTGGGAGAGGAGGAAGGACGGATAGGTGCCGAACACGCCCTGCAGGTCACCGGCGACCATCGCGGGGACGGCAGCCGCGCCACCCTGGGCGGGCTGGGCGGTGACCTTGAGGCCCTCGGCCTCGAAGTAGCCGTTGTTGATCGCGCGGATCAGGCCCGCCTGGTCGGCGACCGGCGTGAAGCCGATCGTCAGCTCGGTGGTCTCGAGCTGGCCGTCGGGGGTGGCGCCGCCGGAGGCAGCGGATCCGCCGCCTCCGCCGCAGGCGGCGAGTGTGACGGTGAGCACGGCGGCGGCCGCGGCCGCTCCGATGCGGCGGGCCGAACGGGTGAATCCGGACATCGCTGTCCTCCTTGGGTTGGTTTCCTGATGGTTTCTTTTGTTGGGTGGGCTGCCGGTCTCAGACCTGGGCAACCCTGTTGGCCATCAGCTCATGGCCGGGCGGGGCGTTGCGGATGAGCCGCGCGACCTCGCCTCGCATATGGATGAAGTTGGGGTCTTCCTTGGTGGCGATCTGGTCGCGCTGGCGCCCGAGCGGCACCTCGAGGATCGTCTGCACGACCGTTGACGGCTTGGACAGCACGACGACGCGATCGGCGAGATAGACGCTCTCGTCGATGTCGTGGGTGACGAACAGGATGGTCATCGCGAACTGCTCGCGGACCCTCAGGACCAGGTCCTCGAGGTCCTCGCGCGTCTGGGCGTCGATCGACGCGAAGGGCTCGTCCATGAGCATGATCTTCGGGCGGTACGCCAGCGCCCGCGCGATCGCCACGCGCTGCTGCATGCCGCCGGAGAGCTGCCCGGGATATTTGCGCTCGTTGCCGGCCAGGCCGACCGCCTCGAGCGATTCGCTGACGCGCTGCTGCTCCTCGGCCTTCGGCAGCTTCAGGTGGCGCAGGGGAAACCGGACGTTCTTCTCGACGGTCAGCCACGGGAAGAGGCTGCCGCGATAGTCCTGGAACACCATCGCCAGGCCCTCGGGCACGTTCACGATCTGCTGGCCGAGGAATTCGAGGCGCCCTCCGGTGGGGCGCATGAGGCCGGCCATCGTGCGCAACAGTGTCGTCTTGCCACAGCCGGACGGCCCGACGATCGAGACGAACTCGCCCTCGTGCACATCGAACGTGATGTCGGCCAGCGCGCGATTTGCGCTGGAGCCGGTGCCATAGGTATGCGTCAGGCCATCGATTTCCAACAAAGTCATCTGGGAATCCTTCTGGGTCAGGAGATCTCACGGCCGGACGCCCGCTGCCAGGCGAGGATGCGGCGTTCGACGATGGTCAGGATGAGGTTGAGGACATAGCCGAGGATCGCGAGCAGCAGGATCGACGCCCACATGTTCAGGATCGCGAAGCTGCGCTGGGCCTGGACGAGTTGGAAGCCGATCCCGCTCGACGAGGCGACCATCTCGGAGATGACCATGAGGATGAGGGACAGGGACAGCGAGGTGCGGATCCCGGCCAGGACCTTGGGGCCCGCCGACGGCAGGATCACCCGGAAGAGCCGGTCGATCGACGGGATCCGGAACACGCGGGACGCCTCCAGCGTGAGTGGGCGCACCCCGCGTACCCCCTCGATCGTATTCAGCAGGATCGGCCACACCGAACCGAACGCGATGAGCGCGACGCGCATCTGGTCGTCGGTGCCGAGCAGGATGAGAAAGACCGGGAACAGCGTCGGCGGCGGCACCGCACGCATGAACTGCAGGATCCCGTCGAGGTAGTTCTCCAGACGCTGGCTGAGCCCGATCGCCGTGCCGAGGCCGACGCCGACGACGACCGCGAGCCCGAAGCCGGTGAGCGTACGCCCGAGGCTCGGGATCACGTCCCGCGACATGCTGGTGGTGATCAGCCCGTCAGCGCTCGGCAGCCAGAGGTCGGCGGCCCGCTGGAAGATCTTGAGAGGTTCGGGGAAGAACGGCGACTGCATGATCATCGTCGCGATCTGCCAGAACACCAGGATGCCGATCAGCACCAGCCAACGGACCGCTGTCGACAGCCAACCCTTGATCACTCGGGGGCGGTTGCCGGGGGTTACTTCGGGAAGCGTGGTTCCGACGCTCATGCGCGCTCCTCCTTGCGCCAGGAGAAGATCCAGGACTCGACCCGCTTGAGGCTCGCATTGACGAGTACGCCCAGCACACCCGCCACGATCGTGCCCGCGAACACCTGGGAGGTGGAGCCACCACCGGATTGCACTTCGAGGATGAAGGAACCCAGGCCTGTCGGCGTACCCGCCAGCAATTCCGCACTCACCGCCACGATCAGCGCGATCGCGGCCGAGATGCGGATGCCGGTGAACGCGAACGGTGCGGCGTGGGGCAGGAACACCCGGGTGAGGGTGTCCCACCAGGTGAGGCGGAAGGTACGCGCGGT
>CAZEVN010000130.1:0-7835 GCA_964515145.1 uncultured Enemella sp.
CACGGCCACGAAGGTCTCTCACCTCCGTTCGGTAAACAAGCGCCTCACGGCGCACGGGCTGAATATGATGCGCTTCACACTCCGACGAGCCCCGATCACAACCCGGGAACACACAGCCACCGTCGCGGGCGACCAGAGCCGCCCGCAGATGCGGGTTCACCAGCCGCTCGGCCCGCCCCACATCCAGCGGAATCCCGAGAGAGTTCAACACCATCGGGATGATGTCGCAGTCACACGCCAGCCGCCGGGCCTCATAAGCAGTGATCCCCCGCCCGGACGACATGGCCATCTCGCCGAGTCCGCCGACCAGGTCCTCGAACTTCAGGAACACGTTCACCCGCGGACGGTCCCCACCGTGAGTCGGCGCATCGCGATGCACCTGATGTGCCCGGACCAACGCCATCAGCGCATCGGCCAGCAGCACCTTCTTGTCCTTCGGTCCCGGGTCACCGCCCGCCTCGGCCACCTCATCGGCATGGCGCTTCCACGCCGACTCCGCGTGCGCATTCAGCACCGCCGCCAACGCCTCCCCATCCGCGGACGGCAGGCGGCCCTTGATGTGCATCACGCCATGGCCATCATCGGACAACGACAGGCCCCTCTTCTTCAGCGCCTCCCGCTCCTCGCGCTCGAGCTTCTCCGCCATCAGTTCGTCGACCCGCTCCGGAGCCACGACCTCAAGGAGATGCCACCCACAGCGCAACAGATCCTCCGGGCCGAACTCCTTGGCGAGCTCGATCATCGTCTCCTCGGCCTTGGCCAACTGCTCGGCGGAGAAGTCATCAGGCAGCTCGTCCAACACCCGCGCGATCGCCGACGCCTGACCCGACCGAACCTCCCCCGTGGCCACCGCCCCGATCAACGCCAAGAATCGACCCTGGCGTACCGCATCTCTCACCAGCGACCGACACCGCTGCGTCGAATGCCCACGTCCCCGCCGGATCCACTCCGCCGTCGCGCAGTGGGCCTCCTCCTGGGCCGCCTCCCGACGCTCCGCCTCCCGGATCACCACAGCCCGCGCCGCCTCCGCCAACGACGCCACCCGATCCGTCGCCGTGATCAGCTCGAGCACGGCCGCATCCGTCAGCAGCGCCAACTGGGGCGACTCCAGCGCGCTCGACGCCAGCGAAGTGATCACGCTGATCGCCTCGCCGAGCCCCGTCGCACTGATGTTTTCCATGCACCCAAGTCAACACGGACCCACTGACATTTTTTCGCTCACACCAACGATTTCTTTTCGGAAGTTTCCGGTTGACTTGGGCTCCTCCCCATTGACGCAGCAACGCTCGCGCTGATGCGATTTCTCTAGTTATGATCCAATAAGGGCCATCCGGCCTGAGAGGCCGCCATGTCACCCATTCCCATGATCCGTCCGTTGTGCATTGCCGGCACAGCCGCCCTGGTGGTCGCCAGCTTCGCCCCCGCTGGAGCCCAGGCAGCGGAACCATTGGCCGATCTCGGCATTGAAGCGCCGGAAGGTGTGGCCAGCGAAAAGAACCTGGCCGCGGGCAACGGCAATCCCGCGCAGTGCACCGGCATCGTGTGCCTATCGGCTCCCTGAGCTCAAACTCCAAGAAGGCCCGGGGTGGTCCCAACGCCGCCACCACCCCGGCTCCGCCCTCTCTCACCCGTCAGCAACCGCCTCGAGAATGTCCGCACTGGACGCCCGGGCCGCAGGCCCAAGAGCTGCCACCAACCCGATCACCACGGCCAGCCCAGCCGCCACGCCGACCTGCCCCCACGGCACGACCAGCGACGTGAGCTGATCCGCGATCAGCGCCTGCAGCCCAGCCCCAGCCGCGACGCCGAGCCCGAGCCCCACGAACCCGCCGACCACGGCGATCATCAGCGACTCCCGCATGACCAGGCCGCGCACCTGACCCCGCGTCATCCCGACCGCCCGCAACAGCCCCAGCTCCCGGCGTCGCTCCACGATCGACAGACCCAGAGTGTTCACGATCCCGAGCGCCGCGATGATGACCGACAGCGCGATCAGGGCATAGACCCCGCCGACCATCGCATTCACCTGCGCCCCGGCCAGCTCGCGATATTCGACCAGCCCGACCACCTGCGCGCCCGACAACCCACTCATCGCGGCCCTCAGCCCATCACCGACCCGAGCCAGATCCGCGCCCTCGACGGCCTTCACCGCCATCATTCCCGGCTGGTCGCCGAGCCCGAGCACGTGCAACGTCTCCGGGTGCGCATAGAAGTCGGCCATGGCGATATTCGGTGGGTATGCGAACGTCCCCACCACCACCCACGCCACGTCCTGCCCCTGCACCACGCCCGCGATCCGCTGCCCGACCGCCCAGCCCTTCTCCTCCAGCACGGGCTTGTTGACGACGAGCTCGTACGCCCGCTCCGCCGGCCGCCCCGCCTCGAACTTCTGGCTGATCAGCTGCCCATAGTCCGCGGGCTGGGCCACCATCACCGACGTCTGTTCCGCACCGACGCTCGCGCCGACCATCTCGAAGCGCCGCACCGTCAGCACTCCATCCACCCGCGCCAGCCGCTCCACTTGCGCCCGATCGATCGGCGCATGCGACGAGACCATGAAGTCCGCCGTCATCGCCTGGGGCACCAGATCGTTCACGCTCGCCTTGATCGATGCCCCCATCGTGCCCAGCAGCCCGACGAGGAAAAGGCCGATGGTGAGGGTGAGCGCGGTCGCGAGGGTACGCCCGGGTCTGCGCCGTGCGTTGAGTCCCGCCAACCGTGCCAGGGGCCGACCGAACGCCGGCGGGCCGTCACCCACGCGCTTCGCTCCCCCGACCCGCTCGCGCGCGGTCACCCCGCTCATCGCCACCACCGGCGCGACACCACCTGCCCGTGCCGCCGGCAGCAGCGATGCCACCAACGTCACCACCAGGCTCACAGCCAGCCCCGCCACCACCGCGGTCGCCGACAACGGCATCCCCGACGCGGCCCCCGAGACCCCGGTCACCAATCCCGTCACACCCATGAGCCCCGCCGCGAGGCCCCAGCTCGCCAGCACACCCAGGACCGACCCGACGAGCCCGACCCCCAGCGCCTCGAGCATCACCAAGCGGCGCACCTGCCCGCGGCCCGCACCCAGCGCCCGCAACAGCGCCAACTCGCGCGTACGTTGCAACCCGACGCGACCGGAGCGGAAACCGGGCGTACCCCCATCCGGGTCATCATCGTCGACGACGACCCCCTCGTGCGGGCCGGCCTGGCGATGATCCTGGGCAGCGCGGACGACCTCGAGGTCGTCGGGGAGGCCGGGTCAGGGCACGGGCTGGGCGCGCTGGTCGACGAGGTGAATCCTGACGTCGTCCTGATGGATATCCGCATGCCCAAGGTGGACGGGCTGACCGCGACGCGGCACCTTGTCGGTCGGCAGGAACACCCGGCCATCCTGGTGCTGACGACGTTCCATCTGGATGAATACGTTTTCGGTGCGCTCGAGGCCGGCGCGTCGGGATTCCTGCTCAAGTCGACGCCGCCGCTGGAGATCATCGAAGCGGTACGTATCGTGGCCGCCGGTCAGGCCATCCTGTCCCCGGTCGACACGGCGAAGCTGATCCGGCGCTATGCCACCCGCGCCGAGGATGCCCGCGCCGCCGCCAGCCGGTCCCGGCTGGGCGAGCTGAGCGCACGGGAGCGCGAGATCGCCGTGCTGGTCGCGAGCGGGGCCTCCAATGCCGACATCGCGGCCCGGCTCGTCGTCGCCGAGACCACCGTCAAGGCCCATGTCTCCCACATCCTCACCAAGCTCGACCTGGACAATCGCGTGCAGATCGCCATCTGCGTCCACGATGCCGGACTGACCTGATCACGCGTTGTCCACTGTTTGTTGACGAATCCGTGTAGGGTGGGCCATCAGGCAAATGTCGACACGAAGGAGTGTTTGATGGCGAAGACCGCAGTCAAGGAAGCCAAGAAGGACGCGAAGAACATCAAGAAGGGCGGCAAGGAAGCCGCCAAGCAGATGAAGGCCGATGCCAAGGCCGACGAGAAACTCGCCAAGAAGCAGGCGAAGGCGGCCACGGGCAACAAGAAGCTCGCCAAGGACAAGGTGAAGGCCAAGAAGGAGCAGACCAAGGCGACCGAGAAGGCTGCCAAGAAGGTCGAAAAGGCCGCCAAGGAAACGGCGAAGGCCGTGAAGAAGGGCGCCAAGAAGTAGCCGATTTCTGGTCGGGCCTCCTCAGCCGGGGGCCCGACCAGCGGTGAGATCAAATAGGGGACACGGAACCCAAATCAGTTACGAGGTTCTTGTGGTTCCATAAAATCCATGCATGGCAGCGCCGCGCATTTCGATTGTCCAACTCGATCCGCTTGTCCCGTTGGACCGTTTCGGCGGCTGGTTGCCGGGTGCCGTGCTGCGGAATATGCCGGTCTATCGAAAGCCTTTGCCCCGAATAGACGATCTCGGCCACGGAATTATCGTCCTCGGCGGGCGAGCCAGGGTCGACGACGGTGAGCTCTGGATGGGTGCCGTGAAGCGGATGATGGTCGAGGCCGTCGATCGGGATCTCCCCCTGCTCGGGATCTGCCTGGGGCATCAACTGCTGGCCGAGGCGTTCGGCGGGGCGGTGACCGTGGCCGATCCGGAGGGCGGGGAGCACGGGCCGGTGCAGGTCGAGTGGCAACCCGGGGCCGAGCGCGATCCGGTGCTGGGGCGGGTGGCTGGGCTGGGACCCGCTGTGTTTCCCTCGTCGCATGCGGATGTGGTGTCGAAGCTCCCCATCGGCGCGATCGAGTTGGCCCGCACCGCTGCGTACCCTCATCAGGCCTTCCGCATCGGCTCCGCCCTCGGCGTGCAGTTCCATCCCGAGGCGTCCCCCGAGCTCATGACCTCGTGGTCAGAGCTGCGAGGCGAGGATTCGCTTGCTGTGCGACGCTCCATGCGCCTGGTCGATGATTCTGTGTCGCGGAATGGCGCGCTGGTCGCGCAGGGATTTGCTGCGGTCGTCAGGGAGTACGCCGAGTCCGCGCCCACGGGCGCATTCCGGGTGGCCTGAGCAGGTGTCTCGGCACTCCCCGCACCTGATGCAGCTCCCCGACATCTCTGCGCGTCGGGGAGCTGCATTGGATGTGGGGAGTCGGTCAGCGCGTCCGGACCGCGAGGACCTCGCCGACGGGGAGCTGCGTAGCCGGGCCCGTGCGCTCGAACGGGATCGTCCCCGACTGTCCGAGCGCGGCCCATTGGACATCCCAGACCGTGGTGGCGGTGATGGCGTATGTGCCCGGCATCGACGGCTGCTGATAGACGTGACCACAACTCGGTGACGCCTGCCCGGGTGGGACGGCCGGGGTCCAGGGCTGCATCGTGCCGCACCACTTGCGGGTGCCGTCGCCCATCGAGAACCCCGTCGTGCGACGCGTGGCCGCCAGGGTGATCGTGATGCCCTGCTCCGTGACCGTCGTGTTGTGCGTGGCGGGTCCGTCGACCCAGAGCCAGAGCGGGTACCCCACCGCAGCCATCCCCCACTCATTCACACTCGGATCGGGCCCGACCGCGGCTATCGGCATCGGGATGTTGAGGCGGGCCACCGCGGCGCGGGCCGCGACCGCCGGGTCGATTTGGATCGGCGCCGCCTCACCGCCGCCGCCTGCGGCCCCGCCGGCGCCGTTGACGACCATGCCGCAACTCGCCGACGTACCCACCCCCGCATCCGTCATAGCCACCACTCGCCCGAAACAGGGTTGGTACGCCGCAGCGGCCCCGCCTCCGGCTCCGGCCGATCCGCCGCCACCTGAGCCCCCGCCCGTTCGGCCGTTGGAGCTACCCCGCGCACCCTTTGCGTCGGCCGCCGACCCTCCTCCGCCCGAGCCACCCGGCACTTGGGCCCGGACGCTCACACCTTGACCGGTTCTGCCGGTATCGACCGTGCTCCCATCACCGTTCCCGATCGGTCCCGCGATCGCGACTGGCACCGGCAGGAGCACAGACAGGACACCAGCGGCCAACGCAAGTCTCAAAGGTCGCACGATCGAGCACCGCCAGTGTCACCGTCTACGACCTTCAGACGACCATCGATCTCCGCAAGGTAGACAACCCCTCGGATAAGCACACCGGGTCTCCGGGAGTCCCCTTCGACAATCCAGCCATCTCTGTAGTCCTCGCATACTGCCAAGGTGAACCGGGGGTCCCCCTCACCGTCGCCCGAGATGGTTCCGGGCGCCGGGGAGACAGTCAGCTTGGGATCTGGTCCTTCATATCGGGTGCCTCGACTCTTGTAGCCGCGGAGGTGCTGAGCAACTGCCTCCAAATAGAGGCCATCGCCGTTATCACGCAGGATCTGACTCGGCTCATCTGCCCCACCCTCGCGATCCAGCCGCTTCCACTCGTTGAAGAACGTCCGATACACGCGCTCGGCTTCGGCGGAAAGCTCCTCCTGGCTGGGGGTCGAACTCACGGCCGGGCTGGGCGTACCCGTACCCTCCGGCACGACAATCGGTGTGGGCGACGACTCCACACCGGAGCCGGTGGGCGTACAAGCAACGAGGGCAAGAACGACGAGCAGGCCTGCGTACAACTTCTTCACGAACACTCCTGGGGGCGGGGTCAGCCCATTGTGCCCACCCCAAAGACCCGAATTCGGCCCGATCTCGGGCCGACGAGCACAAATAGGAAACTTCCGCCCGTGCCTCCTCGCTCTGGCCCGGCACTTCCCTCGCCGAATGACTCCGACACGCCCAGGCGACCCCGGCTGACGTGCCAAATGCCACGACTTCCGATGGGACTCACGGTGTCCAAAGTGAACTCGTGCCATTTGGCACGGTGCGCCCTGTCCGTCGGCGTGTCGGGTGACGATCGAGAGCCCACGACGTGACCGCCATGTCGGAGGTGACCTTTACGTCGCGGAGTGTCCGTGCTTCCGGAGCGGAAGCAGTTACATAGGGCCGACGACCTATACCCGAGACCCGGCCCGCCGCACCCCGGCCCACCGCGGGCCCTCAGCCCACCGGCTGCGCGATCTCCAGGACCACAGCCCCGGGCAGCGACGCCAGTGCCGCGCCCTCGACCGCGATCTTCGCGCCACGGATCCCGGCGCCGATCACGACGACACCCGCATCAACCACCGCCTGGTCCACCAGAATCGGCCAGTCACCCGGCAGACCCACGGGCGTGATGCCCCCGTATTCCATCCCGGTCTCCGACGTCGCCGTCTCCATCGGCGCGAACGAGATCTTCCGCACGTCGAGGTGCTTCCGCACCACCTTGTTGACGTCCGCCCGATGCGTCGCGAGCACCATCACCGCCGCCCGCGTCGTCGCACCCCCGCGGCGGCCCTCGACCACGACACAGTTCGCGGACTCGGCGAGGCCGACACCGTACGCCTCACAGAACGCCGCAGTGTCCGCCAATCCGGCGTCGATCGCCGCCACGAGCATCTCGGGCGCGCCCGCCGCCACAGCCTCAGCCACGGGCGCCGCGACCAGCTCGGGGTGCTGCGCGACGGGCTGCCATTCAAGAGTTCCGGGTCCGATCACCCGGCCACGATAGCCGGGCGTACGCCCTGCTCACTCAGCTGAGGACATACCCGACCGGGGTTCGATCCCCATCGGCCCAGTGCTGCTCGACCCGATCGGGATGCACGAGCGTGGGCAGCCGCAGCTGCTCGCCGTTGGGGTGCAGCACGAGCATCACGGGGTCGACCTCCGAGCGCCACACCATAAAGTACCCATGCACCGGATGATGCCGCGAATGCGCGATCACCTCGGCGGACGTGAGCCCCAGCTCCTTGGTGGCCCTGTCGATCAGCTCGGGCTGCGCCTCGATCTTCAGCTCCCCGCCCGGACCGATCACCCGCTTGCCCTGGTCGTTGAACACCGCATCGATGCCGCCGCCGACGACCCCGACG
>CAZEVN010000131.1:0-7778 GCA_964515145.1 uncultured Enemella sp.
AGCCTAAGGCCTGATGCGAAATCGCCGGGACGTGATGGCATGCTGGGCCCCATGGTGGCGACTGCGGTGGAGGATGTCCGGACGACCCCGACCCCAGGCCGCATCACGGCCGCCGCCCTTGTCAGCCTGTCGGCGCTGTTCCTGTTCGGCCTGCGGATCGCGGTGCGCGACCACCTCGACGCGATCCCCAACTGGACGCCGCTGGTGATCGGCTATGTCCTGCTGGCCGCCGGCCTGCTCCTGGCATCCAGGATCGATCGCGAACTGTTGAAGGATCTCGGCCTGATCGGCGTCGGAATCACGATCGTGTCGACCACCTCGGTCGAGGCCGATGTTAGCTGGCCCGCGTTCTTCCGGATCGGGACGGTGCTGGTGCTGGCGGTCTTGACCCCCGTGGTCATCGACCGGATGATCTTCAAGCGGAAGGCGATCCGGTTCCCGTGGTTGTCGGGCAAGAAGTGGTCGCCGCTCGAGAAGGCGTACCTCTTCATCGTCCCCTTTCTCGGTTGGCTCATCCTGCCGGCCTACTTCATCACCTCCGGCACCTATCAGAACTGGCCTCACATCACCGATACGAGCGAGTTGGTCCGCTTCTTCATCGGGGTGAACTTCGTCGGCACGTGGGACGAACTCTTCTTCATCTGCACGTGTTTCGCGCTGCTGCGTCGGCATTTCCCGGTGTGGCTGGCCAACCTCCTGCAGGCCACGATCTTCGTCTCGTTTCTGTGGGAGCTGGGCTATCGCTCCTGGGGCCCGTTCCTCACCGCACCGTTCGCACTGCTGCAGGGCTGGCTGTTCAGCCGCACCCACTCGCTGCTCTATGTGTTGATCGTGCACCTGTTGTTCGACGTCGTCGTCTTCCTGTCGATCGTCCACGCGCACAATCCGGCGATGTTCAATATCTTCCTCGTCAGTCCCTGAGAACGGAGAACGCGATGCGGGTGGTGGTCCAGCGGGCGAGTTCGGCAGAGGTACGCGTCGCCGACGCTGTGGTGGGCAGGCTTCCTGGGCCCGGTCTGGTCGTGTTGGTGGGAGCCACGCACACGGACACCCCGGCGATCGCTGATCGGCTCGCCGACAAGGTCTGGCGCCTGCGCATCCTGGAGGACGAGAAATCGGCCTCCGACGTCGAGGCACCCGTGCTCGTTGTCTCACAGTTCACGCTCTATGCCGACACGCGCAAGGGCCGCCGTCCCTCCTGGAGCGCCGCCGCACCCGGCGCCGTCAGCGAGCCCCTGGTCGACGCCTTCGTCGACGCGTTGCGTACGCGCGGAGCGCACGTCGAAACAGGCGTCTTCGGCGCCGAGATGCAGGTGTCGCTCGTCAACGACGGTCCCGTGACCCTGATCCTCGACGCCGACTGACTTCGAGGCGTCCGCCATCTATCCCCCGGCGAAGGGCGGGAGGACCTCGACCTGCACAGCTCCGGCGAGATTTTCGTCACGGTCCTGATCGGTCGAGCGCAGCCCGTCGACCAGTATGCTGCTGATCCCGATGACTCGTTCCAGCGCGGGCCCGCGACCAGCGGCTGCACTGGCCAGGGCCTCGGCCACGGTCCCGGCCTCGATGGTTTCCGATTCGACGCCGGCGGCAGCTGCGGCCCCGGCCCAATAGCGGATCACAACGGGAAACATGGCCCCATCGTCGCACGGAAGACCCTCGAATGGCGCAATTGCTCCTGCTCACCAGGGACACCGCCAGTTCCCATGAAATCCTTCCGGCGCTCGGTCTGCTGTCGCACCAGGTTTCGATCGCCCCCGCCGAGAGCACGAGCCTGCTGAATGTCGACCCCGATGTTGTCCTCATCGACGCGCGCACCGATCTGGTCGGCGCCCGCAATCTCTGCCGCATCATGGCTGCAGCCGGTTCCGGCCTCCCGGCCCTGTTGATCGTGACCGAAGGTGGTCTCGCGGCACTGTCCCCCGACTGGGCCCCCGACGATTTCGTCCTCGCCACCGCCGGCCCGGCGGAGGTGGAGGCCCGCATCCGCCTGCTCGCCCGGCAGGAAACCGGCGATGACGTGATCCGCGCCGGGCGCATCGAGATCGACGAGGCGGCATACGCGGCCCGCCTGGACGGGCGGGGACTCGACCTGACCTACACGGAATTCGAGCTGCTGAAATTCCTCGCGGCTCACCCCGGCAAGGTGTTCAGCCGCGAGCAGTTGCTGAGCGATGTGTGGGGCTATGACTACTACGGAGGCACGCGGACGGTCGACGTCCACGTCCGTCGCCTGCGGGCCAAATTGGGCGATGCCGACAAGATGATCGGCACCGTACGCAACGTCGGCTATCGCTTCGACCCACGCTGACCCGGCTCGGGGACGCATGGCAGGTCACGGTCCGATAACGTACGCGCCATGACGCCTGCCCCCCTGTTGCCGGAGACTGTTTCGACCCTCACCGCCGCCCAGCGGCTGGAGGTCAGGACGCTGATCGACCGGGCCCGCGAAACCGACGGGGCCGCCCCCTGCAACGAGGCAGCCATGATCGAGATCGGCCGCAGCGAGTGTGATCCCGGCACCGCCCACCTGATGGCGCGCCTCGACAACAGCCTCGTCGGTTATGCCTTCCTCGACTCGACCACGGGCGACCCGATCGCCCAGCTCGTCGTCGACCCGGCGCATCGTCGCGCCGGCGTGGCGACCACCATGATCCGCGAGCTCGGCTTCGACCCGCGGGACGAGGCCGGGGGCCACCGCCTCCGCCAGAACAACAGCCTCCGCCTCTGGTCGTTCGGCGACCTCCCCGCCGCGCGCGCCCTGGCGAACTCCCTCGGCTATCGACCTGTCCGGGAGTTGCTGGTCATGGCCAAGGACCTCGTCGACCTGACCGACCCGGTCCTGCCCCCGGACGTGACCGTCCGTGCGTACGCCGAAACGGACCTTCCCGCCCTCGTGTCGGTCAATGCCCGCGCGTTCGCCCACCACCCCGAACAGGGCGCGATGACCGCCGACGATTTCCGCGACCGCTTCGCCGAGCCCTGGTTCGACCCGGCCGGGCTGCTCATCGCGACCCGCCCCGATCCCGAGGGCGGCGACCGCGTCGTCGGCTTCCACTGGACCAAACGGCACGACGACATCACCGGTGAGGTGTATGTCATCGGCGTCGACCCCGATCACGCCGGCGGCGGCGTGGGCCGGGGCCTGCTCCACCTCGGCCTCCAGCACCTCGCCGACCAGGGCGCAAAGCGCGTGATTCTCTATGTGGAAGGCAATCAGCGCTATGTTGTCCGACTGTATGAATCGAGTGGTTTCACCGTTGCGAACCGCGACATGATGTATGCATCGCCCTCTCCGGAAGACCAGTGATCGCCATGCCCGACCCAGCTCCGACCGGCAGCGAGCCGGCCGTCTGGCTTCCCGAGGATCGCTTCGCCGAGCGCGAGCTGTCCTGGTTGTCATTCAACGAGCGGGTGCTGGCCCTGGCCAAGGACGCCACCCGCATCCCCCTGCTCGAGCGCGCCAAATTTCTCGCGATCTTCTCGTCCAACCTCGACGAGTTCTTCATGGTCCGGGTCGCCGGCCTGAAGCGCCGCATCGCCGCCGGCGTGGCCACGCCTCGAGGCGGATTTCTCCCGCGTGACCTCCACGAGGCAATCCTGCGGCGTACGCGTGAGCTGGTCGCCGACCAGGCCCAGGTCTTCTCCACCGAGGTCCGCCCGGCCCTGGCCGCCGAGGGCATCCACATCCTGTCGTGGGCCGAGCTGACGGGCGCGGAGAAGGACCGGATGCGCTCGTTGTATGCCGAGCGCATCTTCCCCGTGCTCACTCCCCTCGCGGTCGACCCGTCCCACCCGTTCCCCTATATCTCGGGACTGTCGATCAACCTCGCGGTGTTCCTGAGGAATCCGTCGACGGGTACGCGGCAGTTCGCCCGCGTGAAGGTGCCCAACCTGCTGAGCCGGTTCATCACCCTCGGCAACGGCCGGTTCGTGCCGCTCGAGGATGTCATCGCCCAACACCTCGACCACCTGTTCGCCGGCATGCAGGTCCTCAGCCACCATGTCTTCCGCGTCACCCGCAACGAGGACCTCGAGGTCGAGGAGGATGACGCCGAGAACCTGCTCTTCGCCCTCGAGAAAGAACTCCTGCGCCAGAAGGTCGGCCGGCCGCCGGTGCGCCTCGAGGTCGAGAACGACATCGACGACCACACCCTCGACCTGCTGCTCGCTGAGCTCGACATCGAAGAACGCGAGGTCTTCCGCATCGACGGCCCCCTCGACCTGACGGGCCTGTTCTCCCTGGCCTCGGTCGACCGGGAGGATCTCTCCTATCCGGCGTTCCTGCCGATCACCCATACCCACCTGGCCGAGGTCGAGACGGCTCAACCTGCCGATCTCTTCACGTCGCTCCGCAAGCGCGATGTGCTGCTCCAGCACCCCTATGACTCGTTCGCCACGTCCGTGCAGCGCTTCATCGAGCAGGCTGCCGCCGACCCCCACGTGCTCGCGATCAAGCAGACGCTCTATCGCACGTCCGGCGATTCCCCGATCATCGACGCCCTGATCGAGGCCGCCCAGGCCGGCAAGCAGGTCCTGGCCGTGGTCGAGATCAAGGCCCGTTTCGACGAGCGCAACAACATCGCGTGGGCGCGCAAGCTCGAGCAATACGGCGTTCACGTGGTCTATGGGATGGTCGGGCTCAAGACCCACTGCAAGCTCTCGCTGGTGGTCCGCGATGAGCCCGAGGGCCTGCGGCGCTATGCCCACATCGGGACGGGCAACTACAACCCCAAGACCGCGCGGATGTATGAGGACATGGGCCTCCTCACCTCCAATCCCGTCACCACCGAGGATGTCGCGCGGGTGTTCAATCACCTCTCCGGCATGGCGGCGGAGACGCGCTATCGCCGCCTCCTCGTCGCGCCCCACTCGATCCGCAAGGGCCTGGTCGACCTGATCGAGGGCGAGATCGCCCATCATCGCGCCGGGCGCGAGGCCCGCGTCCGCATCAAGGTCAACTCGATCGTCGATGAAGAGGTGACCGACGCGCTCTACAAGGCCTCCCAGGCCGGGGTGCCGGTCGACCTGTGGGTGCGCGGCATCTGCGGCGTACGCCCGGGGGTCCCGCGCCTCAGCGAGAACATCCGGGTGCGCAGCATCCTCGGTCGGTTCCTCGAGCATTCCCGGCTGTTCTGGTTCTCCAACGGCGGCAGACCCGTGGTGGGCCTCGGTTCGTCCGACCTGATGCACCGCAACCTCGATCGCCGGGTCGAGGTGCTGGTCTCGATCACCAACCGCAAGCACATCGCCCAGATCGGCGAACTGTTCGACCTCGCGTTCGCCGACGACACCGTGGGCTGGTGGCTGACGCCCGGCGGCTGGGTCGAGCAGTCGATCGGCCCGGACGGCAGACCGCTTCGCGACCTTCAGGAACACCTCATCCACGTGACCGGCATCCGCCGCCGGACCAAGGACCCGACGTGACGAAACCCGACATTCGCGCCGCCGGCGCGGTAGTCCTCCGAGACGGCCCGAAGGGCCCCGACGTATTGATCGTTCACCGACCGCACTATGACGATTGGTCATTGCCCAAGGGCAAGACCGATCGCAGTGAAACCGAGCCCGTGACCGCGGCCAGGGAGGTGCTCGAGGAGACCGGGGTCGAGGTCCGGCTCATCACACCCCTCGCGCCGAACCACTATGAGGTGAAGGGCCAACACAAGCGCGTCGACTGGTATCACGCCGTTCCTGTCGATCCGGCCGCTCCCCTCGGCGCCCTCGACACCACGGAGGTCGACCGCGTCGAATGGGTCTCCGTGGCCAAGGCGATGAAACGACTCAGCTATGCCGACGAGGCCGAGCGGGTGACCGAGGCCGTCGAGTTGCCCGCCCTCACTCCGTTGCTCGTCCTGCGCCACTCGAAGGCGCTGCCGCGCAAGGACTGGGACGGTGCCGATCCGCACCGCCCGATCACCGCCTGGGGACGCCGTCAGACCCGCACCCTCGTGCCGTTCCTGGCGGCCTTCGGCGTACGCCGGGTCATCAGTTCGTCCGCTGTTCGGTGCCTCCAGACCGTGTCGTTGTTCAGCCTGCGCCATGGCTTACCCCTGGAAGGCTGGCACGAACTCACCGAGGAACGCGCCGAACTGGACCCGGAGCTCGCAACCCGCGTGATGCTGCAGGTGCGCGAGGAGACCACCCGCTCGGGCGTGCCCACTGTGGTCTGTGGACACCGGCCCGTCCTGCCGGCCATGCTCGCCGGCCTCGACGTGCCCGACCGGAAGTTCGAGACCGCAGAGACCCTGCTGGTCCTGTTGGACGCCGAGGGCACGCCGGTCCGGACCCAATCCCTCACCCAGCATCCCGGACGATAACGATTCGATCACCCATCTGGTAGTTCACCTTCTGTTAACCAAACCGCCGAGGATCAGACACACGCCCGCCCTAACGTCCCGGAACGGAAGCCGTAAAACGCTTGACCATTCCGACTTCATTCCGAAGGGAAAACCGTGAAGATCCTCCCCGTGGGCGCGTCCCTCGTCGCCGCTTTTGCGCTCGCCGTTTCCGGCTGCGCTGCCAATGAGACCCCGACCACCCCGGCTGGTCAGGGCAACACCGGCTCCGGCTCGACCCAGGCTGCCCTCCAGGGCCAGCTCCAGGGCACCGGCGCCAGCTCCATGCAGGCCGCCCAGGAGGCCTGGATCGCCAAATACAAGGCTGCTCAGCCCGGCGTGACCGTCAACTACGCTCCCGAGGGCTCGGGCGCCGGCCGCACCGCCTTCATCAACGGTGGCGCCGGCTTCGCGGGCTCCGACCGTGCGCTCAAGGACGACGAGATGGGTGCCGGCAAGTTCACCAAGTGCACCGACGAGTCCAACGCCATGAACCTCCCGGTTTATGTCTCCCCGATCGGAATCATCTTCAACGTCCAGGGCGTTGATGACCTGAAGCTGGACGCGGCCACCGTCGCGGGCATCTTCAAGGGCGAGATCAAGAACTGGAACGACCCGAAGATCGCCGCGCTCAACGAGGGCGCCACCCTGCCGGATCAGACCATCACCCCGGTCCACCGCTCCGACAACTCGGGCACCACCGAGAACTTCACCGACACCCTCTCCAAGGCCGCTCCTGAGGTGTGGACCGAGAAGGCCTCCGGTGACTGGCCGGCCGCCTTCGGTGGCGAGGCCGCCAAGGGCAACTCCGGTGTCGTGGCCGCTGTCAAGAACGGCAACGGCACCATCGGCTACGCCGATGAGTCCCAGACCGAGGGCATGAAGGTCGCCCAGTATGCGCAGAAGGCTGACGGCGAGTTCGTCGGCCCGACCGCCGAGGCGGCCGCCCAGGTCGTCGAGGCCTCCCCGAAGGTCGAGGGCCGTGGTGACAATGACCAGGCGCTCGAGCTGGACCGCACCGCGGCCGGTTATCCGTTCGTCCTGGTTTCCTACGCCATCGTGTGCGAGGACTACAAGGACGACAAGGAGGCCGAGCTGGTGAAGTCCTACATCGGCTACATCTCCTCCGAGCAGGGCCAGAAGGACGCCGAGGAGTCGGCCGGCAGCGCCCCGCTCTCGTCCGCCATGGCCGCCAAGGTCAAGACCTCGGTCGACTCGATCAAGTGACCCCATGATGTGACCGGCCAGCCGGTCCATCGCAAGACGGCAGCGCCCGCCCCTTCGCCTCTGTGTCAGGGGCGGGCGTTCCGGTCTTCGTGACGCATTTCACCTTCTGCGCTTCTATATAGGAGACTCAAACCGTGACGACTGCACCCACCCGGGGCCCAGAGGCCCAGGAACAGTCGGCGGTCGAAGCGGGACTGGCTTATCACCGCAACGAAG
>CAZEVN010000132.1:0-7712 GCA_964515145.1 uncultured Enemella sp.
GGGCCGGCTCCGCACTCTCACCCGTTTCGCCCTGCCCGCCCCGGCGGCCCCGCAGCTGCCGGGCGATGCTCATGACCTCCTCGATGTGGAAGACCCGGGCGAGCAGGAGATAGCTGGCCAGGGCGACGAGGCCGGCGACGGCCAGGCCCACGAGGCGCATCGGCTGTGACGAGCCGAGCCGATCGGCGATGAACCAGGCCGCGAGCGCGCCCGGCACGATCGCGACGGTCACCCGGACGACATGGCGGAAGAGGGCGCTGCCACTGAGGGCCGGAAGAAACTTCCGCAGGTGTCGGAACGATACGAACAGCCCCACGACATAGGCGATGGAGAGCGACAGCGCGAGCAGCGGCGCAGTGTTGGCGGGCGTCGCGATCGGCAGGGCAAGGATCAGCAGCAGCGACATGCCGACCTGCACGGCCGCGATCAGGATCTGCAGGAAGAACGTGTCCTTGTTGCGCTCGAGCGCATAGTAGGTCCGCAGACACACATGCTGGATCGTGAACGGCACCAGGCCGACGCCGAACGCCATCACCGTCCAGGCGACGAAGTGGGCGTCATCGCGCAGGTTGCCGAACATGAGCTGCGTCATCGGATCGGCCAGCGCGATGAGCAGCAGGGCCGCGGGCACCAGCGCAGTCGTCACCAACCGCATGGTGCGCATGACCTCGGCCGCCGTGCCCTTCAGGTTGCCCTCGGCGGCGAGCCGGGACGCCGAGCTCACCATGGCCGTCGCCAGCGACACGGTGATCAACGAATGTGGCAGCAGGAACAGCAGATAGGCGTTGTTATAGACGTTCAGGCCCGCGCCCTCGCCACCGGCCGGAGCCGACGTCGCGAGCCGGCTCACCACGACCAGCGCGATCTGGTTGACCAGCACGAAGCCGAGGGCCCACCCGGCCAGCTTGAACGTCTTGCCGAGCCCCGTGCCCTTGAGGTCGAACCGCGGCCGATAGCGATAACCGATCTTCCGCAGGAAATAGACCAGCACGGCCGCCTGCAGGATCGAGCCCGCCAGATAGCCACCGCCCAGCACCGCGATCTGGCCGCTCTCGAACGGGTCCTCACCCGAGCTGACTCCCCAGACGCCCAGGAACACCAGGAACGACGCGATCTGCAGCACGTTGCTCGCCACCGGTGCCCACATCATCGGGCCGAACCTGTCGCGGGCGTTCAGGATCTGGCCGAAGACGACGAAGGCGCCATAGAAGAAGACCTCGGGCAGGCAGACCATCGTCAGGACGACCATCGCGCGATAGTGATCCGCCATCTCGGGCGTACGCCACACATCCGCCGCATAGACCCACGTGATCGCGGGAGCCGCCAGCGTCGCCACGACGGTGACGACACCGAGAATGGTGAGGAAGGCGGTGGTGATGCGGTTGGTGTAGGCCTCCCCGCCGTCCTCGTCGTTCTTCGCCGCCCGGGTGAGCTGCGGGACGAGGACGCTGTTGAGGGCGCCGCCGGCGAAGAGGATATAGAGCGCGGCCGGGATGGTCAGGGCCAGCGCATAGGTGTCGGCCTGTCGTGAACCGTTGCCGATCACCGTCGCGGTGAGCATCACGCGCACCAACCCGAGGACGCGCGACACCATCGTGCCGGAGGCCATCACCGCGAGAGCACGCAGCAGGCGGTTGGTCGCGCCGGAGGGGGAAGTCTCGCGCGTCTGGGTCACCGCTCGTCTCCTCGTTGTTCTGCTGGCGTGGGCTCGGGCACGGGCGGTGGGGGCTGCACGGTCGAGCGGGCTGGTTGTCGCGCCGGGTGGTCGTCGAAGGCGCGACGGCGTTCGTGGCGGACCTGCCGAATCCGCAGCGCGGTTGCCGCCAACAGCACGATGCCCGACGCGATCACGATGATCCATCCGACGCGGCCGAGATCGGTTGCTTCCACGGTCATCCACACCCGCTTGCTGACCGCCGTGCCGTCGGGCGAGGTGGCCCAGGCGGAGATGCGGACCGGGCCGTTGCCGACGGCCCGGGGCTGCACGTTGACCGTCACGCTCTGGCGTGCTGCGACCTCGACCTCCATGTCGGGGATGGAGAGTCGCTGCGGCTGGAATGATTCGAAGGTGAGGCGCAGGCGCACAGCCTCGTCGAGCCGATTGGTCACGGTCATGGGGAACGATCCCGACTGGCCCGACATCAGCACCGACGGTTGGGCCGTCACGGCGATCGCCTGCCCGGACCAGAGCCGGTCGACATTGGCGACCTGCGGGTCGGCGTACGCATCGAAGCCCGCCTGGTCGACCCGCCACCAGCTGCTGGCCGACCGGGCGAGCGCCGCATCCATCGACCGGCTCGCCGGCTCGGGGTCGACGAGCATCCGGAGATAGGCCTGATAGTTCGTCGCCACCTCGCGAAGGACCTCGACCCGCGGCTCGGTGAGTTCGGCGTCGCGTTGAGTTTCGGAGTACGCCAGCTCGCCCGACCAGGCGGCCGGTTGGGTTCGGAGGAGGTCCGGGAGCGTACGCCGGACCGTCCACGCCGGATCAGGCCCGCCGTCCGCGGCCGCTGCGTCGGCGGTGTCGATGACCCGCACCGTCGTCGCACCCGGTTCGGACAGGGAGATGAGGAAGCTCTCGGCCAACATCCGCTGGCGCACATGGGCCTGCGACGACGGGCCCGGATCGGGACCGCCCGCGGTGGTTGCGGCCGTGTAGTTGATCAGGGGTGCCGTGCCCAACGGTTCGAGCAGGGCGGGCGAGGCCAGCGGGGACGACGTCAGGATGGCTCGGGGTTGGGCTTCTTCCTCAAGCGCGATGCCCGCTGCATCGAAGATGCCGTGGGTGCTCCACCCGATCAGGGGCAGCTGGGCGATATCGCTCAGGCGCCCAGCCGCGGCGTCCGCCCGCGTCATGATCCCCGCAAGGTCGCTGCGGTGGAGCATCGAGGCGTCCGGGACGGCGAACGGCACACGGAAGCCCCGGGCCGTGTCGAGGCGATCGAATTCGACGAGCCACTCCCGGGCGGCCTGCTGGCCGGTGCCGTCGGTCTCGCCCCCGGCGGACCGCACCACATAACCGTCCGCCATGGCCGTCAGTTCCTCGATGAGCGCCGGATCCACGAGCCACGACACCTCGGGACGCCGTGCCGCCGCGAGCAGTTGGGCGAGCCGGCCCGTGGGCTGGAGCTCCTCGGCCAGGTGGTCGTCGACGAGAACGCCGGGCTCGATCATCGAGGGTCGACTCGACAGGACGACCGCGGAGATGACGGTGTTGGCCGGGGCCGGAGCCGGGGCCGGGGGAACACCGTTCGGTTCGGCGTCCGCCTGGAGGGGCAGCAGCAGTCGGGTCTGGCCCTGGGTGCTGAGCGGGGCACCGCCCAGGCGGCCCACCACCTGGGCGCCGACGAGGAAGACCCCCGACGCATCCGTGAAACCCAACTCGGAGATCGGTGCGCGCACCTCGAACGCGCGCATCTCCCCCGGCTGCCAGATCGGGGACTGGGCATTGGTCAGGGGTTGATAGGCCCCTTCGATCCAGATTTGCGTGCCCGACACGTCCCGCGGCGAGCTCCCCACCGTGTCGCGGAGGTCGCCCATAGACCGCATGGCCGGGCGATAGCGCCAGAACACGGCCTGGGCCTGCGTGATCGGCCGGTCGGAGTCGTTGAGTGCGACCGCGCGGATCGTCACGGTGTCGTTGCGCCCCGGCAGCTCCGGGACCAGCGACTGGACGTGGATCGAGACCGGAGGTGGTGGGGTCTCGTCCGCATAGGCCGGTGGTGCGGACCCCAGGGGACCCAGCGAACCCAGCGTGACGAGCACGAGCGTGAGGAGGAGCCCGAGGGTGACGCGAAGACTGTGTGGGCCACGCCGACGGTGCCGAAGCGGGGTCGGTTGCTGGCGGGCGAACCCATGCAACCCCCGACTACTCACCCGCTCATCGTAGTCGCGAACGCCCCCGCGACCCTCTCCTTGTGCTGGTGGGCGCGCGTCGGCAAAGTCGGGCGCCGGATCGGCCGACCCAAGCTAGGATCGTCCTCCGTGCCGAAGACCCCACCGAATGCCCTGAGCGTCGCGCAGACCAATGCCGTGGCGCAGCTGTTGCGAATCGCGCCCGTCGCCGACCGATTGGGCGAGCTGTTCGCGGCGGCCGGGTTCGAGCTCTATCTCGTCGGCGGCTCGGTGCGCGATGCGCTCATGGGGCGCCTCGGCCACGATCTGGACTTCACCACCGATGCGCGCCCCGATGATGTCGAGGCCCTGCTCAAGCAGTTCGTGAAAGGCCTCCGGGGCGGTGCCGTGTGGGACATCGGCAAGGCGTTCGGGACGATCGGCGCCCGCGTACCCGCCGAGAACCCCACCCCCGACGTCACTGACGACGACGATGCCCATTGGGTGATCGAGGTCACGACGTTCCGCGCGGAGGTCTATCGCGAGGATTCGCGCAAGCCCGAGGTGAGCTATGGCGATTCGATCGCCGGCGATCTGGTCCGCCGCGACTTCACCGTGAACGCGATGGCGATCAAGCTGCCCGAACGGGCGTTCGTCGACCCGCACGGCGGCCTGGCGGACCTGGCGCATGGGGTGTTGCGGACGCCGGGTACGCCCGAGCAGTCCTTCTCCGACGACCCGCTCCGGATGATGCGGGCGGCGCGGTTCACGTCGCAGCTGTCGAGTGAGGAGGTACGCTTCGCGCCGGCTCCCGAGGTCATCGCGGCCATGATCGATATGGGCGACCGCATCGAGATCATCTCGGCCGAACGCGTGCGAGACGAGTTGTCGAAGCTGATCCTCACGCCCCAGCCGCGACCCGGGCTGAACCTCCTGGTCGAGACGGGGTTGGCGGCGAAGGTGCTGCCCGAGCTGCCGGGGCTGCGACTCGAGGTCGACGAGCACCACCGGCACAAGGATGTCTATGAGCATTCGATGACTGTGCTTGAGCAGTCGATCATGCTCGAGGGCCCGCGTGGGCATGGGCCCGACCTGGTCGGGCGGTTGGCGGCATTGCTGCACGACATCGGGAAACCGCGGACCCGGAAGTTCGCCGACGGCAACCGCGTGACCTTCCACCACCACGATGTGGTCGGGGCCAAGATGGTGAAGAAGCGCATGCAGGCGCTGCGCTTCTCGAGCGAACAGATCAAGCAGACGGCCAAACTCGTGGAGCTGCACCTGCGATTCCACGGCTATTCGGACGGGATGTTCGATGACACCCGGGGCTGGACCGACTCGGCGGTGCGGCGCTATGTGCGCGATGCCGGAGATCAGCTCGAGCGGCTGCATATCCTCACCCGGGCCGATTGCACGACCCGCAACCAGCGCAAGGCCGCGCGCCTGCGCCGGGCGTACGACGATCTCGAACGCCGTATATCCGAACTCGCCGAACAGGAGGAGCTCGACTCCATCCGCCCCGACCTGAACGGTGACCAGATCATGACGCTGCTCGATGTGCCGCCGGGCCCGGTTGTGGGTAAGGCCTACAAGTTCCTCCTCGACCAGCGCATGGAGCACGGGCCGCTGGGGGAGGAACGGGCTGCCGAGCTGCTGCGCGAATGGTGGGCGACCCAGGCCTGACCCGCGGGGGCAGGTTGGCCCGGATCCGGGTTTACTAGGGCACATGTTGATCGTCACCAGCAACGGCATCCCGGGTTATCGGATCGAGGCGGTCCTCGGCGAAGTGATGGGCATGACTGTCCGCGCTGCGAACCTGGGGAAGAACATCACCGCGAGCTTCCGCAGCCTGGGTGGGGGCGAGGTCCCGGAATACACCCAGCTGGTCTATGAGAGCCGCAACGAGGTCATGAACCGGATGTGGTCCGAGTGCATCCGCCGCGGGGGCAATGCGGTCGTCGCGATGCGGTTCGACAACGGTGAGATCGCCAACAACTTCACTGAGGTCTGCGCCTATGGGACCGCCGTCGTGGTGACACCGATCCCCGAAGGCGAACCCGGCGCGACGCCGCAGTCGATCGCCCGCGCGGCGGCAGCCAACCCGGGCCCCGGCAATTGGCCGCGCATGGACGGCCAGCAGTTCCCGACCGAAGGAGCCGTGCCCCCACAGACCCCGGAGGGCGTACGCCCCCAGGCGCCGGCCCCCGAAGGGCAGCGCCCCCAGGCACAGGCACCCGGTGCTGTCCCCGCGCCGGCGCCCTCGCCCGAGCCGGAGGAACAGCGTCCCGATCCCGACCGACCCAAGCGAGCCGAGGACCAGCGGCCCAACGCGGACGGCTCCTGGCTGGATCTGGGCTGAGGCATGAAGAGGAGGGGTGGGTCCCCGAAGGCGGGTGATTGGTTCGTGCCCCAGTTGCCCGAGGGGTTCCGCGTGCGTCTGCGCCCGGGAGTGACGACGACGGGGGACGGGCGGCTGCTCGTGGGGGGCTCGCCCAGGACGCTGGTCGAACTCGGCCGTCCGGCGGTCGACGGCCTGGAAGAGGTGCTGACGGTCGGTGACGCTGCGTCGGCGGCCGTCGCTGCGCGGCTCTTGGCCGACAACCTTGCGGATCCGGTCCTCGACCCCGCGAAGGGGCCGACAGAGGCAGACCTCACGGTCGTGGTGCCGGCGTACAACTCGGCCCAGTCCCTGGACCGGGCTCTCACCGCCCTGGCAGGCGGGTCGGAGGTGATCGTCGTCGACGATGCCTCCTCGGACGGGGGAGCGACGGTGGCCGTGGCCGAACGGCATGGGGTCCGGCTGATCCGGCGAGAGATGAACGGGGGGCCGGGGGCTGCGCGCAATACGGGCCTGCGGGCTGTCCGGACGCCGCTCGTGGCCTTCGTCGATGCCGACATTCGGGTCACGCCGACCGCTCTGCGGGGGCTCCTCGCCCACTTCGCCGACCCCGGTCTGGCCCTCGTCGCACCGCGGGTGGTGGGGGTGGTCAATTCGCCGCATCCGCGCTGGTTCGAACGGTTCGACAGTGTCCACAGCAGCCTCGACCGTGGCACCGAGCCGGCGCAGGTGGCCGATGCCTCGGCGGTGAACTGGTTGCCGGGCGCGTGCCTGATCGGACGGGTGGCTGCGCTCGGGGACGGCTTTGACGAAAGTCTGCGCGTCGGGGAGGACCTCGACTTCGTCTGGCGCCTCATCGATTCCGGAGCCCGGATTCGCTATGACCCGACGGTGTGCGCCGAGCACGACACGCGCACGACCATCGGGCACTGGTTGGCCCGCAAGACCGCCTATGGGGCCTCGCTCGGCCCCCTGTCCCGGATCCATCCCCACCGGATCGCTGCGGCGGAGTTCTCCGGCCCGCGCATCCCACTGGCCGCCGCCGTGGCTCTGCCGGGGTGGTGGTCGGTGCCGATCATCGCCTCGGTGATGGCTCACACCACGGTGACTGCGGCCCGGCGCTTGCCGGAGGCGACGGACCTGGCCTGTGCCTGGGGGATCGCGACCCAGCAGTTCGAACACACGGCCGGACGGACCACCGATCTCTGGTTGCGCCACTGGTGGCCGGTCCTGCTGGTGGGGCTTCCCTTCTCGGCCTGCCTGCGCCGGGCCGGGGCGGTGGCGTTGATCGCCGATGTCGTGCGCATCGGCCGCAACCATCAGCGCGGTGTCGACGCGACGACCTATCTGGCTGGGGCCCGGTGTGACGACCTGGCCTTCGGGCTCGGGTTGTGGATCGGGGCGTTCCGCGGGCGTACGCTTCGTCCGCTCCTGCCAAGGCTGCGCTAGGACCTGCGCTGGGACGGTGGGCGACAGGACGCCCATTCAGCTTTGTCGGCGGCCACGGCAGACTGCCCGGAGACGGTCAGGTAAGTGCCCG
>CAZEVN010000133.1:0-7566 GCA_964515145.1 uncultured Enemella sp.
AACATCCCCGCAACCGCGGGCTTTCGGATGCCGCCGCGCATGGCTCTCACCTCACCTGGATGACCTTGCTCGAGCTCATGGCTCCACCGTACGCGGCCACGCCGACAGTTCCGAGGGCCTCAGTAGAGATAGGCCTCCGCGCGCATGTTCCGGGTGATCGAATAGCCGCCGCGAACGTCGTAGTTGTAGTGCTCGACGTTCACGGTGCCGTCCGCATTCACGCCGATGACCATGCCGACGTGGCCATAACCACCGCCACGGCTCGTGCCCCACCAGGCGATCGACCCGACCCGCGGCACATTGCTCACAGTCCGGCCGCGGTCGATCCAGCCCTGGCGCCAGCCCCGGGCGTTGCCGTCGCCGCCGCCGTTGATCTGCCCCCAATTCATGCCCTTCTTCCAGGCCACGAAGTCGGTGCAGTTGCGGAAGGCGAACCCACGCGAGGAATAGCGGGCCCCGTTCTTGCACCACGAACCGCCGCAGGGCACGGCATCGGCGTCGGGATAGGAGGCGTTGGGTACGCCGATCCGGCCGGTGGCCACGTCGAACGAGACCTGACCGTTCTGGAACGACTGGGTGATCACGCCCCCATTGGCCGGCGACTCGGCGTTGATCGGATAGCCCAGAGCCCCACGCTCATAGCCCGTGCTCGCATAATGCGCCAGCATCGCACCTCGCACCGGGTGCGGACCCGTGCCGGGCGACCAATAGATCAGCCCACCCTGGAACCGCTGCGCGCATCCTCCGTCGCGCAACCCGCAGAACTCGCCGCCGGTCGGATAGCCCAGCACGCCACCCTCCCAACCCGAGCCCTCATAGGCGAACCGGATCGAGCCCAGGACCGCATGCGTCCCGACGGCTGCCTGCGAATAGACATAGCCGCCTGCAAACCGCTGCCCACAACCACCATCGCGCAGGCCGCAGAAGCGCCCGGAGGTGGGATAACCGAGACGGCCACGCTCAAAATCCTCGGCCGAATAACGCGCGTGATAGGCACCGCTGATGGGGTGCGCACCCGCACCCGGGCTCCAGAGGATCAGCCCGCCGGAGAATCGCTGGCCACAGCCGCCGCCGGCCAGTCCGCAGAATTCACCGGAGGTCGGGTACGCCAACGCGCCGGCTTCCCAGCCCTGCGCGGCGAAGGCCGTCCCGATGGCCCCGCGGATCGCGTGCGCACCGTTCGCGCCGGACCACAGCACCAGCCCGCCGGCGAACCGCTGGCCACAGCCACCGTCCCGCAGGCCGCAGAACTCGCTCGACGTCGGATAGCCCAGCCCACTGCGCTCCCAGCCCTGGCCGGCCCAGAGCCCCCGGATCGCGCCGCGGATGAACTGGGCCCCGGTGCCCGCGGTCCAATAGATCGAGCCGCCCGCGAAGTGCTGGAAGCAACCGCCGCCGGTGAGACCGCACACGATCGGCATCGTCGGCTGGCCGAGCCAGCCACGTTCGCCGCCCTGGCCCACCCACAACGCAGCGATCGCATCGTCCTGCGCCGCCCGTGGCGTCGCGACTTCTGTGGGGGTCTCAGTCGGCGTGGGCGTGGGCGTCGCACTCGGTGTCGGGGTCGCACTCGGTGTCGTCGTCGCACTCGGTGTGGGGGTCGGAGTCGGCGTACGCGAAGGAGTCGCGCTCGGACTCGGCGTGGGCGTCACGGTCCGACCGGGCGTCGGAGTGGGACTCGGCGTCGGCGTGGGCGCGGCGGACGCCGACCCGGTGAACAGGGTCGATCCGAGCAGGACCACGGCCAGACAGAGCATCAGCAACCGGCGCAGCGTACCCATGGAAATCCTCAGGAATGGACAACAGTCCCCGGCATCTTGATTCACATCAGCAACGTCCACAACTCAAGAGAACGTCAACCTCAGCTGTAACAGCCCCAACTCACAATTGTGTGATTTCCTCAGAATCCCCAGCCAGAGCACAAACGGCCAGCGACCGGCGGGCCGGCGTACCCCCTCCGGACCGGGGTCAAGCCCCGGTCGAGGGTTCGGCTCAACGACACACGAGCCGCTGGCTCACGACATCGGAATAGAGCTCCAGACCGTCGAACTCGGCCACATGGATCACGTCCGACCATTCCTCGGCGCTCGGATCGAGGTCGGTCAGGAGATTGGGCCGATCGAGCAGCCAGTCCTGATTGAGGATCGTCCCCTTGGCTCCCTCGAACAGCGCCACATAGAACACGCCCGTCTCCACCAGATCCTGGAAGAAGTGGCTGCCATAGGACAGCTCGGGCTGGAAGTTGCCCTGCGCATAGGTGAACTCGCACAGCACGGAGGCGTTGCTGACCTCGGTGAACGTGACGGGTACGCCCAACGAGGGTGTCGTCGTGCCCCATCGGCCGGGGCCCATGAGCATGAAGTCCTGGCCCTTGAGTTTCCGATTGAGTACGCCGATCCTGCGGCCCACGGCAAAGCGGGCCTGCTGGCCGAGCTGGAGATAGTGCTGCGGCCGCACCGCCACGACATAGCGCAGGGGCAGGCGGACGTTGCCGCCCATGAAATTGCCGTGCGTGGCGAGCAGGCAGTCCCGGGGGTCCTCGAGCTCGGGCACGGTGACCGACTTGCCGAGACCCCGCGTCTGAAGCGGCCGGCACTGCACGAGGTTGATGCGCCAGCTCCCGTCCTCGGTCGCGTTGAGCGTGAACTCGATATCGACCGGATAGGCGTACGCCTCCTGCAGGGTGCTGAGCACCGAACGCAGGAACTCCGGGAACTCACCCTCGAGCAGGCCCGGGAAGTCGAGGAGCATGGGGGTCTGTTTGGGCCGCCGGCCGCGATCGCGCAGGCGGCGGATGAGCTGATAGTCCGGGCGGGCGAACAACTCCCAGGGCGCCCCGATGTCGGTGTGGGCGAGGGCCGTGAAGGGAATCGAGCGATGCTCGCCCTCGCGCAGGTGCAGGACATCGACATAGCGCTGCGACCAGCGGGCCTCGTCGTCGGAGTCGACGAGCGCCTTCTGGGTCGGGTCGTCGAGCGCGACGATGCGCGCATAGTCGAGAAGGATGCGATCGACGGCACGGGTGCCGAGGCCGAAGACGAGGCGTACCATCCCCGCGCTCGGGTCGGTCTCGGAACTCCAGACATAGAGGTTGGACGAGTTGCCGACCCCGGCCGCATGCGGGAAGAACAGGTCACCGCGGTGATCACCGGAGACGCGCTGGACGAGGACCGCCATCTGCTCGTCGCGCTCCACCAGGTTGCGATTCATGCGATAGGTCAGCGCGTCCTCCGAGACCGCGGAGGCATAGACGGTGAGGACAGCCTCCTCGAAGGCCTTCAGCCGCTCGTCGGGCGAACCGTGATTGACGCAGAAGACGGAGTCGTATTTGCCGGCGAACGCGTTGCCATAGTTGTCCTCCAGGAGCGACGACGAGCGCACGATGATCGGCGACTGCCCGAAATATTCGAGCATGCGCATGAATTGTTCTCGGATGCTGGCGGGGAACCTGCCGGTCTTGATGACCCCACGCAACTCGGCGGCAGCGGTCAGATAGCCATGCGTCGTCTTGTGTTCGGACCACAGCCGCCACCAGCCGTTGGCGACCAGATAGGTATAGAAGAGGTCGGCGCCCAGATAGAACGAGTCGTGGGGCTCCATGCGGTCGGAGAAGTTGGACCAGTGATTCTCGAGGACCGAACGCGCGACGAGCATGCCGACCGACTTGCCGCCGATCGCACCCGTGCCGATCTCACGGTCGGCGATCGCGACCAGGTCGGCAAGGTTGAGGTGCCGACGACAGAGCTCGACCATGGGCCCCTCACGCCCGATGAGCATCGCCATCAGCAGGTCCTTGGCCGCCTCCTGTTCCGACGGCATCCCGAACAACGCATCGCGCGCGCGGTCGAGCATGATGTGCCACGGATCCGGCTGCTCGGTGCCGCGGTGGAGCGAGGCGAACAGCCGGGCGGTCGCGCCCGATGAGGTGATCGAGACGGCCTTGTCACCGGCGATGCGATGCGGGAAATACATCGTCGGGGAATAGCGATCCGACACCTTCAGCGGGTGCACATAGGTCTGGTCATCGATGAGATAGAGGTCGAGCAGAACCTGGGTCGTGGCGCGGATCGACGCCACCGTCGCGAAGCTGTGGAGGTTTCGGATCAGGGCGAAATAGGCCACGGTGTCGAGGTCGAACAACCACGGGCAGGTGACCCGGAAGAAGTTCATCACCATCAGGTCCGAATGCCAGTGCTTGAGCAGGTCGGACAGGCAGTCGAAGACATAGAACGCGCGCTCACCCTCGCGTGCGATCAGGTGATGCACGGAGGTCGCGAACGACTCGAACCCCTCGACCGGATCGATCTCGACCATCGTCACGTCGGTCAGGTCGTCGATCACCGGCAGATGCGTGGCGAATCGCACATAGATGATGCGGCGCTCGTCGGCCCGGGCCTGATCAACATAGGGGTCCACAACCCGGCGATAGTCCTCGATCGAGTCGACCTGCCAGACCACGTTGTCGCCCAACCTCAGTCCGTCGACCACCCGGTCGAGCCCCGGGAGCCCGGTCGAAACCGCTGAAATGCCGTTCTCCATTGCGTCTTCCGTTATTCCTCGGAACCGCCGAAACCGCCCATGTCGAAGACCCGGAACCCGACGGCGTACTCCGTTCCCATCGCCGCTCCCCCGTCCCTCAGGACCTCGGGGATGAACTCGGCCGGTTTCGGGTGGTTGGGCAGGGCCTCGAGATAGGCCTCGTGCGATTCCAGGGATCGGATGCTGGCATCGACGGCGTCCTGATCGACGGATACGCCATGCGTCGGCTGCGGATGTCCCGCGATCAGCAGCGCCTTGGTCGGCCACTTCGGCAGCCCCGCCTCGGCCAGCTCCTTGCGGAAGACCCAGGTGTTGTCGGCGTCGCGGATGGCGTCCACGGTGACAAGCCCGGCGACGCGATGGTCAGCCTGATTGAAGCTCCCATAGGCCTCCACATCGAAGTTGGCCGTGACCACCGCATCGGGCCGGAACTCCCGGATCACACGGGCGATATCGAGCCGCAGGTCAAGGCCATAAACGAGCATGCCGTCGGGGTGGTTGAGGATGGTGAGCTGTTCGACCCCCACACACGCACATGCCGCCTGCTGCTCCTGGGCCCGCAGCGGGCCGACCTCCTCGGGCGGGATCTGCATGCCGGCCTCACCGGAGGTCAGGAGCAGATAGGCCACCGTCTTGCCCTGCCGGGTCCAGTGGGCGACCGCCGCCGACGCGCCATATTCCATATCGTCCGGATGCGCGACCACACACAGAATCCGGCGCCAGTCGGCGTCGGGGAGGGCGGGCAACGTCGGCGCAGTCTCGGTCATGGCTCCATTGTGGCCTGTCGCACCACAGCGCCGGCGATCCCCCGCCGGATGCCCGACTCCTCGCCCGCCGCGCGCCCGACCCGAGGGGCACTTAGGCTGGCGTACACATCCCCCACGTGAGCGAGGGCACCCATGACCTTCTCCAACGAAACGGCGTTCGGCGGCCTGGCGATCGCGCCGTTCGAAGACGAGTTCCCGTTCGATCCGACCAAGACGATGCCGCGGATCGCGGTGGAATATGACGATGACCCGGAGGGGTGGATCACGAAGTTCCGCGCACTCCTGGCACTTCCGGTGGCTCCCCACTTGCGGGGGCTGTCCGTCGGCTCCTGGGGTGCGCCCTATGAGAACGACTCCGCCTCGGTGGCCGAGGCCGTCGCGGCCGCCGCGCCGCAGTTGCCCAGCCTCAACACGCTGGTCTTCGGCGACATCTCGATGGAGGAGGCCGAGGCCTCGTGGATCGAGAACTCCGAGCTCGGCCCGATGATCAACGCCTTCCCCAACCTGAACTCGTTGCTCGTTCGAGGCGGCACCAACCTTGGCCTGACCGGCCTGCGCCTGCCGAAGCTGACGACGCTCGTCGTGCAGACCGGTGGGCTCGACAGCGGCGTGGTCCAGCAGCTCCTCGACGCCGAGCTGCCGTCGTTGACGCACCTGGAGCTCTATACGGGCGACGAGAACTACGGCGCCACGGTCACCATGGCCGACCTCGCGCCGATCATCTCGGGTCACGCATTTCCGAAACTGACCTATCTCGGGCTCAAGAACTCCGAACTGCAGGACGACATCGCCGTCGCCATGTGTGACTCGCCCCTGCTCGACCAGCTGCAGGTGCTCGACCTGTCCCTCGGCATCCTCACCGACGTCGGCGGCAAGGCCCTGCTCAACGAGCCCCGCATCCGCAACCTCGGCTTCCTCAACCTCGAGCATCACTGGATGACCGATGAGGTCACGACGCGATTCCGCAACCTCGGCATCTCGGTGGACCTGTCCGACCCGATGCGTGGGGTGGACGCAGACGACTATCGCTACGTCGCCATCGGTGAGTGATCTCCTCATCCTCGGCTCGGCCGCAGGCGAGCGTACGCAGGCAGTGCAGGCCTCGCTCGCCCGTGCCTCGCTGCCGCCGGCCCGGGTGCTCGAGCAACGGGTTTTCCTGACGGGTACGCCGGGCCGGGCGGATGACTGGGTTTCGCCCGGCACGATCGTTCGGCTCGAATCCCCCAGCGAGGACCCCTGGGTCGACGCGGAGTTGGTGGCGCTCGGCGGAGGCGTACGCCCGGCCTCCCCGACCGAACTCCTTCGCTCCGACCACTGGCACCGGGGCTTGGCCCTGATGCTAGGTCGGGTCGACACCTGGTTGGCCGAGGCCCCCACACATCACCGGCTCCAGCACACAGCCTCTGTGCTCTCGATGATGGACAAGACTGCGACACATGCCCGGCTTCAGGCTGCTGGCGTACCCGTCCCCGACTCCCTCCACGCCTCCACCTGGGCCGAGGTCGTCGAGGGGGCGAGCGCCCGCGGCTGGAACCAGGTCTTCGTCAAGGCCCGCTATGGCTCCTCGGCCGCCGGGATCATCGCCGCCCGGTGGGGTGGTTCCGTGGCCGGATTCTCGACGGTCGCCTGGGCCGACGGTCGGGCGGTGAACGTACGCCGCCCGGTCCGCTATGGCACCCACGCGGAGGTCGCCCGGATCGTCGAGGCCATCGGGCCGTTCCACGTGGAACGCTGGCTGCCGAAGGTGACAGCGCCCGGCCCCACCGCCGGGCCGGTGGACTTCCGCGTGGTAGTGATCGGAGGAGAGGCGCAACACCTGCTCGCCCGCATCGGCCGGGGCCCGTTCACGAACCTCCATCTCGGCGCCGAGCGGGGTGATCTCGACCTGCTCCGGGCCCATTTCGGCGAGCAGGTCTGGTCGAGCATCCGGGCCACCGCCGAGGCCGCGACCGCGTGCTTCCCCGAGGCGCTCTATGCCGGAGTCGACGTCGGCCTGGTCCATCCCTTCCGGGAGCCTGTCGTCTGGGAGGTCAACGCTTTCGGCGACTTCCACGAGGGCATCGAGGTCGACGGCAGGGACACCTACCAGGCCCAACTGGCGGCCCTTCGAGACGCTCGTCCCTCGCTCCTCAGGGACCGCACCCCCATCCCGTTGGCTGAGGAGCGAGCGCCAGCGAGCGTCTCGAAGCCATCAGCCCTTCAGCGAGCGAGCGCCCGATGATTCCTGTCAACGATCTCATCGGCACGCATGACATCGTGT
>CAZEVN010000134.1:0-7342 GCA_964515145.1 uncultured Enemella sp.
GAAGATGTCCAAGTCCAAGGGCAATCTCGTCCTGGTCTCCAAGCTCCGGGCCGCCGGCGTCGACCCGATGGCGATCCGGCTCGCGCTGCTCGCCAACCACTACCGCAGTGACTGGTCCTGGACCGCAGAACTCCTCGCCGACGCCGAACGCCGTCTCGACGCATGGCATCAGGCGACCCGCCTGTCGTCCGCGCTCCCGGCCGACGAGACCATCGCCGAGGTCCGCGCCGCCATGGCCGACGACCTCGACGCCCCGCGTGCCCTGGCTGCCATCGATACCTGGGCCGCTGCGTCGCTCACCATCGACGGTGACGACTCCGATGCCCCCGGCCTGATCGCCGACCTGGCCGACGCGCTGCTGGGCGTACGCCTGACCGACTGACCCAACCGCCCGAGGTCCGGGGGTCGTCCCCGTCCGACGAAGTCGGAAAATCAGATTAGGGTTGGGGAACGTGAAGACTTTCGATGGCCTGTTCGCCGAGCTGACGGAGATCGCGAAGACGCGTCCCGAGGGATCGTCCACCGTCAAGCGTCTGGACGCGGGCGTCCATCACATCGGCAAGAAGATCGTCGAAGAGGCGGCCGAGGTGTGGATGGCGTCGGAATACCAGTCCCGCGAGGAAGCCGCCGAAGAAATCAGCCAGCTGATCTATCACCTGCAGGTGATGATGATCGCGCTCGACCTCGAGCCCGACGACGTCTATCGCTACCTCTGAGCCACCGACAACGCACGATTGGATCGACCGTGAACGACCGGCACCTGCTCAAGATCGCCGTGCCCAACAAGGGATCGTTGTCCGAAGCCGCGCAGGAGATGCTGCGCGAGGCTGGCTATCGCCAGCGTTCGGACTCCAAGGAACTCGTCCTGACCGACGCGCCCAACCATGTGGAGTTCTATTATCTCCGCCCCCGTGATATCGCCGTCTATGTGGGGGAGGGCACGCTCGACGTCGGCATCACCGGTCGCGACATGCTGCTCGATTCCGGTGCCGCTGCCCAGGAAGTGATGCCGCTCGGTTTCGGTGCGACGCGTTTCCGGTATGCCGCGCCCGCCGACCACCAGTGGGAGATCGCCGAGCTCGAGGGCAAGCGCATCGCCACATCCTATCCAGGGCTGGTGAAGGCCGATCTGGCGAAGCGCGGTATCGAAGCGCGTCTGATCAAGCTCGACGGCGCGGTCGAGAGCGCGATCCGGCTGGGCGTCGCGGATGCGATCGCCGATGTGGTCGAGACCGGGCGTACGCTCCGGCAGGCCGGCATGGATGTTTTCGGCGAGCCGATCCTCCAGTCGGAGGCCATCATGATCAAGCGCAGCGACACCCCGACCGATAACGGATTGGGGCTGCTGCAGCGCCGGCTGTCCGGCGTACTCGTCGCCCGCAACTACGTGATGATGGACTACGACTGCCCGGAGGAGCTCGTCGATCGGGCGGCGGAAGTCACCCCGGGCCTCGAATCCCCGACCGTGTCGCCGCTGGCGCGCGAAGGCTGGGTGGCGGTGCGCGCGATGGTGAAGCGCTCGGTCGCCCAGTCGGTCATGGACGATCTGTGGGAGCTCGGCGCCCGCGCGATCCTGGTCACCGATATCGCCGCGTGCCGCCTGTGAACGCGGGAGCCCCGACGGGGCCTGAAACCTTCCGCTGCCGCAACCTTCTCATCTGGGCAATCGGCTTCACCGTCGTCCTGGTGTTCGGCATGATCCTGGGCTGGGTCGCCCTCGACGCCCACATCCGGGCGCAGTTCACCTGGTTCCAGGTTGCCACCCTCATCCTCATCGCCGGCGTGCTGATCGGTTTCATGATGGGGCTCGGCATGAGCATCGTGGTGGCCGACGAGAACGGCCTGCGCATCCGCAACGCCATCTCGACCCGCCGCCTGACCTGGGACGAAGTGGGTCGGATCGACTATCGCCATGGTGATCCGTGGGCCTATGTCACGCTGGCCGGGACCGAGGACGATCCGGTACGCCGGCAGATGATCGGCATCCAGTCGACCGATGGTCAGCGCGCGCATGAATCGGTGAGGCGCCTGCGCGAGCTCCAGGCGTACTGGTCACCGAAGGCCTGAGTCACTCGATCCCGCGCTTGCGGAGGAGCTCCTCGATGTCGTCGAACTCGCTGTCGCCTGCGCCGGTGGTTCCGGCTTTCGTCGCACCGCCGGTGGACTTCGGTGCCTTCTTCGCCCGCGGGCCGCGACCCACGGCCGGCGCGTCGGGCGTTGACTCGACCGACTTGCGGGTCGGCGTACGCCTCGCGACGAACCCGCCGACCACCCACAGCACGACGGCGACGCCGATCAACCCGACGCCGGTCCAGACCGCCGGGTTGAACACCAACTGGCCGGCCCAGCGCGACAGCGCCACGCCGGCATCCCAGACCAATTCGAGCAGTCCGGTCAGATAGAGACCGACCGGCAACACGCCCAAGCCGAAGGCCTGCGCGGCGCGACCGCGGCGACCCCGCACCCACAGCAACGCGGCGGCTACGACACCAAGGACAGCCAGGGAGATGCACACCGGCAGCAGCACATTCATGTCTCCAGCCTGTCAGGTCATCGGCTGAGAGCCCATCCGGAACCTCCCCGAGGTTTGCCGGAAGAGGTGTACGGTCGATCTTCATGACCAAGGACCTGCCTCCCGGATTCGGCGCGAATCGTAGCCTGGGTGGATATTCCGGGGAGTACGCCGACGATGACGGCAGCCCCTCGCCCCAGACCCGGGAGGCACTCGCGGCCGCCGCCGAGAGCCCGGGGCAGCAGACCTATCTGGACGCAGTCGTGCAGCTGTGCCTGTCGCGATTGCTCGTCCCGCTGATGGCGTCCGGTGACGAGACGATGCATCACGATCCCGAGCGACACGCCGAGATGGCAGCGGTGCTCCTCGAGCAGGCCAACGGCCAGCGCGCGGTCTTGGCGTTCACCGGAATCGACGCCCTCCAGGCCTGGAATGCCAAGGCGCGACCGGTCCCCGCGACTCTCGATGTGGTCGCCGACGTCGCCACCCAATCGAGCGCCGGCACGATCCTGATCGACTTCGCGGGCCCGTCTCCGCTGGCCATCGACGGCGAGCTTCTGGAGAATCTGGCTCTGGGTCGACGGCTCGTCGCCCTTGCGGAAGGCTCCTATGGCTGGTTGGCTACCCACCAGTCACTACAAGAAGAAACTGACCCCAACGTCAACCGACAGGAGCCCCGCGGATGAACCGCCACCAGATCGTGCTGCCGAGTGGTCAACGGATCTCCTATCTGGAGGCCGGACCGGCCGAGGGACACACGGTGGTCCTCCTGCACGGTGGTGGCGCCGACAATGCCGAACTCTCCTGGGGGCCGACCATCCGGCTGCTCGCCGAGCGTGGCTATCACCTCATCGCGCCCGATCATCCGGGCTATGGCCGCAGTCCGCGGTCGTTCAACTACGCCACGATGGAGAACCAGGTGTCCTATGTCGATGAGTTCATCGACACGCTCGGCCTCCATGACTATGACCTCGTGGGTGTGTCCATGGGTGGCGGCATGGCGATCGGCCACACGCTCAAGCACCTCGGCCAGGTGCGCAAGCTCGTTCTCGTGGCGAGCTATGGCTACCAGCTGACGCTCGCCGCGCAGCCGATGCTGATGATCGGCTCCTGGATTCCGTGGCTGACCGAGATGATCCAGTGGACGTCCTGGAACCCCTACACGGTCGGCTTCGGCCTGACGGCCGTGCTGGCCAAGTCGGTGGTGTCGGACGAGTTGGCCGATGGCGTACGCCGAGCCGCACTCGACACGCCTGCACTGGCGACCTTCAACGAATTCCAGCGCCACGAACTCGGCCCGCTGGGCAATCGGACGAACTACAGCAACCGACTCCACCAGATCACCCAGCCGGTGCTGCTGATTCACGGCGAGCACGACATCATCTTCCCGAGCAATGACGCCCGGACCGCCGCGACGCTGTTCCCGAACGTGCACCTGGAGATCCTCCCCAGGGTCGGTCACTGGGCCCAGCGCGACGATCCCGAGGCCGTGCATGCCCTGATCCTCGACTTCCTCACCGACGCCTCCGGCTTCGATGTGGTCGAGACCGAGGGTGAGGTCGAGGAAGTGCTGGCGGAGGAAGCCACGGACGAGCAGGGCATCGCCGACGACAAGCTCGCGACTGTCACCGAGATCACGCCTCGCAATCCCGCTGCCTGAATTTTTCGGATTCGGCCCGGTTTTGGGTTAGGGGTGATTCATCGGTTAGGATGGACGCCGACTGATTCGCCGTTTGCGCGGATCTACCGAAGTGGAGACCTGATCTCCCACCTGTTGACGCCCCAGGGCAGTTGTCAGGTTGGCATACCGGAGCAATCCTTCGATTGTTTCTCCGGTCTTTCAGGCCTCCGCTCAGCGGGGGCCTTTTTGGTTTCGGTGCTTCGGGGGATCCGTGTGGGCGACGAAACGACGTCGGAATCCACATCACAGGAGGACACATCAGCACCGAACCACGCATCAACGATCGCATCCGTGTCCCGGAGGTGCGCCTTGTCGGCCCCGCCGGAGAGCAGGTGGGCATCGTCCGCATCGAGGACGCCATGCGGCTGGCCCGGGAGGCCGATCTCGACCTCGTCGAGGTTGCCCCGCAGGCGCGCCCGCCAGTGGCGAAGCTCATGGATTATGGCAAGTTCAAATATGAGGCGGCCCAGAAGGACCGCAGCACTCGCCGCAATCAGACGAACACCGTGATCAAGGAAATGAAGCTTCGGCCCAAGATCGACGGCCACGACTACGAGACCAAGAAGGGTCACGTCGTGCGCTTCCTCAAGGCCGGCGACAAGGTGAAGATCACCATCATGTTCCGCGGTCGCGAGCAGAGCCGGCCCGAGCTGGGCTTCAACCTGCTCAAGAAGCTGGCCGATGACGTGGAGGAGTTCGGGTTCGTCGAATCCGCTCCCAAGCAGGACGGGCGCAACATGTTGATGGTGCTGGGCCCGACCAAGAAGAAGACCGAGGCCCGCGCCGATGTGCAGGCCGAGAAGGACCGGCGAGCGGCGGCGCGAGACGCCGATCACGAAGCCGAGCACCAGCATCAGGCGGAGCGACGGGCCCAGGCCGCAGCCGAGCCGCCCAAGAAGAAGAAAAAGGGTCCCGCCGACAACATGGACCCCGATATCGATCTCTGATCGCAGCTCGCGATCAAGATCACCCGAGGGCTCCAGGCTCTGCGGGACGATTCAATGGCGCGCCTCGGCGCGCCCAGAAGGAGCGGCAACCATGCCGAAGATGAAGACGCATTCCGGTGCCAAGAAGCGGTTCAAGGTCACCGGCTCCGGCAAGGTCATGCACCGCCGGGCCGGCAAGATGCACCTCAACGAGCACAAGTCCTCCCGCCGCACCCGTCGTCTCGACGGCGACGCGGTCATGGTCAAGGGCGACGCCAAGAAGGCCAAGAAGCTCCTCGGCCTCTGAGCCTGCGCGATTTCGCCAGGCCCCCTGCTGCGACACCGAGTCGGGGCAGTTCCCCGGCCCACCCGGGCCCATCACCACAGATTTGATTCGAGGAGAACGACATGGCACGCGTGAAGCGTTCTGTGAACGCGCAGAAGAAGCGTCGTGAAATTCTGGACCAGGCGTCCGGCTACCGCGGGCAGCGCTCGCGGCTCTATCGCAAGGCCAAGGAGCAGGTGCTCCACTCGATGGTCTATGCCTACAACGACCGTCGCAAGCGCAAGGGTGACTTCCGCTCGCTGTGGATCCAGCGCATCAACGCTGCGGTCCGCGCCGAGGGCATGACCTACAACCGCTTCATCAACGGCCTGAAGAACGCCGGTGTCGAGGTCGACCGCAAGATCCTCGCCGATCTCGCCGTCACCGACGCCACGGCTTTCGCCGCGCTGGTCGAGGTCGCCAAGGCCAACCAGTCGGCTCCGGCCGCTGCCTGATCCCGGCTTGAACGAGCACACCTCCGAACCGACCGGATCGCTTCCACCCGCCAGTGCGGGGAAGCTCCGGTCGGTTCGTCGTCTCACCCAGCGCAAGCACCGCGTCGAGTCCGGTGAGTTCCTCGCCGAGGGGCCGCAGGCGGTGCGCGAGGCGTTGGCGTTCGGGTACGCCCGGGAGCTCTTCATCCGCGCCGGGGCCGACGCCGACGAGTTCGTCGATGCTGCCCGCGAGGCCGGCGTTCCGGCGTACGGGATCGGCGAAGCCGACCTCGCCCGACTCGCCGACACGGTCCACCCGCAGGGCGTGCTCGCTGTGTGCACGTGGCCGCAGCGCACCCTCGACGACCTTCCGGACGGTCCGAAGCTCGTGGTGGTGTGTGCCCAGATCCGCGATCCGGGTAACGCCGGCACCGTCATTCGTTGTGCCGATGCCTTCGGCGCCGACGCGGTGATCCTCTCCGCGGATTCCGTCGAGGTCACCAACCCCAAGGTCGTCCGCGCGTCAGTCGGCTCGCTGTTCCATCTGCCCGTGATCACCGGCGTCCGGCTCGAGGAGATCGTCGCCGAGTTGCACGGCCGCGGCGTACAGATCCTGGCCGCCGACGGCGGCGGCACTGACCGGCTCGACACCATGGCCGCGACGGGTGAGCTCGCGCACCCGATCGCGTGGCTCATGGGCAACGAGGCCTGGGGTCTGCCGGACGACCATGCGGCGCTGGCCGATCGCCGGGTCGCCGTTCCGCTCTGGGGCTCGGCCGAGAGCCTCAACCTTGCGACGGCCGCCGCCGTGTGTCTCTATACGACGGCGTCTGCGCAACGCAGCTAGCAACCGACCGGTCAGAACGGCTGTCGGCCCAGGGTGCCGACGAGTTCCTGCCGGTACGCAGGTTCGGCCACCCGGCCCCGCTCGGCCTCCATATCCGCGAGGCGTCCCTCCAGGCTGAGTCGGCGTACCACCGTCGCGTTGTCCGGTTCCGAGATGAAGCTCCGGAGTGCGGCGACACCCTGTTCGGCCAGGCGTACGGCCTCGGCCTGCTGGGAATCGAGGCGTTCGGCATACCACGCGCTGGCGAGCACCGTTTCCCGCTTGAACAGGTCGCGGACCTCGGGCGCGTCGAGCCCGTGGCCGTCGGCCGTCGCGCCGAACGCCATGATCTCGAGCAATGCCCGCAACGGCGGTGACGCGAGCTCGATGGTCCCATCCTCGAAGTAGGCCTTCGCCACCCTTTCGTGGGTCTGCACCATCGTCGCCATCGATTCGGCGAACACGGCCATGTCCTGCAGCTCCGGACGCAGCATCTCGGGCGTGAACACCACCTCGGGATGCATGAAGATGCGACCGAAATAGATGCTCGCGAAGCGCTCGGTCATCCGATAGCCGAGCCGGCTCGCCAACACGGTCTGCCCCTCGAACTCGAAGTCCTCGATCTTCTCGAGGAACCC
>CAZEVN010000135.1:0-7328 GCA_964515145.1 uncultured Enemella sp.
GTGACCTGTGGCAACCGCAATGGCCCAACCGGCCAAGGAAACCCGGGAACAGTGGAACCATCAGGCCGGTTTCATCATGGCCGCCATCGGCTCTGCCGCGGGCCTGGGCAACATCTGGCGATTCCCCGGAGTCGCCTATTCCAACGGTTCCGGCGCATTTTTGATCCCTTATCTGATCGCGCTGCTCACCGCCGGCATCCCGATCCTCTTCCTCGACTATGCCATCGGCCACCGCTTCCGCGGCGCACCGCCGCTGGCTTTTCGGCGGATGGCCCGCTGGGCCGAATCGCTGGGCTGGTTCCAGACGGTTCTGCTCTTCGTGATCGGCGTCTATTACGCAGCTGTTATCGCGTGGGCCATGAGCTATTTCGTGTTCTCCTTCGACCTGCGATGGGGTGATGACACGAGCGGATTCTTCGCCGGCACCTACCTCCAGGCGACCGAACCCGGCGTCTCCACGACGCCGGTCCTCGGGGTCCTGATCCCGATGGTGCTCGTCTGGGCGGCGATTCTTGTCGTGCTGCTGCTCGGCGTCGCCAACGGCATCGGCAAGCTCAACATGATCTTCATCCCGGTCCTCGTGGTCATCTTCGTGGCCCTGGTGATCCGTGCGCTGTTCCTGCCGGGTGCCCTCGAAGGTCTGAATGCCTTCTTCGAGCCCAACTGGAGCGCCCTGGCGGACCCGAATGTGTGGATCGCGGCCTATAGCCAGATCTTCTTCTCGCTGTCGATCGCCTTCGGCATCATGATCACCTACGCCTCCTATCAGCGCCGGAAGTCCAACATGACCTCCTCCGGCCTGGTTGTCGCGTTCGCCAACTCGTCGTTCGAACTGCTGGCCGGCATCGGCGTGTTCGCCACGTTGGGCTTCATGGCCCATCAGGCGGGGCAGCAGATCAGCGATCTCGAGGGCCTGACCGGGGTCGGGCTCGCGTTCATCACCTTCCCGAAGGTCATCGCCGAGATGCCCGGCGGAAACATCTTCGGCATGCTGTTCTTCGCCTCACTCGTCCTCGCCGGGTTCACCTCCCTGATCTCGATCATGCAGGGGGTCTCGGCGTCGATACAGGAGAAGTTTGCCATCGGCCGCATCGCGGCTGGCGTGATCGTTTCGCTCATTGCCGCGGCTATCTCCGTCGGCCTGTTCTCCACTGCGACCGGCCTCTTTGCCCTCGACACGGTCGACCAGTGGAGCAACAACATCGGCATCGTTCTGTCGGCCATCGTGATGTCGATCCTGACCATCTGGATCATGCGCCGCGGCAAGGAACTCCGCATCCACCTCAACACGGTGTCGACCTTCAAGCTCGGACCGTGGTGGACCGTGCTCGTCGGAGTGCTCGGACCGGTGGTGCTGGGCTTCATGATGGTCCAGAAGATCATCAGCCTGATTTCCGACGGCTATGAGGGCTATCCGGGGTGGTATATCGGGGTGTTCGGTTGGGGCACCATCGCCTTCATCTTCGTCGCTTCCATCGTGTTCACCCTGATCCCCTGGCGGCGTCCTGACATCGCCGATGCCCAGTTCCATGCCTGGCCGCCCGTGAAGGAGGACCGCTCATGAGCCCCCTCGCCATCATTCTCATGGTCGTCTCGATCGTCATCCTGTGGGGTGGCCTCGTCGCCGCGATCGTCAACCTGCGCGTCCGTCCCCAGGTCGAGGGGCTCGTCGAGCCCGATGACATGACGTCCGCAGACTTCGAACGCGAAAAGAACGCCCCGCTGCATCGCGATACGTGATCAGGATCTGTTCGCCCGATTCAACCTGCCCCGCCCGGGCCCCCTCGAGGGTTTCCGGGCGGGGTCGCCTTCAGAAGACCTCCGCACCGGGCGCATCCGGGCGATAGGACCCGGTGTCCAGGAAATACCGCATCCGCGCCACGGTCGTCGGGAGATAGCGCTCGATCAGGGCTCTGAAGTCGGCCTGCTCGGTGGCGATGACATCGTTGGCCAGCACCAGATTCCGGCTCGCCACCACGGCCTCGAACTCCGCCGCGGAGAAGTCCGGCAACGGGGCCGACTCGGCGTACCCCTCGAGCAGGGCCTCCTCCCGCGCGCGATCCGGTCGGAGATAATAAGCCGAGATGGCGAGATCCTGGATGGGTACGCCGATCCCGGCGTCATCGAAGTCCAGGATGGCGAGCCTGCCCCGGTGCCAACGCAGGTTCCACCCGTGCAGGTCCGCATGCAGGGGTCGGCGGTGGCCGCGGGCGGAAAAAAGAGCGTCGTACGCCTGTCGAGACCCGGAAGATCGTGTTGTAGCCGTGGTTGAGCAGGCGAAGTTCCGCATCACCCAGCCCCCAGGCGGGGATCGCGCTCCGGGCGATCTTCGCCAGGCGGCGGATCTGGACGGCCCGGCTTGCCTCGGCATAGGTCACCATGCCCCCATCTTCGAGCCCCAGCACGAGTCCGGGGTAGCCTCCCGACCCAGGAGGTTGTGCGATGCGGATCGATCTGAATGCCGACCTGGGTGAGTCGTTCGGCGCGTGGCGCATGGGCGACGACCTCGCCATGCTCGACCTCGTCACCAGCGCCAATGTCGCCTGTGGCTTCCATGCCGGGGATGCGCTGACCATGCGGCGTACGGTCGCGGCCGCCGCCGAGCGCGGCGTGAGCATCGGGGCGCACGTGAGCTATCCCGACATCCGCGGCTTCGGCAGGCGCTTCCTCGATGTCACTCCCGAGGAACTGACCGCCGACTTGCTCTATCAGCTCGGCGCGCTCTCCGCCATGGCCCGGGCGGCGGGCACCCGGATCCGTTATATGAAGCCCCACGGTGCGCTCTACAACACGATCGTGCACCACGAAGCGCAGGCGGGCGCTGTCCTGGACGCGATCGCGGCGTGGGACACCGACCTGCCGATCCTGGCCCTTCCTGGCTCCGTCGTTCTTCGGCTCGCCTCGGAACGCGGCCTGAAGGGCGTGGCCGAGGCGTTCGCCGACCGGGCCTACCACGCGAACGGAACCCTCGTCAGCCGCCGCGATCCCGGTGCGGTCTTGCACGACCCGGACCTCATCGCGCGGCGCATGGTTCACCTCGTCGCCGAGGGCGAGATCGCTTCGGTCGACGGCACCCCGGTGCGGATCGACGCCGCGTCGATCTGCGTCCATGGCGACTCCCCCGATGCCGTCCACATCGCCCGCCGGGTCCGCGAGGCCCTGACCGCGGCGCAGGTGGGCCTCGAGGCGTTCGCGTGAGCGTACCCATCCGGCTCCTCCCCTGCGGCACCGACGCCCTCCTCGTCGAGATCACCGACGCAGACCCCGATCGGGCGCTGGCAGGCGTACTCGCCCTCGAAGCCGCCCTCCGCGCAGCCGACCCTGCCCTCGAAATCGTGCCGGCCGCCCGGACCGTGCTGGTGCGGTGGCCAGCCGGGACAGACCCCGAAGGGGTACGCCGGCTCGCCGCCCGGCTTGCGGACGCCGCCGATCCAGGAGCCCTGCCCGAGCCGACGAGGACGGTGACGATTCCGGTGGGGTACGCAGGGCCGGACCTGGCCGTGGTCTCCCGGCTCACGGGGTTGTCCGAGTCGGAAGTGATCGCGGCTCACACGGGCACCCCCTGGCGCGTCGCCTTCGGCGGGTTCGCCCCCGGCTTCGCCTATCTCGTCGGCGGCGATCCGCGACTGGAGGTGCGCCGGAGGGCCGAACCCCGCACCAGGGTCCCGGTCGGCGCGGTGGGACTGGCGGGCCGGTTCTCCGGGATCTATCCCCGCGAGTCGCCCGGCGGCTGGCAGCTGCTCGGCACGACCGAGGCTCTCCTGTGGGACCCCGACCGGACGCCTCCCGCGCTGCTGTACCCCGGCACCGCGGTCAGATTCGTGGTCGCGACATGAGTTTCGAGGTGATTGCGACCGGCCCGCTCGCTATTTTCGTCGACGCCGGCCGACCGGGCTTCGCCAGCGTCGGGGTGAGCGGATCCGGCGCGGCGGACCGCGCGGCGTACCAACTCGGCCAGCGACTCCTCGGGCAGGGCTATCACGCGGCTGCGCTGGAGGTCACGTTCGGCGGACTGGCACTGCGCGCCACCGCGCTCGCGTGGGTCGCCCTCACCGGGGCTGACGCACAGGCGACGCTCGACGGGCGGCCGGTCGGGCATGGCGCCGCGTTCGTCATCGCCCCGGGTCAGGAGTTGCGCCTGGGCATGCCCGAGCGGGGGCTGCGGACCTATGTGTCGGTCCGCGGTGGCTTCGGGGCCGAACCGGTGCTGGGGTCGCGGTCGACCGATGTCCTGAGCGGGCTGGGGCCACCCGCGCTACGGCCCGGCGATCTGCTGTCAGCAGGCCCGGTGCCTGCCGAGCTCGACTTCACCCCGGTGGATTTCGCGGCACCGACCTCTCCGCAACCGGCCACGCCCGTCCTCGACGTGATCCGCGGCCCGCGCGACGACTGGTTCGCCGACCCGACCCGGCTCGTCGATGCGACCTGGGAGGTCACGTCCGAGAGCAACCGCGTCGGCGTACGCCTCAGCGGCCGGGTCCTCGACCGCCACCGGAATCACCGGGGTGAGCTGCCGTCCGAACCGATGGTCCGCGGATCGATCCAGGTGCCGCCGAGCGGGCAGCCGGTCGTCTTCCTCGCCGATCACCCGGTGACCGGCGGCTATCCCGTGATCGGGGTGCTCACCCCCGCGGCCACCGATCTGATGGCCCAGGCCCGGCCCGGCGATGAGATCCGCTTCCGCTGGCTTCCGCGAGGCTCTCCTCACGACCCCGGGCCGACTGAATAGGCTGAGGTCGTCCGGTCGATGCCGACCCGGACCCAGCAGGAGCGGAGACCCCGCGACCAGGCCAGGAGGTTTGACCATGTCCGAGCAGTCCACCAACCCCAGGATCAGCGTCAGCGGCGGACCGCTGATCGTGTCCGGCGATGTCCAGCTGGTTCGCGCCGAGATCGTCGTCGACGAGAAGCATCCGGTGGCGTGGAACTACGGCGACGAGGTCGACGCAAGTGAGCATGCCAAGGACAACGGCGACGTCTGGCTGTGTCGCTGTGGCCATTCGAAGACCAAGCCGTTCTGTGACCTGACCCATCGCGAGATCGGTTTCGACGGTACGCCGAAACACCCGGAAGGCACCTATGCCGACCGCGCCACGGTGCTGGGCGGCACCGGGGTCGTCGTCGAGGACGACCGCTCAATCTGTGCGCATGCCGGTTTCTGCGCCAAGCACCGCGACAACGTCTGGAAGATGGTCGGGCGCACCGAGGACGAGGCTGTCCGCGACGAGATGACCGACATGATCGACCGGTGCCCCTCCGGCGCGCTGACCTATCGGCCGAGCGAGGACGCTCCGCACGTCGAGGCCAACGGTTCGGCGCGCGTCGGCATCGTGCCGGATGGCCCCTATATCGTGACCGGTGGCGTACCCATGGAAATCAAGGGTGGCGGCGACGTCGAAACCCGCCAGCGGGTCTCGCTGTGTCGCTGCGGGGGCTCGAGCATCAAGCCGCTCTGCGACGGTACGCACGAGAAGATCGGCTTCAAGGCCGACTGACCCAGGTCACTTCGCGCGCAGCATCTGCAGCGCCTCGGCCAGCTCCGTCGGAGTCTAGGAACTATCGGAGCAGGGCTCTAGGAGACTGCTGAACAATCCGCGTGGCGTGTGGGCGCTCTGAGGGGCTGGCTGGGATCCTGGTGTGATGCAGGGTGAGGCGGATCGGCAGCGTGAGTTGTTGGATGTGGAGTCGCTAGCTGGGCACTTGTTGCCGGCTGGGAGTGTGTTCGCGTTTTTGGCCCAGCACCGGTTGGAGTTGTTCGCGCCGGAGTTGTTCGCGGACTTGTTTCCCTCGGGGCGGGGCCGGCCCTCGATCCCGCCGGAGGTGATCGCCTCGGTGCTGGTGTTGCAGTCGTTGCACGGGTACTCGGACCGGGAAGCCGCCGAGGCACTCACCTTCGATCTGCGGTGGAAGGCCGCGTGCGGGTACGCGGTCGACGCGGCCGGGTTTCATCCCTCGACGTTGACGTACTGGCGCAAACGCCTTGCTGCCTCGAAGCGTCCACAACGGATCTTCGAGGTCGTCCGGGACGTGATCATCTCCACCGGTGCCCTGGCCGGGAAGCAGCGGCGGGCGTTGGACTCCACGATTCTGGATGACGCGGTCGCCCGCCAGGACACCGTCACGCAGTTGATCGCCGCGATCCGTCGGGTCGCCCGCGAGGTCCCCGAAGCCGCGGGGCTGGTGGCTACCGAGTGCACCCGGCTGGAGGCGCTGACCGGGGCCGGGTACAGCGCTACGGGTAAGCCACGGATCGCCTGGGACGATGAGGGCGCCCGGGAGGAGTTAGTCACCGCGTTGGTCAATGACGCGTTGGCGTTGCTGGCCGCCCCGGACGTGGAGACCCTCAGCAAGGAGGGCGGGAAACCGGCCGAAGCGGTCGCGCTACTGGCCCTGGTCGCTGGGCAAGACGTGGAACCGGCCGAGGGCTCCGACGGCACAGACGGGCGGTGGCGGATCGCGCGGAAGACAGCCCCGGACCGGGTGATCTCCACCGTCGACCAAGACGCCCGGCACGCGCACAAGACCCGGGAACGGCGCCAGGACGGGTTCAAGGCCCACGTCGTGGTCGAGCCAGACACCGGCCTGCTGACCGAGGTGACGCTGACCAAGACCACCGGGGCGGAACACTCCGATGCAGCTGTCGGTGCCGACCTGATCACCACCGACCCCACGATCACCGACACCACCGATGTGCAGGTACTGGGCGACTCGGCCTACGCCACCGGGCAGATGCTGGCCGCGCTGGCGGGCAAGGGGTGGGTGCCCGTGGTCAAGCCCTGGCCGCTACGGCCTGCGGTCGAGGGCGGGTTCACCCTGGATGACTTCACCCACGACCCGGACGTCAACACGTTGACCTGCCCGGCCGGGCTCACCCGCCCGGTCAGTTCCAAGGGTCGAGTCACCTTCGGTGCCGCCTGCACCGGGTGCCCGCTGCGGGCCCAGTGCACTACCGCCACCAGTGGCCGCAAGGTCAGGCTCGGCCCCCACCACCAGCTTCAACGTGAGCACCGCCAACGCGCGAGCGAGCCCGGCTTTGCGGCTGCCTACCGCCAGCACCGTCCGATGGTCGAACGGTCCATCGCCTGGCTCACCAGAGGCAACCGGCGGGTGCCCTACCGTGGCGTGGCCAAGAACGACGCCTGGCTGCACCAACGCGCCGCCGGACTCAACCTGCGACGGCTCCTGGTCCTGGGACTGACCCAACAGAATGGGGCCTGGGTCCTGGCCTGACCGCCAGAGGGCACCGACACCCTCCCTGGCCCCTGCCACACCCCTAAGCCTCGATCCGTGGAGCCGGTGGGCTGAGTCGCGGTCAGGATGATCTGGTC
>CAZEVN010000136.1:0-7152 GCA_964515145.1 uncultured Enemella sp.
TCGTCGTTGCGTTCCGGGGGAGTCAGGGCGCCGAGAGCGGTGGCCTCCTTCGGGTCCCCCAGCGAACCGACCCGCCCACCGGTGAGCGCGACGAAGGTCCGTTGCACGAGAGGGATCTGGCTGGACCCCCCGGTGAGGAACACCTGGGCGTTCGAGCCGTCGAGCAGGGTGCGGGTCAGGGCCGCGGCCCGATCGACGTCGGGGCGGATCATCGCCTCGAACTCATGCACGGTCAGGGTCAGCACCAGTCCGCGTTCGCCGGGGATCATGATGTCGGCCGAGGAGTTGTGGGACAGATGATGCTTGGCCTGGCGGACTTCCTCCCGCAGGGTCAGCCGATCACCCATCGCATTGCCCTGCAGCCGCTCCAGCACGGTCGGATGGTCGAGGCGGAGTTGTTCGAGGACCCACTGCTCGATGCGCCGGTCGAAGTCGTCACCGCCCAGCGGATCGATGCCGTTCGCGGCAAGCACGCGGGTGGAGCGGTTGTCATGACCGATCTCCAGCAGGGCCACATCGAACGTCCCGCCACCGAAGTCGACGACGGCGATGCGTTGACCCGGTGCGGGGCTCAGCTGGGTCGAATGTTGCCAGGCCGCAGCGATGGGTTCGGGGACCAGGAACGTGCGCGACGGGTCGATGCCTGCCAACTGGGCGGCCTGGCGCAACTGGGCCAGGCGATGCGGTCCCCAGGCCTGGGGGTGGGTGAGGATGATGTTGTCGGGGACTTCCTGCCGGGCCTGGGTCAGCGCCTGTCGATAGGCGCGTTCGAGCACGGCGGCGACCAGCCGCTCCGGCGGCACGGCCTGGCCGCCGAGAAACACTGCGGGCTCGCCGAGCCGGCGCTTCGGCGTACGCTCGAACGCCTCCGGGCGCAAGCGCGCCTGCCGAATCGCATCGTGACCCACCACCACGCCGCCCTGACCGAGCAGGACCGCCGACGGGAGCAGGTTGCCGTCAGGGCTCAGCCGCAGCGTGACCGGTCGCTGGCCGGCGCGACGGATCGTGGCCGAGGTGTTGCTCGTGCCGAAATCGATCGCCAGGTCATAACCGTCTGTCATCACTCCATGCCTCTCCCACGTCGACAATCCCTCAGAGAGTCCACCTGCTCGCAATGTTCCCGCATTGTTCGGACATTTTTTCGGCGAGGTGGCCGGGCCGATGGAACTGTCGGAGCCGAGGCCTAGGGTGACTGTGATCGCCAGCGAGGAGGAACTGCAATGGAGCAGCCGACAACCGAACACTTCGAGGCCGCGGATGGCACGCGGTTGGCCTACTACGCGATTGGAGACGGACCGCCGGTCGTCATCGTGCACGGCAGCATTTCCGCCGCCCGCGACTGGTTTCAGGTCGCGCAACTGCTCGCCGGGGATCACCGTTGTTATGTGCTCGATCGCCGAGGACGCGAAGGCAGCGGCGACGCGGAGGCCTATACGCTGGCCACCGAGGCCGCCGACATCACCCAATTGGTCGAGATCGCCGGGGAGGGCGCCGCCCTCGTCGGGCATTCCTATGGCGGGATCTGCACGCTGGAGGCCGCCCGACTCGGGGCGCGGCCGAGCGCGCTGGTCCTCTATGAGCCGCCATTGCCCTATGAGTCACTGACCGCGGGCGAACACCTGCAGCCCTATGCCGACGCAATTGCGCGTGGCGACAACGAGGCGGCCATGCTCATCGCGGCCGATCACTTCCTGCGCATCCAGCCCGAAGAGACGGCCATGGTCCGCGCGTCGCCGTTGTGGCCCGGGATGCTCCAGCTCGCTCCCACTTGGACGCGTGAGCTCCGTGAGATCGATCTGACCGAGGATCGGCTGGAGGAGTACGCGGCGGTCGACGTGCCGACCCTCCTGATCGCTGGATCTGGGAGCCCCGCCCATCTCGTCGGGGCCAATCACTGGCTCGCCGAGCGATTGCCGGATGCGGAAAGCGTGGAGATGCCCGGGCAGGGCCATCTGGCGAACCTGTTGGCGCCCGATCTGGTCGCCGATCTGATCAGGGGGTTCCTGGCGCGGACACGGTCGTGAGTCAGGCGGCGCCGACCTGCGCAGCGATGTCGTTGGGCAACGGATAGGGCCGCTCGTCCGGCAGGGGCTCAGAACCTGTGCGACGGGCCTGAAGAGAGTCCGTGATGTCCTCGATGCCGACGATCCAGTCCTCGACATAGCGCGCCACGGCCGCCCCCGAGAGGCCCATCTGGAGTGATCGCCAGGCCATGGGCTGACCGGCGGGATCGCGTTCGGGATCCCATTGGATGCGGACAGGTGAATGTTTCAGCTGTGCACGCCATTCGTCGTGGTCGGCGTGGAAGGCCGCATCGAAATGGCTGAGGCACGATTCCCGCAGTCCCGCCTCGAACCCGTCTCGGGTGATCCGGATCGCGAGGACGCGCTCCTGGCCTGGCTTCGTCGCCCAGCCGCAGCGATACATCATCCAGAGGAAGGAGGGTTTGATCCAGGTCATGCGTTCGCGCTTGAAAGGCGCGACGAAGGTCTGGGCGGCGACGGCCGGCTCGGCGATCGCCGCGGCGTACGCCTGGTAGACGGTGATCGTGTCCGCGTCGAACACTGCGCGAACCTGACGATAGGGAACGGTCATGCACCCCTCCGCATCGGTGGGTGCAGTTCGGCCGTCGATCCACGGCGGAAGAGTTGGGCGGGGCGGCCTCGACCGGTCGAAACCCGGTTGTCGGTGGGAGCGAGGAAACCGGGCGTACCCGTCACCTTCCGCTGGAAATTCGCCGCGTCCAGGGTCTCGCCCCAGATCGCCTCATAGACGCCGCGAAGCTCGGAGATTGTGAACTCCTCGGCGACGAACGCGGTCGCGAGGCTGGTGTATTCGAGCTTGGAGCGGGCGCGGTCGACCCCATCGGTGAGGATCTCGGCGTGGTCAAAAGCGAGATCGTCGACGTCGAGGTCGTCGAGCACGAACCAGCTCGCCGAGGCGGCGTCGGAGGCAGCGACCGGCTCGGGGAAGTCGGCCCCCAGGATCACCCAGGCGACGGACACCACGCGCTCGGGCCGGGGGTCCCGATCGGGAGCCCCATAGGTGCGGAGCTGTTCGATGCCGCGCACGAGCTCGGGCCCGAAACCGGTCTCCTCGTGGAGCTCGCGATAGGCCGCCTCCTCCAGGTCCTCATCGATGCGGACGAAACCGCCCGGCAACGCGAGTCGGCCGGCAAAGGGCTCGACGCCGCGTTCGATCAGGAGGACGCACAGGCGTTGCTCCCGCAGGGTCAGCACAACCAGGTCGACCGTGACAGCGAAAACGGGGTAGTCGGATTTGAAGCTCACGCCGGCCACCTTATCTGGTCGAGTTGACAAAAAGAAACCCGGGGAGTCTAATTTGTCCCAACGACAATAAAGGAGGGGCCATGAGTTGGGTGGAGGTTGCCGGCTTTGCAACCGGAGCGCTGTGTGTCTGGCTGGTGGTGCGTCGCAATATCTGGAACTTCGCGGTCGGCATGGCCAACAACGTGTTCTTCCTGGTCCTGTTCCTGCAGGCCGGGCTCTATGCGGATGCGTGGCTGCAGGTCCTCTATTTCGGACTGGGTGCCATCGGGTGGTATTGGTGGCTCCACGGCGGTGCGGACCGCGCCGAGCTGGTGGTGAGGCGGACCCCGCCCTGGGCGTGGGTGGGCATAGTGATGTTAGTCACAGGCTTGGCCTGGGTTGTCCACACTTTGTTGACGTCGCACACGGACTCGACCGTGCCGGTCCCGGACGCCCTCACAACTGCCCTCTCACTAGGGGCTCAGCTCATGTTGAACAGAAAATGGATCGGGAATTGGCTGCTCTGGATCATCGCGGACGTGATTTATATAGGGCTGTATATCCACAAGGAGCTGTATTTGACCGCCGCGCTCTATGCGGTGTTCCTGGCTCTGTGCGTCGTGGGTTGGCGGCAGTGGCGCAAGGCAGCGCAGGCGGCTCGTGAAGCCGACATTCCCCAGGCGGTGGCGGCATGAAGCACGTGAATCGCGGGCTGGTTCTGGGCAAGTTCTATCCGTTCCACGCAGGGCATCAGAACCTCATTCGCGCGGCGAGCGCCCGGTGTGAGCGGGTGATCGTGCAGGTGCTGGCGAGCTCGGTCGAGTCGATCCCGGTGGCGGTCCGGGCCGACTGGATCCGGGCGGAGCACCCGGAGGTCGATGTGGTCGAGGGGCACGACGATGCGCCGATCGACTATGCCGATCCGGCCGTCTGGGACCTCCACATGAAGGTCATCGAGAACCTGCTCGATCAGCCCGTCGACGCGGTGTTCACGTCGGATGACTACGGCGAGGAGTTGGCCCGCCGGCTCGGGGCCCGTTGGTTTCACGTGGATCCGGGCCGCGTGGCGATGCCGATCTCGGGCACGGCCATCCGCGCCGATGTGGCGGGTCACTGGTGGGCGCTGCCGGCGTCGGTCCGGTCGTGGTTCGCCCGGCGCGTGGTCGTGCTGGGCGCTGAGTCGACGGGATCGACGACCCTGGCGGAGGCGCTGGCGGCGCACTATCGCGTGCCCTGGGTGCCGGAATATGGCCGGGAGTGGTCAGCCGTACGCCCCGGCGGGCTCGCCGAGCCCTGGCACAGTGCGGAGTTCGATCTCATCGCCGTCGAACACCGCAGACAGGAGATCGAGGCGCTGCGGCGTACGCCTGCGCCGCTCGTCATCTCCGACACCGACGTCCTCGCCACGACGATCTGGCATGAGCGCTATGTCGGCACGCGCAGCCCGTCGGTCGAGGCCCTCGCCAAGACCTGGCGGCCGGATCTCTATGTGCTCACCGGCGATGAGATCCCCTTCGTGCAGGACGGCCAGCGGGACGGTGAACATCTGCGGCACGCGATGCAGGACCGGTTCCGCGAGGTTCTGGCGGAGGCGGGTGTGGGGTGGATCGAGGTGAGGGGTACGCCGGCGGAGCGGCTCAGGACCGCCGTCGCAGAGATCGATCCGCTCCTCGCTGCCGGCTGGAACCTGGCCGATCCCCTCGGCTAGCCGAACCGGCTGCTCCGAACGGGGCCACGCCCAAGCAGGCGATGGCGCGGGCCCTGCAGCCAGGTGTCCCGGACGTTCGCGACGAAATCGGAGAGGACCTCGTCGGTGTCCGGCGGCGTCCCGGGATCACCGACGTCAGCCACGGGCGCGTTGCCGGCGATCCGGGCCGCGATCTCCTCCACGGGGCTTTCGTCGGCGGACTCCTGGATGGTCTCGCGGCCCACGACCCGGAGCTGCTCGCCCCACGGCGGAATGACGACCTGATGCACGAGGGTGGCGATGTCGGGGGAGATCGGCGCCGAGTCGACCCAGTTGGATGCGTGCTCGAACAGGACCTGACCCGGCTGCCGCTCCACCAGGGCCTGCAGGATGTCGGTGTCCACTTCCTTCAGGTCATAGGCGACGACCAGGGCATCAGCGCTTGTATCGAACTGGGCCGTGGGAAGTTGGAGCATCCGGGAGATGGCCAGGCCGAGGATCAGGCTGTTGTGATCGGGGAGTACGCAGACTCTGGTCGGGTGCCGATCGGCGGCCTCGAGCGCCAGCCGCAGACGATGGATCCCGAGGGCACACCGCTCATAGCTGTCGCCGACATAGGCCCACCGCCCAGTCATCGACTCGAACCCATGGGGCGACAGGCTCGTCAGCACGGTGCCCGTCAGCGCATACTGCCAGCCGCGCAGATCCTGGTGATGCATCGGAGAACGTCGGCTCGCACTCTCGGCTCGGGCCAGACGCCGCCGGAGGCCCTTGTGGGCGTGCTCGAAGTCGTTGCCGGCGGGAGGCAGCTGAGCTTCGGTCGCGCGGGCGCCGGGGATGTCGCCGGACAGCAACTGGCTGTGGGCCACGAGATAGCGGTCGGGCCAGGGCTGAAGGAGATGGTCGTGGGCACGCAACACTTCGACCGCCTCGGCATCGCGATCGCTCGTCTGGAGGGCGAGAGCGAGCTCGCGGACGATGCCGAGATTGGGGCCCTGGCGCAGCCCTGCCCGGAGAGGACGGATGGCCACCTCGTCGAGACCGACGTCGACACAGGCATACCCGAGTTGATAGAGCGCGCGTGGGTCGTCGGGATTGGCCTGCATGCCCTGGGCGGCCTCGATCAGGATTTCCGCCCCCGAAGCCTCACCGAGCCGACCGAGCACCCGGGCCAGGTCAGCCATCGACAACGTCTGGTCCGCCCGGAGTCGGCGTACGGCCTCGGCAACCTGGCCCGTCTCGATCAGCGCTGTGATCTCCGCCGACTCACCAGGAGGGGTGGACCCGTGCTCCGACTTTTTCCTGCTCCCGAACAAACCCATGCGGCAATCCTTCCCTTTCGCTGGGTGTGGGAGTGCCGTTGGACGAGAAAAGTTCCTGACATCACCAGGGTTCGTGCGCGCAGACGACCTCGGCACCCTCCGCGTGGCGTTCCTGAAGCCAGCGGCGACTCGACCGCCAGGCCGGGACATCGGTGCGCATATAGCGCTCGAACGCCGCCAGGCCGATCGGTGCTGCTCTGCGTTGCAGGGTGCGGGTCGAGAAAATCGCATCGCCCGCGTGGATCAGGGTGGGCTCGCCCGGGCGGTCGATCACCACGCCGCAGTGGCCGTCGAGGTGTCCGTCCAGCGCCACCAGTCGCACCCGGTCGTTGATGCGCGCGGCCGGACGCCCGGCGTACTCCTCCGTCTTCCTCGCCGGCACCCAACTCGGCCGATGCGCCCACTGGACCGGGCGCAGGCGCCAGGTGCCGACCTTGCGCAGGGCTGGCACGACCAGCCCCAGGTGGTCGGCGGCAAGGTGGATGCGTGCCCACGGGAAGTCGACCAGCCCGCCCGCGTGGTCGAGGTCGAGGTGGGTGAGGACGATGTCGGTTACCGACCTGGGATCAATGCCGAGGCCTGTGACCTGCGTGACGGCCGGCTCGGTCGCGTCGAGGGCGGGACGGGTCATGCGGATGAAGCGCGGCCCGAGGCGGCCGATCGGATCCCCCAGGTCCGGCTTCCCGATCCCGGTGTCGACCAGCGTCCAGGTGTCCCCGGTCGGGATCAGCAGGCAGCGACACGCCATGGTCGCGGGCTCGAACAGCCCGCCCTGACCGTTGACAAGAAGTCGCGACGGTGGGTGGAGGGTGCCACAGTTGAGGTGATGGATGCTCATGTCACGGAGTCTCGGCCTTCAGGTCGACCTGAAGGC
>CAZEVN010000137.1:0-6932 GCA_964515145.1 uncultured Enemella sp.
ATATTGGGGCGGGGGAGGGCGAAGTCAGTGGGCTGGGTCGCCGCGGCGGGCCATTCGGTCGCCAGCCAGACCCCGGGCACATCGCCGGGCGCGGTGACCGGTGGGCGGGAGTCCTCCAGGAAGACGCGGAGCGCCGCATCCTCGAGCACCCCCGTCGGGATGTCCTTGAGCCAGAAGTCCCACCACCGCAGGGTTTCCTGCAGGAATCCCATCGCCGGACCGGGCGTGGTGGCACGATCCGGATATTGATGCGCCCAGGGCCCGAGAATGCCGCGCGCCGGCGCGGAGAGATTCTCGACCAGTCGCAGGACGGTGTCGTGGTAGGGATCCGCCCAGCCACCGACGGCGAGGACGGCCGCCTCGATGGCGGAATAGTCCTCGCACACGGAGGCGCGCTGCCAATAGGCGTCGCGGGTCTGGTGGGACAGCCACGTGAGCAGTGGCGGGGTGACGTGGTCGAGCCGCCGGCGCCAGAGGTCGAGCCAGCGGTCGCCGACGTGCTGCGGGTCGGGGGGCCGCGACGAGAATGCGAGCATCGTCCCGGCCCAGGCGGTCATGTCGATGCCGAGGACCGAACCGCCGACATAGTGCACATCGTTGTCATAGCGGTCGTCGGACGAGCAGACCGTGACGATCGCCTTGAGTGCGGGCGGTTTGAGCGCGGCGAGTTGGAGCGAGTTGAAGCCTCCCCAGGAGATGCCGAACATCCCGACCCTGCCGGTGCACCAGGGTTGTTCGGCGAGCCAGGCGATGACGGCGAGTCCGTCGTTGAGCTCAGTCTCCGAATATTCGTCGTCGAACACCCCGTCCGAATCTCCGCAGCCGCGGATATCGACGCGGACCGACGCGTAGCCGTGGCCCGCATACCAGGGATGGCGTTCGGCGTCCCGCACCGACGTCCAGTCACTCTTGCGATAGGGGAGATATTCGAGCAGCGCAGGCACCGGTTGCTCGTGCGCATCGGTGGGGAGCCAGATGCGGGCATGGAGGCGTACGCCGTCGGGCATGGGAATCCAGGCATGGTGCACGTCGACCGATTTGGGGAGCTCGTGGCCCTGGACCAGTCGTGGTGTCACGTCGTTTCTCCTTGTCGTGGGTGCTCCTCGCACGCCGGACCCGGTTGGGGCTGTCGGACTTGCCCCGATTCGCCCTGAGGTCACGCCTGGTCGCGCCAGCGTCGCCAGCGATGCCCGTCGCCGGCCTCGTCCCAGCCATCACTCTCCTCGCTGACCCAGCTGCGGCGTTCGGAGATGGTGTCGAGAGGATCCGGGCGGTCCTCACCGGCACCCGGCGCTGCCAGCGTCGCACTGAGCAGCTCGCGGGTGTAGGGATGTCGGGGGTCCGCGAAGACCTTGTCCACCGGCCCCTCCTCGACGACCCGCGCCGCATGCATGACCATCACCCGATCCGCAATGCCGTGCACGACGGCGAGGTCGTGGCTGATGAATAGGCACGACAGTTTGTTCTCGCGGCGGATGTCGTCCAGCAGCCGCAGCACCTGGGCCTGGACCGATACATCCAGGGCGGTCGTGATCTCGTCGGCAATGATGATCGAGGGATCCCCGGCGAGCGCCCGTGCGAGCCCGACCCGCTGACGCTGGCCGCCGGACAACTGCCCGGGCAACCGCCGCAGGAACTCCTCGGGCAGGTCGACCTGATGCATGAGCTCCTTCTGGCGTACGCCGACCCGATCGCGCGGCACCGCCCTGAACAGACGCAGCGGCCGGGCCAACGACGTCCCGACGGTGACCCTCGGGTTCAGAGCGGTGTCGGCGTTCTGGAATGCGAGCTGAATGCGCCGGCGCAGCCCGATCGGGCGCTTGCGTACCGGCCGCGACAGGTCATAGTCCGCAGAGACCGTACCCGCATCGGTGTTCTCCACGCCCGTCCCGACACCGGCGTCGGACTTGCTTCCGGTGAAGACCAGCGTCCCTTCCCGGACCGGGTTCAGCCCCGCGACCGCCCACGCCAACGTGGACTTGCCCGAGCCCGATTCGCCGACGAGTGCCAGCACTTCGCCGCGGCGTACGGTCACGTCGACCCCGTCCACGGCCCGCACCTCGCCCTGTCCCCGGCCATAGACCACGGCCACGTCCTCACCCGCGACGACGACGTCACCGGCTTCGAGAGTCGGGCGGGCCCGGATCGTGCGGGTGCCATCCTCGTGCACCTCGACGATGCCGTCGTCGTCGAGGCGGGGCGCGGAAGCGAGGAGCGTACGCGTGTAGGGATGCGCAGGCGCATGCAGTACCTCGCGCACGCCGGACCGCTCGACCACCCGACCGTCACGCATGACCGCCACCTCGTCGGCCATGCCCGCGACCACTCCGAGGTCGTGGGACACCAGCACGGTCGCCGTGTCGAGTTCGGCGCACAGATCCCGCAGCAGCCGCAGCACACTCGCCTGCGTGAGCACGTCGAGCGCCGTCGTCGGCTCGTCCAGCACGAGCACCTGCGGCCGCGCGGCCACCGCCATGGCGATCGCCACGCGTTGTTGTTGGCCACCCGAAAGCTGATGGGGGTACGCCCGCGCGAGGCGCCGAGGGAGTTGGACCTGTTCGAGCAACTCGGCGATGTGCTCGTCGGAGGGAGTGCGGGCATGCACCTCCAGAGCCTCGGCAATCTGTCGGCCCACCCGCATCGACGGAGTCAGCGCCTGGCCGGCGTTCTGGGCCACCATGGCCACCGTCCCGCCACGGTGAGCACGCAGCTCCGCGCCACTGAGCCCGAACACGTCGATCCCGTCGACCGTGACCTTTCCAGATCGCAGGAAGGATCCCCCGCGGAGATAGGCCAGCAGCGTCCGGGCCACCGTCGACTTGCCGGAGCCGGACTCGCCGACGATCGCCAGGGTCTGGCCCTTTTCGACGGTGAGGTCGACATCGTGGGTGATGTCGATCGCCGGCCGGTTGTCTCCGGTTCGATAGGAGATGGACAGGTCCGCAATCGAGACGCAGGGGTCGGTGCCCGGGGTCGCCCGACTCATGCCGCACCCCGCTGCAGTCGGTCGACGCCGAGGCGCCCGGACAGCCCGTCGGCCAGCGCCGACAGCCCGATAACCAGGGTGGCCAGCGCCACGATCGGTGCCAGGGTCGCGAGGGGCACCACCGTCAGGGCGGTCCGGCCTTCGGAGATCATGAGGCCCCAGTCCGGTGTCGGTGGGTTCGCGCCGAAGCCGAGGAACGACAGGGTGGAGACGAGCAGGATGACCCAGCTGGCGCGCATGGCGTACTCCACCAGGACCACCCCTGGAATCGACGGCAGGATCTCGCGCGTGACGATCGAGAGCGTCCCCTCACCCCGCGCCCTGGCAGCCGTGACGAAGTCCAGCGGGACGACGGTGGACGCCGCGCCGCGGACGACCCGGATGACCGCGGGTGTATAGATGATCGTCACCGCCAGCACGATGACCGGCAGCCCATTGCCGAAGACGGTGACTATGACGAGCAGCGACAGAATCGTCGGAATCGACAGCATGGCATCGACGATGCGCATGAGGACGAGATCGAACCAGCCGCGGAGATAGGCGGTCGTGACGCCGATCAGGGTGCCCAGCGCGACCGCGACCGTCGTGGCCAGGAACGCGACTCCGAGGGCATAGCGACCGCCCCAGATGGTGCGGGTGAGGACATCCCGGCCGTATTGATCGGTGCCCAGCCAGTGCTCGGCGGTCATGCCATAGAGGGCCTCGGCCGGCCTGGCCTGCGTCGGGTCGTAGCTCGTGATGAGGGGAGCCAAGAGGGCCACGATCACGTGCACTCCCACGAGGATCAGGCCGAGGGTGAGCATGGGTGATTCGCGGAGGGCTCGGCGTACGCGGGTGGGCGCTGGCTCGCGGACGCGCTCGGGCGCGGGCGGTTCCTGCGGCGGGCCGCCGGTGGGCGGTGGGTTCGTGGTCTGGCTCATCAGTGGGCCCTCCCGGAACGTTGGCGCGGATCGAGCAGCATGGCGACGAGGTCGGCGCCGAGGTTGGTGAGCGCATAGACCGAGGCCGACAGCACCGCGATCGCCTGGATGACCGGCAGGTCGCGGTTGTGCACGGACTCGATCATGAGCGTGCCCATGCCGGGATAGTTGAAGACCGCCTCGACCACGACGACACCGCCGATCAACCAGGCGATATTGATGGCGATGACGTTTAGGGTGGGCAGGATCGCGCTGGGGAGCGCGTGCCGGAGAACCACCTGACGGGGGCGTACGCCCTTGAGGTGGGCCGTCGTCACGAACTCCGACGCCATGGCGTCGATGACGCCGGCACGGGTCATGCGGATGATGTAGGCCGCCATGGAGATCGTCAGCACAATCACGGGGAGAACTGTGAACGGGAGCAACTCTCCAACGGTCGCCTGGGCTCCGTCGATGACGACCGCCGGGAAGATCGGGATTGCGATGGCGAACACCAGCACGAGCACCGTCGCCGTCACGAACTCCGGCACGGACATGCCGATGAGCGCCAGACCCGAAATCGTCCGGTCGGCGGCGCGATCGCGATACAGACCGGCGAGCAGGCCCAGGACGACCGAGAGCGTGATGCCGAGAATGATCGTGGGCAGCGCCAGCAGGAGGGTGTTCCGCGCATGGACGAGGAGGGTGCCGGCCACGGGCTCGCCCGAGACGAGCGATTCGCCGAAGTTGCCCGTGAGCATGCCGCCGAGCCAGTCGATATAGCGTTCGGCGATGGGCTGGTTGAGGCCCATCGATTCGCGCATGGCGGCGAGTGCTTCGGGGGTGGCGTCCTGGCCGAGAATCTGCTGGGCGACGTCACCCGGGAGGGCCTGGACGGCGATGAACACCAGGAGGCTGGCCAGCCAGACGGTGATGACGGCCGTCCCGAGGCGGACGAGGATCAGGCGCAGCATGCGATCACCTCAGCCCGATGTTCAGGTAGTCGAACTCGAACCCGTATTCGTGGTAGTTCACGACTTTCCGGCTCAGCCCCACGAGACGGTCGGCGAAGATCGGCGTGATGGTGGCCCCCTCGGTCACGATGAGCTGCTGGGCGTCCTGGTAGTGCTGCCTCCGGCGGTCCGGATTCACCTCGGCGCGCGCGGCGTCGAGCACGGAGTCGAATTGGGGATTCGCCCATGCCGACTCGTTGTAGGAACTCCCCGAGCGGAAGATCTGATTGAGGAGCTGATCGACGGGCCGGCCCGTGTACCAGTAGGTCACCATCGCCGGCTTGGTCATCCAAACCTGGGTGTAGTACGAGTCCGCGGACTCGTTGCGAATGCGCGCCTCGATGCCGGCGTCCCTGACGGCATTGGCGAAGGACACCGCCATGGGTGTGAACACCGGGTCGAGTGTCGATGTGGAGAGTTCGAACCGGAATCCGTCGCGATGCCCGGCCTCGGCGAGCAACGCTCGTGCGCGCTCGGGATCGCGCGTGTGCGGGATCTCCAGATGAGCCGCATCGGTCGGAACCACTGGGTTGTCGTGGCCGATGGTCCCGGCCCCCTGCACGGCGACGTCGAGGATCTGTTGCGGGTTGTACGCCAGCTTGAGCGCCTGCCGCACGCGCACATCTCTGAACTCCCGGGACGTCCCGAGCAGCGGAATCGTGTACCACTGCCCATTCGTCACGCGCGCGATCGTCGCTGCCGAGGAGGCGGCGACCACCTGGGCGGTGGCGAAGTCGAGGTTGGTCTGGGAGATCAGGTCGATCTGGTCGGCCATCAGGGCGTTCACGCGCGCCTGGGTGTCCTGGATCGAATAGAAGTCGATCCCGTCCAGCACAGGCCGGCCGGCGAAATGATCGTCGAACGCCTCGACGCTGCCGCGCCCGCCGGGCCGGAAATGGGAGAGCCGGAACGGTCCGGTTCCGATGCCGGAGGTGTTGATCTGTTCGGTCGTGGAACCGTCGGGCACGACATAGCACTGATACGCCGTGAGGAGCGAGGGCAGGTCCGAGTGCGGTGCGGTCAGGTCGACGACGAGGGTGGTCGGATCGGGCGCGGAGATGCTCTCCGCGGTCATGACCGACGTGAGTACGCCGGCCTGCGGCGAGCCCACCGCCGGGTCGAGGATGTGCGCGAGCGTGAATGCCGCATCGCGGGATGTGAACGGGCGGCCGTCGTGGAAGTGCACCCCGTCGCGCATCCGGAACGTCCAGCGCCGGGCGTCGGGTGTCACGTCCCACTCGGCAGCGAGGTCGGGCACGGGGTTCCCGGCCTCGTCGAGGCGGACGAGGCGGTTGTAGAGGGCGCCGAGATATTCGTACGCCGACAGGGACGCCGCCGAGTCGAGCGTTTCGGCCCGCGAGTTCGCGGGACGCGCCATCCGCAGCCGACCACCGCGAGCCGGCGTACCTTTCGCGGCCTCCACCGGCAACTGCACCGGCCCCTGGGCCTGGCTGCAGCCGGTCAGCCCGGCCAAACCGGCGGCCGCAAGCCCGCCGACGCCGGCCCAGCGCAGCACGTCCCGACGACTGGTGGTTCTGGCGCGCCAACTCCCCGGATCCATGGATTCGGGTGCGGCTTGGGTGACGTCGGCGCTGGTCATCGTGCCCACCGTAGGGGGATTATGAGGACTTGTTAAGCAAACCGGCGCCGTTGTGACCACAAAGATCTCCTGCAAGCAAGGAAAACGGCCGTTTTGGAGCTCCGGGAGCACTCCGCGCGGGTTCGCTCACCTCGCGCGGCCCAACCCGTCTTCGCGCGTGATATTTCCCTCGCGAGGAAGCCCTTCCCCGCGCGGCTGCGGCCAACGCGCGCGGAGATGCTGAGGTTCTTGGAAGGGGCCTCCGAGCCGTCGAACTCGGTCCCTCATTGGGTCCGGAATTTGTTGTCATAGGTGCAATTTCTGGACCCAATGATGGGGGGTGCCGTGGGTGAGCTGGAGTCCGTGGGCTCGCGTACCCACCACAGCCCGGCGAAGCGTTCCCGTCGCGGAGCGATGGCATATATACAGACGAGGCGGCCGATAAGCCGGATTCT
>CAZEVN010000138.1:0-6822 GCA_964515145.1 uncultured Enemella sp.
AGGTGCCGGGCCGGATCTGGGTGAGTTGGCAGGTGGTGTGGGTTTTCCAGCGGTGGTCGTGTCGGCGCGGGAGCGCCCGCGGTGGTGGTGGGGTCCGCGGTGATGGAGTCCGTGGCGGTTGGATCAACGGTGGGAATATCGGGGGTCGGGAACAAGGGTTCAGGCCCGGGCGGGGTGGTGTTGATCGACATCCGGGGCCACCTCCAGTCACATCGAAGAATGGATCAAGCATTCGTTTCCTACAGACCCCATCCTGCTCGGCCCCTCTGACAATTCCGAGGACCAATTCCTGACCTGTGGACGACGCTCCAGGTCACTTCTGACCTGTGGAAAACCCGCTTGGATCTGGCGGGTCTCGACGCGTTGGTAGCAGACGGTGGGAACCTCCGGCCAGCGTCCAGGCTGGGCGGTCGACGCCTTGTAGCCGGTGGGCAAGGAGGCACGCGCGACCGCGCGTACATTCACGCTCGAAACCGACCGGTTGTGAGCCGATCGTTCCGCCCCATGGCCGAGGAAGGGAGGGGGAGCCAGGGGTGGCCTACGGTGGAGAAGGAAGGAGCGATAAATGTCGATGGTGTTGGATCGTTGCGCTGACCAGGACGTCCTGCCGGAAGCCGATGCGGTGGAGGCGATGCCCAAGTGGCGGCTGGTGCAGGGGCGGATGCACCTGGTGGTGAGGTTCGCGGACTTCCGACGGGCTGCCAGCTTCGTCGCAAAGATCGGTGAGATGGCCGAGGACGCCGATCATCATCCCGAGATCGACATCCGCTGGAACCGCGTACACCTCGCACTCAGCTCCCTCGATGTCGACGGCATCACCTGCCGCGACGTTCGTCTCGGCAACGCGATCGTGCCCCTGATCAAGATTTTCGACGGAGCGATCGACTCAGCCCCCTTCTCCGAGACGCAAATCACGATCGACACCGCCGACGTCGAAGCCATCCGGCCTTTCTGGGCTGCGGTCTATGGCTATCGCCAGCTCGACGAAGGGGATCTCGTCGACCCGGCCCGCACCGGCCCGCGCATCTTCTTCAAGCCCGCCCGCGTATCCCCTCTCGAACGCAACCGCGTCCACGTCGACATCTTCGTTCCGGCCGACCAGGCCGAGGAGCGTGTGGCAGCCGGCCTGGCTGCCGGTGGCCACGTGGTCGACGCCGCCCAGGCACCGTCGTGGTGGGTGCTGGCCGATGCCGAGGGAAATGAGGCCTGCATCTGCACGTGGCAGCCTGCCCCGAACGCCAGCGCTTCGGCTCCCACCGATGGGTCGAGGATCGTCGCAGTCAGCTGATCTCCGTCAGCTGATCTCCGTCAGCTGACCCGGCTCACAGAACCAACTGCCGCCCGGCGACCACCAGGATCACGTCGTCGCTGACGGCTGCAACCCGCTGGTTGAGCCGTCCGAGCCAGTCGGCGAAGACCCGCCCTGACCGGTGCTCCGACACCAACCCGAGGCCGACCTCGTTGGTCACCCCGACGAGTCTATACGGACACGACTGCCACGCCTCGACCACGCTCGAGATCTCCTGCGACATTCGTTCCTGCCACCCTGCGGCCTCGTCCCAGGCGCCCTGCTCATCGAGCCGACCGGTCAGCCAGGTGCCGAGGCAGTCGACGAGCGCGGCGGATTCCAGTGCGCGGAGGGCACCCGCGAGATCGGTGTTCTCGACCGTCCGCCAGTGCGCCGGCCGCCGAGCCCGATGGGCCTCGATCCGTGTATTCCAGTCGGCGTCATCGGCCCACCGCGGACCGGGGGCGAGATAGCTCACCTCCGCCTCCCCGGCCAGGAGCCCCTCTGCGCAGGCAGATTTTCCGGAGCGTACGCCCCCTGTCACCAGCGTTTTCAGGCCCACACCAACACCACCAGCATCGCGGTCAGGGCACCTTCGATCGCCGTCCCGAGGACGTCTCCGTTCATGCCCCCGAACCTACGCCGTGCTCGACCGCGCACGACCAGGGCGAGGCCGAGGGCGAGCCCTCCCGCGAGTACGCCCAACCACCACGGTCGTCCCGTCGCGCTCGCGACTCCGGTCAGGATCCCCATGGCCAGCACCGGCCACACCCAGGCCTGCCACCAGGGCAAGGCGCGGGCGAAGGCGGCACCCAGGGATGACCCCGGCATCGCCGGTACGCCCCAGCAGGCCGGTCCCAGGAACCATCGACTCAGCGCCACGGCCGCCCCGACGAGCACCCATCCCAGGTCCGTGCCCGCCAGCGCCCCGGCCGAGGCCGCCTGCAACCCGATCACCAGGACCAATGCCACGACGCCCATCGGGCCCACATCGCCGGATTTCAGGATCGTCCGCGCCCGCTCCGGGGTCCAGCCACCACCGAGGGCATCCGCCACATCAGCGACCGCATCCAGGTGCATGGCGCGGGTGCCGACTGCAAGCCACCCGAGCACGAGCAGCCCCGTGACCAGCTCCGGCAGGCCCAGCCAGCTACCCCCGGCGGCGATCCCTGCGGCGCCGACGGCGAGTGGCAGGACCGCCAGCGGGCCCAGCCCAACGAACCACCGCACGGCAGCCGGGGTAGGGGTCACGGCCCCGGCCGGAATGATCGTCAGGGTGCCCAGCGCGAGGCGCCAACCGGCCAGGGCGCTCATGAGTCGGTGCCGGGTCCCGGGTGGGTGCCGGAACGGGGTGCCAGTTGGGTCAGGGCCTCGGCGAGCGTGGCCAGAAAGGCGTCGATCACCTCGACCCCTCGCACCGCGATCCGGATCCACTCGGGTCCGAGGCCGGGGAAGGTGTCGCCACGCCGGACGGCGTACCCCCGAGCACGCAGCTCCTCGCGCAAGCCCACCGGCCCGCGGGCCAGGACGAACGGTGCATGCGACGGACCGGCCGTCACCAGTCCCAGTTTCTCCAGTCCCGTTTCCAGCCGCTCACGCTGCTCTGCGTACGCCATCGCCGCCGCACCTGCCTCGTCCCGGCCCCGCTCGGAACAGACCGCTCGAATCGCCGCCACCGCCGGCGTCGACACCGACCACGGTGGCTGCTGCTGCCGGAGTCGTGCGATCAGCACGGGATCACCCACGACATAGCCGACCCGCAGCCCGGCCAGGCCCCACGTCTTCGTCAGGGACCGGAGCACCAGCGCGCCCGGCATCCGGGATCCGATCATCGACTCGGCCTCGCCGGGCACGGCATCCATGAACGCCTCGTCGACGACGATCGTGCGTCCCTCGCGCCAGAGATTCCAGAGTTCGCGAATGGGATGGAGTACGCCTGTCGGATTCGTCGGATTGCCCACCATCACCAGGTCGACGCCGGGCGGCACCTGGGTCGACTCCAGTCGAAACCCCGATCCCGCGGTCAGGACGAGCCGCTCCGGCCGGAGCCCCGCGGCCAGCAGCGCCGCCTCCGGTTCGGTGAATTGGGGATGCACCACGCACGGCCGGGTCCCCAGCCCCGCGCGGGCGATGAGCGTGAACGCCTCGGCGCCGCCCGCAGTCGGCAGGACCATCTCGGAGGGCACCCCGTGGAAATCGGCGAGCGCAGCCGTGGCGTCGCGCGGATCCGGATAGGAACCCAGGTCCGCGATAGTGGCGTGCAGTTCGTCGGCCACCCAGTCGGGCGGCGCGGGGAGGCGTACGTTCACGGCCAGGTCCACCAACCCGGCCCCGAGCTCGCGGTCGCCGTGAAACGCGAGATCAGGGTCTGCCGCGTCTACCACTCGATGCCCTTCTGGCCGGGCTGGCCGGCGTCGAAGGGGTGCTTGATCTTGGTCATCTCGGTCACGAGATCGGCGATGTCGATGATGCGCTGATCGCAGTCGCGGCCGGTGATGATGACGTGCTGATAGCCGGGGCGTTCGGTGAGAGTTGTCACGACGTCGTCCGCATCGATCCAGCCCCACTTGACCGGATAGGTGAATTCGTCGAGGACATAGACCGTGTGGGTTTCGGCGGCGAAGCGCCGCTTGATCTCGGCCCACCCCTCGGCGGCCTGCGAGGCGTGGTCCTCCTCGGTGCCGCCCTTGCGCGACCACGACCAGCCGGAGCCCATCTTGTGCCACTCGATCGGGCCGCCCTCGCCGGTCTCCTCATGCACCCGGCCGAGCGCCTCAAGCGCTGCCTGTTCGCCGATCCGCCATTTTGCCGATTTCACGAACTGGAACACCCCGATCGACCAGCCCTGATTCCAGCCGCGCAGGGCGAGGCCGAAGGCGGCGGTCGACTTGCCTTTGCCGGTGCCGGTGTGGACGGCCACGAGTGGCCGATGGCGTCGCTGGCGGGTGGTCAGGCCATCCTCGGGCTGAACGGGGGTGACGCCTCGAGCCATGGGGAAACTCCTTCGCGGGGGACTCCGTTGATCCTGCCAGAGCCCCCGGAAAAAGGCTGGACCCGCCCCTCGGGGGATGGGCGGGTCCAGCAGACATGTTCTATCACTTTTTAGGGTTCAGACCAGCATGCTTTCGCTTTGCACATGAATGTCGTCGACGAACCCTGCTTTTCGCTCCGGCTCAGGCAGCCTTGCGGTTGATTTCCACGTTGGGCTTGACCTTCTTGGCCTTCTTTTCCTTGCCCGACTTGCCGGAGCTGGTCTTGCCGTTGACCATCGAGGTGTCATAGGCCAGCGTTCCGGTCGCGTACGCGATCGCCTTGACGTTGATCCCCAGCGCGGTCTGGTTGACGTTGCTGATGTCGTCCTCCGCGGTGTGATAGTTGGGATCCATCAGAATGCCCTCGGTGCCGCCGAACAGTGCCGCTTCCTCGGCAGTCTTGATGTCGTCAGCCCCGGTGAAGAGTCCGGTGGAGGCGATGCCGTTCTCGATGAAGGCCGCATAGTCCGAACGGCCCGAGAACTCGGTGTCGACCCACGGCTGCTTCGTGCTGTCGAAATAGTCGGTGAAGACCTTCTCGAGTTCGGCCGACCCGGCCGGCACATCAACCGGGGCCTCATGAGTCGACTGATTCGCGTCATAGACACCGATGATGTAGTTCGGCGACCCGACCATGTCGAAGTTCAGATAGCCGGCGATGTTGGCCAGCTCATCGGGGTTGTTCTCGACCAGGTCGTTCACATAGTGCGTCGATCCGATCAGGCCCAGCTCCTCGGCGCTCCACCAGGCGAATCGCACCTTGTTGTTGACCTTGTTGACCTTGCCGAGCTGGACGGCGGTTTCGAGGATTGCCGCTGAGCCGGAGCCGTTGTCGTTGATGCCGGGGCCTTCCCCGACCCCATCGAGATGGGCACCGAGCATGATGACGTTGTCGGCGCGACCCGTCTTCGTTTCGGCGAGGATATTGAAGGTCTGCCGAGTCTCGATGACCTTGTCGAGGATGAAGGTGGCCTCGGTGCCGACCGCGGCAACCAGCTCGGCACCCACGGCCTGGGTGACGCCGGTGGTGGGGATCTGGCCGTCCGCTACTTCGCCCAGCGTGCCGTTGAGTGCGCCGTCAGCGTTGTTGTAGATGATGACGGCCGACGCGCCAGCCTTACCCGCCTCGAGCGACTTCTGGTTGAACGAGCAAGCGCCGCGGCTCACCACGGCGATGCTGCCGGCGGGGAAGCCGCCCCAGTCCTCGGTTGAGCAGCCGGTGGCCGCACCGGCCGGGGTCGCCAGCGGCCCGGTCACGCCGCCGGCGGGTGCGGCGGGCGAATAGCTCATGGGGGTGTTCTTGATCGTCTCGCCACCCACGGTGAGGGATGTGTCGAGGACCTGCTCGAAGAAGAAGTCGAAATACTGGCGCTCGGTCGTGTAGCCCGCAGCAGCGAGAGTCTTCTCGACATACTGCGCGGAGGCTTCATAGCCGGACGTGCCGGCCGCACGGTTGCCGTCGTTGGCATCCGCGATGCTCTGGAAGGCCTGGATGTGCTTCATCGTGTTCTCCACCGTGACAGCCTTGGCGAGCTTGTCCGGGGAGTTGGGGTTGGGGGCGGCCAGGGCAGGCGATGCGGCCAGCGTGGTGCTGAGCACGATCGCCGCGGCTGCGGCACTTCGACGGTGAAGGCGCACGGTCTCTCCAATCAAGGGATGAACGGGATTCGCGCAATCTAGGCCGCCAACCGTCCGGTCGGAAAGAGCTAAATAGATATTAAGGCTCCATAAGGAAAGCCTTACCAAACCTCAAGAGGCTCCTGATAAGGGGCGATGGTTTGTGATCCGCGTCACGCGCGACCTGTGATTTTCTTGACGTGTCTGCAGGAGAACTTCAGGGATGGAGGCAGTGCCCGATGGCCGCAATCGAGGTCCGCCCCGGTCGCTCCGGGCCGCTCGCGTTGTGCAGCGACGGGTTGGCCGGCACGTGGCCGGACTGGCTGCCGCTGGCGGATGCCCTCCCGCGCGTACGCCTCGTCGCTGTCGTTCGCCAGGACGACGGCCTGGATGCCGCTGCGGCCGAACTCGCCGCAGCCCTGGACACCCTGCAGTCCGATCGCGCCGTATTGGTCGGGCATTCGATGGGGGGATTCGTGGTCGAGGCGGCGGCGCGGCTGTGGCCGGGTCGGGTGAGCGGAATCCTGCTCCTCGACGGCAGCGTCACCCCGGCCGATCCGCTGGTCTCGGCCCTCGATCGGGCGGGCGGGACGCTGCTGTCGGCCACGGTGGCGCGCAGCCGCGCCCTGGCCCAGCTGGCGGGGAACATCAAGCGGGCGTTCGAACCGGCCGAAGTGCGCCGCGATCCGGAGCGGCGTCGCCTGGTCGACCCGTTGGGAGCCCAGCCCGCCCAGTGGAGGGTGATCGCCCGCGAGCTGGTTGCGTACGCCGACTGGGCCGCCCGACTCGAGACCATCCGCACCGAGCATCCCCTGCCGCCGGTGCCGATCCAACATCTCCACCCTGCGCCGCAAGCTCGAGCGGCATGCCCCGCGCGCGGTCCAC
>CAZEVN010000139.1:0-6676 GCA_964515145.1 uncultured Enemella sp.
TCCTATTACGACTACTACCAGCCCGAGGCCTATGTGCCCCAGACCGATACCTACATCGAGAAGGACTCGTCCCTCAACGAAGAAGTCGAGCGGCTGCGCCACCGGGCAACCTATTCGCTGCTGACGCGGCGAGACGTGATCGTCGTCGCGACCGTGTCTGCGATCTATGGCCTGGGCACCCCGACCGAGTGGGTCGACCAGATGATCAAGCTGCGGGTCGGCGATGTGATGGATCGGGACGCGCTGCTGCGGCGCCTGGTCGACATTCAGTATGCGAGGAACGACGTCTCCGGCGAACGCGGCACGTTCCGGGTGCGCGGCGACACCCTCGAGGTTTTCCCGATGTATGAGGAGCTGGCCTGGCGCGTCGAATTCTTCGGCGACGAGATCGAGGCCCTTTCGACTCTTCAGCCCCTGACAGGGGAGGTCGCGACCCACGACGATGAGATGTTCATCTTCCCCGCGAGCCACTATGCGGCGGGTGCGGAGCGCATGGACCGGGCGATCCACGACATCGAGCTCGAGCTCGAGCAGCGGTTGGCGGAGCTCGAATCCCAGAACAAGCTCCTGGAGGCCCAGCGGCTGCGCATGCGGACCACTTATGACCTTGAGATGATGCGCAACATCGGCACATGCTCCGGCATCGAGAACTATTCGCGCCATATCGATGGGCGTGGTCCCGGCAGCCCGCCCAACTGTCTCCTCGATTATTTCCCGGAGGACTTCGTTCTGGTCCTCGACGAGTCCCACGTCTCGGTGCCCCAGATCGGGGGGATGTACGAGGGGGACATGTCCCGCAAGCGGACGCTGGTCGATCACGGTTTCCGGCTGCCGAGTGCGATGGATAATCGCCCACTGCGCTTCGAGGAATTCGTCGAGCGAATCGGGCAGACGGTCTATCTGTCCGCGACCCCCGGCAACTATGAGATGGCCCGCTCCGACGGCGTTGTCGAACAGATCATTCGCCCGACCGGGTTGGTCGATCCCGAGATCGTGGTCAAGCCGACCAAGGGCCAGATCGACGATCTGATGGCCGAGATCCGGTTGCGGGCCGATCGCGATGAGCGCGTGCTCGTTACTACCCTCACCAAGAAGATGGCCGAAGATCTCACCGACTACCTGTTGGAGAACGGTGTCCGCACGCGTTATCTCCACTCCGAGGTCGACACCCTCAAGCGCGTGGAGCTCCTGCGTGAGCTCCGCATGGGCGAATACGACGTCCTGGTCGGCATCAACCTCCTGCGGGAGGGGCTCGACCTGCCCGAGGTGTCGCTCGTGGCCATCCTCGACGCTGACAAGGCAGGGTTCCTGCGGTCCGACCGGTCGCTCATCCAGACGATCGGTCGTGCGGCGCGCAACGTGGCCGGCCAGGTGCATATGTATGCGGATTCGATCACGCCCCAGATGGCCACGGCCATCGATGAGACCAATCGACGCCGCGATATCCAGGTGGCCTACAACAAAGAACACGGGATCGATCCTCAGCCACTGCGGAAGCGCATTGCCGATATCACCGACATGCTGGCCCGGGAGGACGCCGACACCGCCGAGCTGATGGCCGACAGCAGGATCAGTGGGAAGCGGGGTGGGCGTACGCCGACGCCGGAACAGGAGGCCAGCCGCACCGGCCGCGCCACCGACCTCCCGGCCGCCGAGTTGGCGCAACTCGTCCAGGAGCTCACCGATCAGATGAAGGCGGCGGCTGCCGAGCTGCAGTTCGAGGTTGCCGCGCGGCTCCGCGACGAGGTGCACGAACTCAAACGCGAACTCCGGCAGATGGTCGAAGCAACGAGGTGAACCATGTTTGGCGCAGGGTCCGGCCGGGGGCATACTCATCCGCGGAGGGGAGTATTCCCATACGCAGGCGTCGTCATCACGGTGGCCTCGGGTCACCCGGTGCCTGCGGCCGGATGAGCGTGTACGCCGGCGGAAGAGACCTTCGAATCCACGAAAGGTCCCTGCTGGCATGCATGTGACGTCCTATGCCTGGATCATCACGGTTGCCGTGATGATCACGGTGCTCGCCATCGACGTGTTCGTGATCGGCCGCCGGCCGCACGAGCCATCGATGAAGGAGTGCAGCATCTTCATCGGCATCTATGTGACCCTCGCGATCCTGTTCGGCTTCGGGGTGTGGTGGGTCTCCGGGCCGCGCTATGCGGGGGAGTTCTTTGCCGGCTGGCTCACCGAATACAGCCTGTCCATAGACAACCTGTTCATCTTCATCATCATCATGAGCAAGATGCGGGTGCCACGGCATCTGCAGCAGTTCGCGCTCATCATCGGCATCGTTCTGGCTCTGATTTTCCGCGGCATTTTCATCGCCCTCGGTGCCGTTGCCATCGAGCAGTTCAGCTGGGTGTTCTTCCTGTTCGGCGCGTTCCTGGTCTATACGGCCGTCAAGCTGGCCCTCGAGTATTTCTCGGGTGAGGACGAGGCCGAGGACGTGGGGGAGAACCCGCTGATGCGGCTGGTCCGCAAGCGCTTCCCGTCGACCGACCAGTTCCACGGCACCAAGCTGACCTGGCACGTGAACGGTCGACGTCTCCTGACGCCGATGTTCTTCGTCATCGTCGCGCTCGGCTCGACCGACCTGTTGTTTGCCCTCGACTCGATCCCGGCGATCTATGGCCTGACCCAGGAGCCCTATCTGGTCTTCACCGCGAACGTGTTCGCGCTGATGGGCCTGCGCCAGCTCTATTTCCTCATCGGCGGGTTGCTCAAGAAGCTCGTCTATCTCTCGCTCGGCCTGTCGGTGGTTCTTGCATTCATCGGTGTGAAGCTGGTGCTCCATGCAATGCACGAATATGAACTGGATCAGCGCCTCGGCTTCAATGGTGAGATCACCATTGCCATGTCGCTCACGGTCATCATCACCACGCTGGTCATCACGACCGTGGCCAGCCTGATCAAGTCGAAACGTGACGAGAAGCGTGCTCTGGAAGGCGTCCACAACGGCGACGACCTGCGCTGAGCGATCGGTTCGACTCAACCTCGGAAGGCGAATTGTCAGCGGATAGTCGCGGGCAAGTGGGCCGCCATAGCGTCGACTTATGACCACACAAGCAGCGGGCAAAGCGGCCCGCAGGATTCTTGTTACCGGAGCAGGGTCGGGGCTGGGGTTGGCCCTCGCGACGAAGCTGGCAGCCAGGGGAGATCAGGTTCTGGCGACCAGCCTGAGAGGAAACAGACCGGCGGACCTGCCGGCCGGGATCGCCTATCAATCGCTCGATGTGTGCAGCGATGAGGACTGGGCCAGGGCATTGGACCATGTAAACGACACCTGGGGCGGGCTTGATGTGCTGGTGAACAATGCCGGCATCGCTGCGGTCGCCCCGGTGGAGACCGCGTCCATGGCGATGTGGGATCACAGCCTGCAGGTGAACCTGCTCGGCGCGGTGCGGGGCGTACAAGCCTTCACGCCGCTGCTCAAAGCCCAGAGGAACAGCCAGATCGTCAATGTCGCATCGCTGGCTGGGTTGATTCCCGCCACCGGTCAGTCAGCCTATTGCGCGGCCAAGACAGCACTGGTCGCGTTCAGTGAGTGCCTCGGTCGGGAACTTGCCTCGTCGGGCATCTCGACCTCGGTGGTGTGCCCCTACTACTTCCGCGACTCCAATATCGGCGACTCGCTCACCGGAGAGGACCCGCGGATGGAGGCCTACGTCCGGCAGGCCGCCTCCACGGCGAAGCAGAATGCCGAGGATGTGGCCGACATCGTGATCCGGGGCATGGACGCCCGGAAACCTCTCATCCTCACCGATCCGGAGGGCCATGTTCTGTGGCGCGCCAAGCGGTTCGCCACCCCTGTCTACAAGTGGCTGCTGGACAAGGCGGCGGCACGCGGAAACGTCAAGACACCGGTGGCCTCGGCCGCCTGAGCCTCACGGCTCGAAAGGGCTGGGAGTGGGCTCACTGAGTTCGATAGCTTCAGGCTCATGGAGCCCCTCACCAGTGACCTGATTCGCGCCGCCTTCGTCAATGGCACGAAGGGCGAGGCGAAGCGGCTCAGGCTGCCGTCACTGGAGTCAGTCCCCTGGGGCGATCTCGACTTCTTCGGCTGGCGTGATCCGCAATCACCCTCGGCCGGGGGACTGGCACTGTGGCGGGCGGGTGAGCCCGTGGCCATCATGTTGCAGGCCACCGCGCGTCCGGCATCGGCCAAGCAGGGCATGTGCTCCTTCTGCCACACCTTCCACGCCTCGAGTGATGTCGCGTTTATGGGCGCCAAGCTGGCCGGAGCCAAAGGACGAGCCGGTAACACGGTCGCCGCAGCCATGTGCAGCGATCTGGCGTGCTCGCTCTATGCCCGGAAGCTCCGGCAGCCCGCCCGCGTACAGCCGCAGGAGACCATCGATATCGACGCTCGCGTCGCGCGGCTGGTGGTCAACGTGGACGCCTTCGTTGCGAAGGTAACTAGTTGGTGATGCCTGCCTCGTTACCAGAGGGGCTCGCCAAATCCGTTGCCGGGTGCAGCGTAACTTGGGGCACTTCATGGGTGGAGAGCCGTGCTATTGAGGAACTCATCGCGATCCTGGAAGACTGGATGGACACGGACGAGCCGCTGATAGAAGCCATGGGCAACACGATTGCCGAATACAGACAATTCGACTCTCAGGAACAGGCGCGGCGGATCCTCAGTACCGTGATTGAGGTTTTGCAGACGAATCTCGTCACGTGAAGTTCTCCTGATAGCGGTTTCCCAAGGCTCCGGGGAATCCCCCGAGGCTCAGTCAGTCTCTGGCAGATTTATCCCCAGGTGAGTGGCGAGGGCGATGACGGCGTTCACCTCTCGTTGAAGCCGTTCTTCCTCGGCGTACTTTTTGGATTCGGCCCTCTTCTTCAGAATCGCAGCTGGCAAGGCGGCGAGGGGCCAGACCACGGAGAGGCCCAGACGTACAGCAGTTTCCTGAGCGAGCAGGGCGCGGAGTCCTCCGTGTTCATTCGCCTCGTTCGATTGGCTATAGAAATCCAGCGCGTGCCGGACGAGCATTCGGGCTTGCCCGTGATCCCCGCTGCGTTCGGCGAGGGCAGCCAAGGTGGCGCAACACATCCCCCTCACTGATGGGGGAAGGGCTTCCTGTGCCGCAGCGCTGCGGAGGTGAGCGCAACCTCGCTCGAACGCTTGATTTCGGGTTTCGACAACATCTGATGAGGCGGCCCTCTTGAATTCGAAGTCGGCTGCATCCAAGTCGTGCTTGAGCAAGGACGCAACGCCGCGGTTCGTTTCCCTGGCCGCTCGATCGACTGCGGTCGTGATAAGCCCAGTTGCCCTTCCTAGCTTCAAAGCGCCGTTCGCCAGCTGCACCAGCATGAGGAATTCCATGTCGCATCCTCCAGAGCAATAACTAGCGGGTCACCAACCCCGCGCTCGCCACTCGCTCAGGCTCGGACGCTCGGCGCCAAGGGTGGAGCAGTCGCCATGGCCGGGGTGGAACTCGGTGTCGTCGGGGAAACGATCGAACAGGCGCGCCTCGACGTCATTGATCAGGTTCGTGAAGTTCTCCTCGTTGGCTGTCTTCCCAACACCCCCGGGGAAGAGTGAGTCCCCGGTGAAGAGGTGCACGGGCCGGTCCTCTGCGGCGTACACGAGCGTGATGGCGCCCGGCGTATGCCCGACCAGGCCGATGACCTCGAGTTCTTCGCCGCCCGGCAGCGACACGGTGTCGCCGGTCCAGACGGTCTCGTTGCTTACGCCCGTGAAATCGCGGATCGCCTGCTCATCCGGTGTGCCGCAGATCAGGCGAGCACCGCTGCGCTCGGCCATCTCGGCCAGACCCTTGATGTGATCCGGGTGCCGATGGGTCGTGACGATCGTGGCTACCTCGCGCTCGGCGAGCACCTCCTCGATGCGGTCAGGCTTGTTGGCGGCGTCGATCAGGAGCGTGCCCTCGGCGTCGGTCAGCAGATAGATGTTGTTGTTGGTCGGGCCGACCGAGAACTTGGTCATCGTGACGGTGTCGGACAGCGCCAGTTCCAGGGCTTCGCCATCCTGCTCGACGTGATACATGCGGGAGTCCTCTCAAGCGGGTCGGGCCCACCTTAGTCGGCGGTTCCGACAGTTTCCGGACCGCTGGGCGCGAACGAATTCAAAACTGTCGGAGGGCCCGCGTAGGCTCGACGACTGTGATGGAACGGCTGATCGTGCGGGGTGCCCGCGTACACAACTTGCGCAACGTCTCGGTGGACCTGCCCCGGGATTCGCTGATCGTGTTCACGGGTCTTTCGGGTTCCGGCAAGTCGAGTCTGGCGTTTGACACCATCTTCGCCGAGGGCCAGCGGCGCTATGTGGAGTCGCTGTCGGCCTACGCCCGGATGTTCCTCGACCAGGCCGACAAGCCCGATGTCGACTTCATCGAGGGCCTATCTCCGGCGGTGTCGATCGACCAGAAGTCAACCTCGCGCAACCCGCGCTCGACGGTCGGCACGATCACCGAGATTTATGACTACCTGCGCCTGCTGTTCGCGCGCGCTGGCCGTCCGCACTGCCCGGAGTGCGGTGAGCCGATCTCCCGACAGACGCCGCAACAGATTGTCGACCAGCTCCTCGAGCTCTCCGAGGGCACGCGTTTCCAAGTTCTCGCGCCGGTCGTGCGCGGTCGCAAGGGCGAATATGTGGAGCTGTTCCGGCAGCTGGCGGGGGATGGGTACGCCAGGGCGCGCGTCGACGGCACCG
>CAZEVN010000140.1:0-6363 GCA_964515145.1 uncultured Enemella sp.
GTTTTGTCATGAGCAACTCGTTCACCAACCAGGTGCTCGCCCAGATCGAGCTCTTTGCCAAGACGGCCGACTACCCGACGGGTGTCTATGTCCTGCCGAAACATCTCGATGAGGAGGTCGCCCGCCTCCACCTTGATTCGCTTGGCGTGCGCCTGACCGAACTCACCCAGAAGCAGGCCGACTATCTCGGGCTGTCGGTCGAGGGGCCGTTCAAGCCTGATACCTACCGCTACTGAGTCTCGCTGTGGGTGCCGTCGTGGCGTTCAGCCGCGCGGCACCTCATAGGCGAGCAGAGCCCCGACGCCGGCTTCGACATCGGCCCAGGTGCCATCGAAGCCGAGGACGGCGATGGCCGAGGTCGGAAACTTCTCGTCGATGGCCGCCCACCAGGCATAGTTGCCGACACGCCGCGCGAGCAGGTGAAGCGTCTCCTCGAGGGTCGGGTTGTGCCCGATCAGGAGCAGGGTGGTGACCTCATCGGGCGTACGCCGGATCAGGCGCACCAGGTCGCGTTCGTTCCCGTCATAGATCTCGCGCTCGTAGCGCACATCCGGGAGAGCCAGGCCGCCGAGCAGCAGCCGCTCGGTGGTCTGGCGCGTCCGGGTCGAATCGGAGACGAGGGCGAGCTGCGGCTCGAACCGGCGCTCGCTGAGCCACGCACCCGCTGCCAGGCCATCGCGTCGGCCCCGGGCCGACAACGGCCGTTCGTGATCGGGAAGCGGCGTCGACCAACTCGACTTCGCGTGCCGCATCAACACCAGGGTGCGGTCAGCGGACTGGGGCGTGACCTCAGGAGTCCCCGTTCGAGTCATCGCCCTTGCCATCGCCCTCACCGGGACGCATGGACTGCCAGATCTCCTTGCACTGCGGGCAGACGGGGAAGCGATCGGGGTTGCGGGAGGGCACCCAGATCTTGCCGCAGAGGGCGACCACCGGCGTACCCATCACCATCGCCTCGGTCAACTTGTCCTTCGGCACATAGTGGGAGAACCGCTCGTGGTCGCCTTCCTCATAGCGGTAGTCAGTCCGCTCGTCGAGGATGGTCTGGGCTCCGGGGCTCAACTTCTGCTCGGTCACATCGTCATCGTACGCGACCGGGCCGAGGTGCCCCGGGGGCTCTTTCGACAAGCCCCGCAGCGTCGGGAAGGATGGGCCGGTGCGAACGTCTCCCGACAACCCGGATCTGCGCCCACTCGCTATCGGCCTGATGGCCGGCGTCGTGGCGACGGCGTTCGAGGCGATCGCGGTGGCCACGGCGATGCCGGCGGCAGCGGAGGATCTGGGGCAGGTCGAGCTCTATGCCTGGGTGTTCAGCCTCTATATGGTCGGCATGCTCACGGGCTCGGTCACCGCCGGCCGCATCGCCGACCGCCGCGGCACGTTCCCCGCGCTCGCCCTGGGGTTCGTGGTCATGCTCCTCGGTCTCTTTGTGGCCGGATTCGCGCCGACCATGCTGGTCCTGCTGATCGGCAGGCTCATCCAGGGACTCGGCGGCGGCGCGCTCAATGTGTCGCTGTATGTCGTGATCGCCCGCGCTTTCCCGGAGGAGAAACGCGCGGTCATGATGACGGCCTTCTCGGCCTGCTGGATCCTGCCGGCCTTCGTCGGCCCGCCCATTGCTGCCTTCGTGACGACGACCTGGTCGTGGCACTGGGTGTTTCTCGGGGTAGTTCCCCTGCTCGGGATTGCGGCGCTGCTGGCGCTGCCGCCGCTCGGGCGGATGCAGGCCCGTCATGAGCCGGACGCCGCCAACCCGGTGCCCGCCTGGGTCGGGCTGGTGTTGTCCTTGGCCGCGGTCGCGATTCAGTACGCCGGCCAGCGCTTCGCGGTGCGGCCCGACCTGCTGGTGGCGGTCGCAGCGACCGGCGGAGTGGTGCTGCTCTGGATCGCCCTGCCACGGCTGATGCCGAGGGGTTTCCTCACCGGCGGCCGCGGGCTGCCGGCGGTCATGATCTCCCGCGCGCTCGTCGCCGGAGCCTTCTTCGGGACCGAGGCGTTCCTGCCCCTGATGCTGGTCGAAACCCGCCAGCAGTCCCTCACCCTGGCCGGCATGATGCTGACGATCGGCTCGGTGGGCTGGTTCGTCGGCTCGTGGCTCCAGTCGCGACCCTGGTTCCGCGTCGAGCGGCACATGATGATCGTCATCGGTGCGGCCGCAGTGTCGTTCGGCATCCTCGGCTGTGTCGCGGTCGCGTGGTGGCCGGGGTTGTGGGTCGGGGTGGCCTGGCTTCTTTGGCCGTTCGCCGGGCTCGGCATGGGACTGCTCGTCGCCAGCACCGGTCTGGCCCAGATCACCCTCTCCGCGCCCGCGGAACAGGGCCGCAATGCGTCCGCCCTGACCTCGGGTGAATCCCTCGGCAACTCGGTCATCACCGGTTTGGCCGGCACGTTGTTCGCCCTGTTGCATCACAGCGCCGCGGCCACCACCAGCTTCGCGCTTCCGCTGCTGGCCATGGCCGGGATCGGTGCGGTCGGGATCCTCACGGCCTCCCGCATCGGCCCGGTGCGGTTGATGGATGCCGGCTGACGGGCCCGCCACCGGAGCAGCCCGTCAGCCAGATCTGTGGGTCAGGCGGAGATGGCTGACCAGGTGCGATAACCACCGTCGAGGTTCCGCGCGGAGCGACCGTGCGAGGCCAGGAGTCGGGTCGCGATATGGCCGCGGATGCCGACCGCGCAGTGCACGATCAGGTCGCCGTCCGGCAGCTCGCCGAGGCGGTCCCGGAGCTCGTCGACCGGAATGTTGACCGCCCCCGCGATGGCGCCGGCGGCGAACTCACCCGGCGTACGCACGTCGATCAGGTGAGCGCCGTCTGCCAACGCGTCGGCCAGCTCATGCCACTGGATGCTCGCGGTCATGCCCGTGTGGTGGTTCTCGGCGATGAAACCGAGCATGTTGACGGGATCCTTGGCGGAGGAGAACTGCGGTGCGTACGCCAGCTCCAGATCCGCCAGTTCGCTCGCCTTCAGACCGCCGCGGATAGCTGTGGCGATCACGTCGATGCGGGTGTCGACACCTTCCCTGCCGACGCCCTGGGCCCCGAGGATCTCATCGGTGGCCGGGTCGACCAACAGCTTGAGGGCCATGGTCTCGGCGCCCGGATAGTACGTCGCATGCGATGCCGGGTGGGTGTGGATCGCGAGATAGTCGCGCCCTGCTGCCTTGAGGCGCTGCTCGTTCCAGCCGGTCGCGGCGACCTGCAGGCCGAGGATGCCGACGATCGCGGTGCCGAGGGTCGGCCGGCCCGCGCCGGACAATCCGGCGATGTGGTCGGCGACCCGACGCCCCTGGAGGTTGGCGGTGTTGGCCAGCGGGATCATCGCGGCGGAACCGTCGATGGCGTCGACCTTCTCGACCGCGTCTCCGACGGCATAGATCGCCGAATCGGAAGTGAGATGGTGGCTATCAACCACGATGCCGCCACGTTCGCCGACGGCCAGCCCGGCGTCGACCGCCAGCCGGCTGTCCGGGCGTACGCCGATCGCAGCGACCACCAGGTCGGCAGGGAGCTCGGCACCCGAGCTGAGGGTCACCGACTTTTCACCGATGGCGGTCGCGGAGGCCGAGAGATGAAGATCGATGCCGGCATCGCGGAGCGTGGCCTGGACCGGGGCGACCATCTCGGGGTCGATCGGGGCCATGATCTGGTCTGCCGCCTCGACGAGGGACACCTGCAGACCCTTGTGCAGCAGGTTCTCGGCCATCTCCAGACCGATGAAGCCGCCACCGATCACGACAGCCGTTTTCGCGCCGGTGGTCGCCGCCACGAGGGCATCGGTGTCCTCGACATCGCGCAGCGACAGCGCGCGCTCGATGCCGGGGATCGGTGGGCGCACCGGCTGGGCACCGGGGGAGAGCACCAGCTTGTCGAACGCGATCTCCGACTCCTCGCCGGTGGCCAGGTCCCGCACACAGACGACCCTGCGGTCCCGGTCGATCTTCGTCACCTCGGTGCGCACCCGCACGTCGATACGGAATCGCGCGGCGAGCGACTCGGGCGTCTGCAGCAGCAGGGCCGAACGTTCGGTGATGACGCCACCGACGTGATAGGGCAGACCACAGTTGGCGAACGACACATGGCCGCTCCGCTCGATGACGACGATCTCCGCGTCCTCTGCAACCCTGCGCAACCGTGCCGCCGCGCTCATGCCGCCGGCGACTCCTCCGATGATGACCACTCGCATGAGCCGAACATATACCCCCTTGGGTATTGTTCCTTCAGTGGTTCCATTCCACAGCACGCGGAGCCCGTCCACGGATTCGGCCTTGTCCGTGAGGGCTCCTAACATGGCCGGGTGACTTTGAGCGATCCGACCCCGACCGGCCAGGCACCCGACCTGTTTTCGGCCGGGGACGTTCCGGATCTTCGGGCGAAAGGCCTTTCGCCGGCCTTCCCGGCCAAGGCAGCCTGGGGCACGGTCAAGAGCCTGCGCGCGTGGCAGGCGGCGGCGCTGGCGCAATATCGGGATGAGAACCCCAAGGACTACCTGGTTGTGGCGACCCCGGGCGCGGGCAAGACCTCGTTCGCCCTGACACTGGCCGCGGATCTGCTGAGTCGTCGCATCGTGCAGCGCATCGTCGTGGTCGCCCCGACCGAACACCTCAAGACCCAGTGGGCCGAGGCCGCGCATCGCGTCGGCATCAATATCGACCCCGAGTTCGGCACCAAGCAGGGCAAGACCTCGAAGGCGTTCGACGGCTTTGCCCTGACCTATGCCGGCGTGGCGGTCAACCCGCTGGCCCTGCGGATTCGCGTCGAGCAGCAGTCCACTCTGGTCATCCTCGACGAGATCCACCACGCGGGCGATGCGCTGACCTGGGGTGACGCGGTGCGCGAGGCGTTCGACCCGGCGAAGCGGCGGCTGGCGCTGACGGGTACGCCGTTCCGCTCCGACGCCAACCCGATCCCGTTCGTGCGCTATGAGTCGGATGGGGCCGGCGGGCTCCGCTCGGCCGCTGACTTCAGCTATGGCTATGGTGAGGCACTCGCCGACGGCATCGTCCGGCCGGTGCTGTTCATGTCCTATTCCGGCGACATGCATTGGCGTACGCGCGCGGGTGACGAGATCGCCGCCCGATTGGGTACGCCCCTGACCCGCGACCTCGAATCCCAGGCGCTGCGCACCGCGCTGGACCCCCACGGCGCCTGGATCCCGGCGGTGTTGAAGGCCGCGGACACGCGGCTGACCGAGGTTCGCCGCCACGTCCCCGATGCCGGTGGGCTGGTGATCGCGTCGGATCAGGAGAAGGCACGGGAGTACGCCAAGATCCTCCACGCGCTCACCCACCAACGCCCCGCCCTCGTGCTGTCGGACGAGCCCGGCTCGAGCAAGAAGATCACCGCCTTCTCGGAATCGGACCACCGCTGGATGGTGGCGGTCCGCATGGTGTCGGAGGGGGTCGACGTGCCGCGTCTCGCCGTGGGCGTCTATGCGACGACAACGCTCACGCCGTTGTTCTTCGCCCAGGCCGTCGGCCGCTTCGTCCGGGCCCGGGCCAAGGGCGAGACCGCGTCGGTGTTCGTGCCGAGTGCGTCGAGGCTTCTGACGTTCGCGTCCGAGATGGAGACCCAGCGCGATCACGTGCTGAAGATCTCGGGTGGGGTCGACAACGAGGAAGAGCTACTCCTCGCCGCGGCGCAGCGCGAGGAGAAGGCGAGCTCGGAGCTCGCGGAAGAACTGGGCGAATTCACCGCGCTGGCCAGCGAGGCCGACTTCGACAAAGTGTTGTTCGACGGTGGCGAATTCGGCCTGCAGGCGATGGCCGGTTCGGCCGAAGAACAGGACTATCTGGGACTGCCGGGCCTGCTCGAGCCGGACCAGGTGAAAGATCTCCTGCGCCGCCGTCAGGCCGAACACCTGGACCGATCGAGTTCGTCGGGGCCGGAAGCGGCGGCCCGAGCTGCCGACCAGGCCACCCATCAGCGTTTGCGGGAGCTCCGCAAGGAACTGAACGGTCTCGTCGGTGCCTGGCATCACCGCACCAACCAGCCCCATGGCGTGATCCATGCCCAGCTGCGGGATTCGACGGGCGGGCCGCCGACCGCGGCGGCTGATGCCGATCAGCTCCAGCAGCGCATCGATCTCATCCGGCAGTGGGCGGTGACGCGCAAGAGCTGATCTCCGGCACTCAGCCCAGGATCAGCAGCGTCAGGAACAGCACCCCCAGAAACACGAACAGCCCGCACAGGCCGATCAGCGTCCAGAATTGCCAGCCCGGAGCTCGTTCGGCCACCGGCGCAGCAGCTCGCGTGAGCAGCGGGCCGTGCATCGCCGCGGGTTCGATGCCCGAGGGGTGACCCGTGAAAGCCTGCGGCTGCACCATGGCGACGGCTGCGGGGGTCGGCTGGGGCGTACCCGGGG
>CAZEVN010000141.1:0-6288 GCA_964515145.1 uncultured Enemella sp.
CGTGGGTCGCGGAAGGCGGTCTGGCGCAGGGCCATGAACCGCTTGAGATACCAGCGGCGGATATCCGAATCCGCCGCATCGACATAGACCGAGAAGTCGAAGAAGTCGCTCAGCGCCAGACCGGTCGTGCCGTCGGAGCGGATGCGCGCGGGCTGGAGGACGTTGAGACCCTCGACGATGAGGATGTCGGGGCGGTGCACGACCACACGCTCGTCCGGGACGATGTCATAGACCATGTGGGAATAGACCGGCGCCGACACCTCGTCGATGCCCGATTTCACATCCATCACGAATCGCTGGAGCGATCGCCGGTCATAGGACTCGGGGAAGCCCTTGCGGTGGAGGATGTTGCGGCGTTCCAGCTCCGAGTTGGGCCACAGAAAGCCGTCGGTGGTGATCAGCTCCACGCGCGGGTGCTCGGGCCAGCGGGACAACAGGGCCTGGAGAATACGCGCGGTGGTAGACTTGCCGACCGCGACCGATCCGGCGACCCCGATGACAAAAGGCGTACGCCGTGTGGTCATCCGCAGGAAGTTGTTGGTGGAGCGAAAGAGCTCGCCGGTGTGATGGACATACATCGACAACAGGCGGGTCAGGGGGAGATAGACCTCGGCGACCTCCGCGAGGTTGGTCGGGTCTCCCTTGCCTCGCAGTTGCTTCAGCACCGGTTCGTCCAGGGTCATCGGAACCCGGGGGGCCATCTCGGCCCAATCGGCTCGACTGCGCTGGACATAGGGGCCGGTGGCCTCGGCCTCTGCTTGCGACATGGCTGCATTCTGCCGCACCTGTTTGACGGCGTTACGCTTTCCGCCATGTGTGGAATCGTTGGGTATGTCGGCAAGCAGTCGGCCCAGGATGTTGTGATCGAGGGGCTGCGCCGCCTCGAGTATCGCGGTTATGACTCTGCCGGGGTGGCCCTGGTGGCTGATGGCGAGATCGCGTCGGCCAAGAAGGCCGGCAAGCTTGCCAACTTCGAAGCGGAACTCGCCGCGAACCCCTTGTCCGAATCCGACACCGGCATCGGCCACACGCGGTGGGCCACGCACGGCGGTCCTACCGACGCCAATGCCCATCCCCACCTCTCGGCCAGCGGTCGCGTGGCCCTCGTGCACAACGGCATCATCGAAAACTTCGCCGCGCTGAAGGCGGAACTCGAGACCGCGGGCGTGGAACTGAAGTCGGAGACCGATACGGAGGTCGTCGCCCAGCTGCTCGGAATCGAGGTCGACGGCGGGGTTGACGTGGCAGAGGCTCTGCGTACCATCTGTCGCCGACTCGAGGGTGCCTTCACCCTCGTCGCCGTGGATGCGCAGCAGCCGGGGCGGGTCGTCGCGGCCCGACGCAATTCGCCGCTTGTCGTCGGGGTCGGGGAGGGTGAGAACTTCATCGGGTCCGATGTCGCGGCGTTCATCGAGCACACGCGCGAGGCGATCGAGCTGGGCCAGGACCAGATGGTCGAGATCACGGCCGATGCGTGGACCGTCACCGATTTCGACGGCAACCCCGCCGAGGTGCGGCCCTATCACGTCGACTGGGACCTGTCGGCTGCCCAGAAGGACGGCTTCGACTGGTTCATGCGCAAGGAGATCCACGAGCAGCCGCGGGCGCTGGCGGACACTTTGCTCGGGCGCTATGCGACCGATGGCTCCCTGACCCTCGACGAGATCCGCATCCGTCCGAGCGAGCTGCGCTCGATCCAGCGCATCGTGATCATCGGCTGCGGCACGGCGCACTATGCAGGCATGGTCGCGAAGTATGCCATCGAGCACTGGACCCGGATCCCCTGTGAGGTCGAGCTGGCGTCGGAGTTCCGCTATCGCGATCCGATCGTGGGGCCGCAGACGCTCGTCGTAGCGATCTCGCAGTCGGGCGAGACCGCCGACACGCTCATGGCGATCCGGCATGCGCGGGAGCAGGGCTCGAAGGTGCTGGCGATCTGCAACACCAACGGCTCGACGATCCCGCGGGAGTCGGATGCGGTGATCTATACGCATGCGGGGCCCGAGATCGGGGTGGCATCGACCAAGGGCTTCCTGACACAGGTGCTCGCGTGCTATCTCCTGGGCCTCTATCTGGCCCAGGTCAAGAGCACGAAGTTCGGCGAGGAGATCGTCGCGATCATGCGTGAGCTGGAGACCATGCCGGAGTTGGTGCAGGAGGTCCTCGACAATCAGCAGCAGGTGCTCGACCTGGCGGCGGATTTTGCCGATGAGCCTTCGGTCCTGTTCCTCGGGCGGCATGTCGGCTTCCCGGTGGCCCTGGAGGGGGCGCTGAAACTCAAGGAACTGGCGTACATCCACGCCGAAGGATTCGCCGCCGGCGAGCTCAAGCACGGCCCGATCGCGGTCATCGACCAGGACCTGCCGGTCTTCGTCGTCGTGCCGCCGCGCGGCCGGGACATGCTCCACGACAAGGTCGTCTCCAACATCCAGGAGATCCGCGCGCGTGGTGCCCGCACGATCGTGCTGGCGGAGCAGGATGACCAGGCTGTCGAGCCGTACGCCGATGTGCTCATCCGCCTGCCCAAGGTCCAGACGCTGCTGCAGCCGCTCGTCGCGACCGTGCCGCTGCAGATCTTCGCCTGTGAGCTCGCGACCCAGAAGGGCCACGACGTCGATCAGCCCCGCAACCTGGCCAAGTCCGTCACGGTGGAGTGAGTCTCAGCGCCAGCCGCTGACCGCCGCCTTGAGGACGGCGTGGATGCTGGCGTCGGGGTCGGCTGCGGGCAGGAGGCCATCGAGTTCGAGGGTGACGAACCCGTGGACGGCCGCCCAGAGGCTGATGACGATGGTTTCGTGGTCGCCGGAGAGTACGCCGGCGGCCAGGGCGCGGCCCACGCCCGCCACGAGTGGGCCGATGGTGTCGCGCGCGGCGATGGAACAGGTCGGGTCGTCGGCCGGGAGTGAGCCGGAGAACATCACGCGGAAGAGGTTGGGATTGGCGAGGGCCCAGTCGCGATAGGCGAGGCCGAGGGCCGCGAGGTCGCCGATCGGGTCGTCGGTCTCGGCCACTGCGCGCTGCGCGCCGCCGAAGCCCTCGAATGCCTGGGTATAGAGCGCGAGGAGCAGGCCGTCCTTCCCGCCGAACAGTGAATAGATCGCTGTGGTCGACGTGTTGGCCGCGTCGGCGAGGGCGCGCAGGCTCAGGGCGCCGATGCCCTCGGTCGCGACAACGCGGCCGGCCTCGGCGAGCAATCTCTCGCCGACTTCCTCGTCATTGGTCCTGGGTCTTGCCATGTGGCCCATTGTTGCATAACACTGTTTTGTAACAACGTTTCCAAATTGGGAGTGCCCCATGAACCCCGTTCATCCCGGTCGGTTCACCCACGCCCCGCTTACCGAACCCATCACCGTCTTCCTCGTCGGCATGCGCGCCAATCGCTGGTGGAAGCTCCGCACAGTCGTCTGGACCGTGTCGAAGATGTTGCCGATGCTCAAGCACCTGTCGCAGGATCCGGAGACGGGGATGCTGCACTTCGAGCAGTGGTTCGGGCGGACGACCATCCTGGTCAGCTATTGGAAATCACCCGAACATCTGCAGCGGTTCGCCGCTGATCCCGATGCACCGCATCTCGGGCCGTGGCGGGATTTCGCCAGGGTCGTGGGCTATGGCGGCGATGTGGGGATCTGGCACGAGACGTATCAGATCCAGCCCGGGGGAGCCGAGGCCGTCTATGGCAACATGCCCGTCTTCGGCCTGGCCGGGGCTTTGGGTCATGAGCCGGTCGGGACGGGTAGTTCGACGGCGAAAGCGCGGATGGAGCGGGCTTGATATTCCTGAGCTGGGGAGCGGTCAGGCGGCTACGGGCTTGAGAGCCTTTCGCAGCGCCGCCGCCGAGCGGCGATCGAAAAATCCTCGATCCGCGAAATAGAGAGCATCCTCGCGATCCTGCTCCGGCAACTGTCCCGCTCGAAGCGCAGCCATCACGGCACCATAGGCGTGGGTCGCAGCGTCTTCGTGGCTTTCTGCAGAGAACGAGTCCGCCAGACGTGTCACGAAGGCGTCCCAGCGTTGGAGATCAGCCATGGTGTTCACGCTTCCCACGATACCGGAATGGTTGTTGCGATCCACCAGTTGCCGTATCCGTCATGGTGGATCGCGAGAACGCCGCCAACACCGAAGGCGCTGCCGGAGATTTCAAACCCGGCAGCAGTCACTCTGCCGCCAGAGGGACTGTCGCTGATCGAACGTACCCACATGATGACGGCGGGAGGTCCCCAGCCTGGGGGAAATTCGTCCTTTCCCCAGCCCGTTCCATGGCGATGGCCCCCGTGGGGAAGCTTCCCCGACCACGCGTTGTTCCGCACCATCGTTGCGATCATTCGCGATTCGGTTGAGCTGAGGTCGCCATCAAGGACCGACAAGGCGTCTGCGTCTCCGAAGTCATCGATCTCGCTGCGTCGGGCTGGCATCTGCTTCCCATCGAAGACAGGAAACTCGTCGGGCCCGACCGGCCCGAGCATTCCTCGTCGCGGTGGCAGCTCTGCGCCCACGGCCGCTCCTTCCAGCTTTCTGGTGTAGTCAACAGGCCGAGTCAGACAATTCCTCCGGCTCGCGGGGCTCGCTGCCCCGACCGGCCAAGTCTGCGAGAGACCGCGGGACGAATCACAAATTTGTCAGTTCGGGCGCGTACCCTTGCGGCGGCATTCAGGCAGGTCGATCCGGAGGTGTGCAGATGGCTGGCGCGGGGCGTACGCCGAACCCGTTCCCGGGTGGGGGACGGATCTATCGGCACCCGCGTTCGGGGATGCCGTGGTCGCGGGCCTACACGGTGTATGTGCCGTATGGGCTGCGGCGCACCACGCGTGCGCCGCTCGTGATGGCGCTGCATGGCTGCAACCAGTCGGCGCAGGATTTCGCGGCGATCACGCGGTTCAATCAGCTGGCCGATCGGCATCAGTTCCTGGTCGTCTATCCGGAGCAGTCGCGCATCAACAACGGCCAGGTCTGCTGGAACTGGCCACAGCCCCAGCACCAGAAGCGGTATGGCGGGGAGCCAGCCGCCCTGGCCGGGATCGTGCAGCGGATGATGGCGGACCGGACGCGCTGGCGGGTGGATCCGACGCGGGTGTACGCCGTGGGCCTCTCGGCCGGCGGCACCATGGCGATGACGCTGGGGGCTACCTATCCGGATGTGTTTGCTGCAGTCGGAGCGCATTCGGCGCCGCCGTATCGGTCGGCCTCCTCGTCGACCCAGGCGATCAGCGCGATGCAGGGACGCCGATTGACCCCGCCGCCTCCGCCGCCGCACGAGGCCCGGGTCCTGCCGCCGACGGTGTTGTTCCAGGGGAGTCTCGACGGGACGGTGTGGCCCGCGAACGCCCAGAAGATCGCCGATCAGTGGTTGGCGCATCATCAGGCGGCAGGTTTTGGTGCCGCGCGCCTGGGCAGCCCTCGGGAGGTCAAGCGTCCGCTCGCTCGGCCGTGGACGAAGACGAGTGCGCGGGGTTATTCCGTACGCCGCTGGTCCGCCGGGCGCGATCGGTTGCTCGAGGTCTGGCTGGTAGACGGCCTCGGGCATGCCTGGTCGGGCGGCGCCGCGGACTTCGCTTTCAGCGATCGTCGCGGGCCACGCGCCACCACCGAAATCTGGCGGTTCCTCAGCCGGCACGCGCTTGGCTGAGCTCTGAGGCCCCCCCAGTTGTCACTGCATGTCAGGCTGATCGGAATAATCCCGTTTGCCCCAGCCTGGAGTGACATCTCGGCGAGCAGGGCCTCTCGCGCCGGCAACCAAGCTTCGTAGGGGATGATCAGTCGCATGAATGCGGGACGTCGGCCATGGAAAGTCATCCACAACAGCGAGTCGAGTGACGGCGCCTACTGCGTTGATATCTTCGTGCGTCCCGACGGGACGTTCGGCTTCGAGCACTTTCGACGGGATGCCGAGGATGCTGGCGGGTGGACGCCTATCGGCGGCTACTCCGGCGCCATTCTTGATTCGCCGCAGGCCGCGGAGACAGCCGCTCTTGCGCGAGTCTCGTGGTTAGCGGAGGCAACTGGATAGGCCTTCATCTGTCTGGACTGCCGTGCGCCTCAACACTGCAAGTCACACTGCTACTTTTCGAGTGTGAGTTGCACTGAGGTCGAGTGGAGTGGACTGACGCTCTAGTCTCTCGACGTGCCGACCACCCCCAAGCCCCACCCACTGTTCTTGGCTGCAGCCGTTTCCGGCGTCCTCCACGGCGTGGCGAGCCTGTACTGGGCAACGGGAGGCACGTTCCTGGCCGACACGGTTGTCGGCGGCCACGGCAGACTGCCCGGAGACGGTCAGGTAAGTGCCCGTTGGCG
>CAZEVN010000142.1:0-6194 GCA_964515145.1 uncultured Enemella sp.
GTCTTCAGTCCGGCGACCTCCTCTGCCCCGAGCTTCGCGCCGTGGACGGAGTGGTGCCCGGCCTTCGTCGGCAGCGGCCAGCCGATCACCGTGGTCAGCTTGATGAACGACGGACGGTCGGTGACGGCCTTCGCCGCCTCGATCGCATCCCACAGCGCCTGCACGTTCTCCACGTGGCCGGTGCCGCCGTTGGTCCAGTCCACGTGCTGCACGTGCCAGCCGTAGGCGGCGTAGCGGGCCGCGACGTCCTCGGTGAACGCGATCTGCGTCTCGCCCTCGATCGAGATCCGGTTGTCGTCATAGAACAGGATCAGGTTGCCCAGCTTCTGCGCCCCCGCCAGCGAGGACGCCTCCGAGGCCACGCCTTCCTGCATGCAGCCGTCGCCGGCGATGCAGTACACGAACCGGTCGAACACGCTCGGCTCACCCCACGGCGTCTCCGGATCCAGCAGCGCCCGCTCCCTGCGGGCAGCCATCGCAAAACCCACCGCGTCCGACACCCCCGCACCCAACGGGCCCGTCGTGCACTCCACACCCTTCGTGTGCCCGAACTCCGGATGGCCCGGCGTCCGCGAACCCTCAGTACGCAACGACGCCAGATCCTCCACCTCAAGGCCGTACCCGGCCAGGAACAACTGGCAATACTGCGTCAACGACGCATGCCCCGCCGACAACACGAACCGGTCACGCCCCACCCACGTCGGATCCGACGGATCCCCCGTCATCACCTTCTGATACAGCAAGTACGCCAACGGAGCCAGCGAGATCGGCGTCCCCGGATGACCGTTCCCCACCTTCTCCACCGCATCCGCCGCCAGCACCCTCGCGGTATCCACCGCCCGCTGGTCAAGCTCCGTCCACGCGAAATCGGTCATCCCCGGCCCTTCGATATCGATTGAATGTGTTAGCTCTGCTTGCTCCCTGTTGCCCGCGCTCGGTGTGGACTTGGGCCCGCAAAGACCGAGCGACCCGCAGTCGGCGGACCACAGTCGACGACCGCAGGCACACTTCTCGCTCTTGGCATCGACCTTGAGCTCACCGCCGACTGACGGCTCCAGTGCTCTCTGGCACTACTGATGGGTGCCGGGTGGGTGCGGTCGTGGGTCGGCTGCTGACCCACCCGGCGGGTTTGCTAGAGGGCGGCTGCGCCTGCTGCGGCGACGGCTTGGTCCTCTTCGATGCTGCCGGTGGAGACACCGATGGCTCCGACGATCCGGCCGTTGCGAACAAGCGGGATGCCGCCGGGGAACACGACCAGTCGGCCGCCGTGGGCGTCGTTGAGGCCGTACAGGTCCTGGTCGACGCGAGTGATGTCGGTCAGGTCGGCGGTCTGGCACTGGAAAGCGATGGACGTGTACGCCTTGTTGATCGAGATGTAGATGCTGCCGATATTGGCGTTGTCCATGCGGACGTGGGCCTTCAGGTGGCCGCCGGTGTCGACCACGGCGATGTCCTGGGGGACGCCCAGTTCCTTGGCCTTGGCCTCGGCTGCTGCGATGACACGGCGTGCGTCCTCCAGCGTTAGGCTGTCGGTGATCTTCTCTCCACTCATCGGATAACTCCTGTTCTGTATGGGTTTTGGGTGGGACAGGGGGTCGGGGTGCCCGACCGTTCCGACTGAGACTCGGAACCGGCCGGGCACCACTTGTTCGGTCAGAAGATGCGGTTCACGATGGAGGCCGGCGCTTCGAGGAGGGCCTCGATCTCGTCGTCCAGCTTCACCAGGGTCAGCGACGCACCGGCCATCTCCAGGCTGGTGCAGTACTCGCCGACGTAGCTGTTCGCGACCGTGATGCCCTGGTCGGCGAGCTTCTGGGCGGCGATGCCGAACAGCAGGTAGAGCTCGCTGATCGGGGTGCCACCGAGGCCGTTGATCATCAACGCGACACGGTCACCGGAGACGAAGGGCAGGTCAGTGACGACCGCGCCCAGCAGCTCGTCGACGATCTCGGTGGCGCTCACCAGCTTGGCGCGGCGGCGTCCGGGCTCGCCGTGGATGCCGATGCCGACCTCCATCTCGTCCTCGGCGATCTCGAATAGCGGGACGCCCTTGGCCGGCGGGGTGCAGGAACTGAGCGCGATGCCCATGGTGCGGGTGACCGAGTTCACCTTCTCGCCGATCGCCTTCACCTCTTCCAGGGACGCGCCCTGCTCGGCCTTCGCGCCGACGGCCTTGATGACGAAGAAGTTGCCGGCGACGCCGCGGCGTCCGATCGTCCAGGTGGAGTCCTGCACGGCAACGTCGTCGTTGATGAACAGCGTGTCGACCTTGATGCCTTCGGCCTCGGCCAGCTCCTGCGCCATCTCGAACGCCATCCGGTCGCCGGTGTAGTTGTTCACCAGCAGCAACACGCCCTTGTCGGACGCGACGAGCTTCGCGGTCTGGTAGACGTAGTCGCTCGGCGGGGCGGCGAACACGTCACCCGGGCAGGCGGCGTCCAGCATGCCGGGGCCGACCACCATCACGTGGGCCGGCTCGTGGCCCGAGCCCGAGCCCTGCACGATGCTCACCTTGTCGTGGCTGGGGGCGTCGGCCCGCATGATCAGGTTGTACTCGGGCACGTACTTGATCGTGTCCGGGTTGGCCAGGGCGATGCCCTTCAGCATCTCCGGAACGAACTGCTTCGGGTCGTTAACGAACTTCTTCATTTGAAATCTCTCTCTTCCCTTAGGTGATCAGGAGGTCCCGTCCCGGGCCCCCAGGTATGTGAAAGCGCCCGAACGACTCAGGCAGGAATCAGGACGCCGTTGAGCAGGCCTGCGAGGGCACCACCGATGATCGGGCCGACAACCGGAATCCAGGAGTAACCCCAGTCGGAGTCGCCCTTGCCCTTGATCGGGAGGACGGCGTGCGCAATACGCGGGCCGAGGTCACGAGCAGGGTTGATGGCGTAGCCGGTCGGGCCACCGAGGGAGGCGCCGATGCCGACGATCAGCAGGGCGACGCCGAGGGCGCTGAGCCAGCCGAGGTCGGTGGACTTGATGGCGCCAGCGGCGAGGATCACGAAGACCAGCACGAAGGTGCCGATGGCCTCGGTGACGAGGTTCCAGCCGGTGTTGCGGATCGCCGGGCCGGTCGAGAACACGCCGAGCTTGGTGGCCGGATCCGGCTCCTCGTCGAAGTGCTGCTTGTAGGCCATCCAGGCGAGGACAGCGCCGAGGAAGGCACCGATGAACTGGGCGAGGATGTAGATCCCCACGGTGCCCCAGTCGACGACCTTGCCCTGAGCCAGGTCGCGAGTGGCGATGCCCAGGGTCACAGCCGGGTTCAGGTGAGCGCCGGACTTCTGCGAGACGAGAACGCCGGCGAAGACGGCAAGGCCCCAGCCGAAGTTCACGAACAGGAAACCGGTGCCGTTGCCCTTGGACTTGGTCAAGGCGGTGTTGGCGACGACGCCCACACCAAGGAGGAGCAGCATCGCGGTGCCGACTACCTCAGAGAGGAACAGAGGTCCCACTTCATTCTCACTTTCTAGAAGCCCGGAACGGGCGTCAGTTTCGGCGTCCAGTGGACGCAGGGGATTTGGTCTTGCCAGATTTGTGTGGCCGACCGAGAGATGGCCAGGGCTGAGTCTGTGATGGCTTCTCTACCCCGTCGCGGCCAACCATGCCGAACTGGATGCCGCCCCGGGTTGTGCGATCGGGGAGGTCTCGGTCGGTTGTTGGGTCGTGTTGTTTGGGTGCCGGGTGGGTGCGGTCGTGGGTCGGCTGCTGACCCACCCGGCGGGTTTGCTAGAGGGCGGCTGCGCCTGCTGCGGCGACGGCTTGGTCCTCTTCGATGCTGCCGGTGGAGACACCGATGGCTCCGACGATCCGGCCGTTGCGAACAAGCGGGATGCCGCCGGGGAACACGACCAGTCGGCCGCCGTGGGCGTCGTTGAGGCCGTACAGGTCCTGGTCGACGCGAGTGATGTCGGTCAGGTCGGCGGTCTGGCACTGGAAAGCGATGGACGTGTACGCCTTGTTGATCGAGATGTAGATGCTGCCGATATTGGCGTTGTCCATGCGGACGTGGGCCTTCAGGTGGCCGCCGGTGTCGACCACGGCGATGTCCTGGGGGACGCCCAGTTCCTTGGCCTTGGCCTCGGCTGCTGCGATGACACGGCGTGCGTCCTCCAGCGTTAGGCTGTCGGTGATCTTCTCTCCACTCATCGGATAACTCCTGTTCTGTATGGGTTTTGGGTGGGACAGGGGGTCGGGGTGCCCGACCGTTCCGACTGAGACTCGGAACCGGCCGGGCACCACTTGTTCGGTCAGAAGATGCGGTTCACGATGGAGGCCGGCGCTTCGAGGAGGGCCTCGATCTCGTCGTCCAGCTTCACCAGGGTCAGCGACGCACCGGCCATCTCCAGGCTGGTGCAGTACTCGCCGACGTAGCTGTTCGCGACCGTGATGCCCTGGTCGGCGAGCTTCTGGGCGGCGATGCCGAACAGCAGGTAGAGCTCGCTGATCGGGGTGCCACCGAGGCCGTTGATCATCAACGCGACACGGTCACCGGAGACGAAGGGCAGGTCAGTGACGACCGCGCCCAGCAGCTCGTCGACGATCTCGGTGGCGCTCACCAGCTTGGCGCGGCGGCGTCCGGGCTCGCCGTGGATGCCGATGCCGACCTCCATCTCGTCCTCGGCGATCTCGAATAGCGGGACGCCCTTGGCCGGCGGGGTGCAGGAACTGAGCGCGATGCCCATGGTGCGGGTGACCGAGTTCACCTTCTCGCCGATCGCCTTCACCTCTTCCAGGGACGCGCCCTGCTCGGCCTTCGCGCCGACGGCCTTGATGACGAAGAAGTTGCCGGCGACGCCGCGGCGTCCGATCGTCCAGGTGGAGTCCTGCACGGCAACGTCGTCGTTGATGAACAGCGTGTCGACCTTGATGCCTTCGGCCTCGGCCAGCTCCTGCGCCATCTCGAACGCCATCCGGTCGCCGGTGTAGTTGTTCACCAGCAGCAACACGCCCTTGTCGGACGCGACGAGCTTCGCGGTCTGGTAGACGTAGTCGCTCGGCGGGGCGGCGAACACGTCACCCGGGCAGGCGGCGTCCAGCATGCCGGGGCCGACCACCATCACGTGGGCCGGCTCGTGGCCCGAGCCCGAGCCCTGCACGATGCTCACCTTGTCGTGGCTGGGGGCGTCGGCCCGCATGATCAGGTTGTACTCGGGCACGTACTTGATCGTGTCCGGGTTGGCCAGGGCGATGCCCTTCAGCATCTCCGGAACGAACTGCTTCGGGTCGTTAACGAACTTCTTCATTTGAAATCTCTCTCTTCCCTTAGGTGATCAGGAGGTCCCGTCCCGGGCCCCCAGGTATGTGAAAGCGCCCGAACGACTCAGGCCTCGGGCCAAACTTCTGCGAGCGCCTTGAGCAGGACCGCTATTGCCTTCGCGCCGGCGTCCACCGACCCGATGCTGCGCTCGCCGGTGTAGGACGCGCGGCCTCGCCTGGCCTGCATCGTTCTGGTGTTCTCCGCCGCCGACTCGGCGGCATCTGCCATCGCCATCAGGGTCAGCTTCGCGCTTCGACCCGTCGACTCTGAGGCCTCGAGGGCGTCCACTGCCGGCACCAGGGAGTCGAGCAGGGTCTTGTCGCCGACATCGGTCTTGCCGCGAACCTTGATACCCTCGATGGAGGAGCGCAGCGCGCGGACCATGTCGGTGCGCTCGATCTGCGGGTGTCCCTTCAGTTGCACGCCGGCCCGGAGAATGGCGGTGCCCCAGATCGGGCCAGAGGTGCCGCCGATCCGCGCTGCTACCGCAGCGGCGATCTTGGTGAGGAACACACCCGGGTCGCTGCGGTCGAACTCGTCCCACTGCTCGATGACGATTTCGAACCCGCGCGCGAGCGAGTAGCCGAAGTCGCCGTCACCGACGACCGCGTCCAGCTCCCCGAAGTAGGTCTCATTGGCCACGATCTGCTCGGCGAGAGTGCGCATCCCGAACTCGACGTCGGTGATGGAACCACTCATCTGTCTTCCTCCTATTTTCTTGCGAGCGTGTGCTCTTTGGGTTGAGTTGTCTTGAGGCAGTCCTGGACTCTCGGGGCAACCGCGTCGGGATGGGGCTCGCCCATCCTCGGCGGAGGGTCGTCACCACAGGTGCCGTTGCACCCCGCCGGGCTGGGGCGGAGGCTGCTGCTCCTTGACGCACCGATAGGGCCGAAGCAAGCGCTTCGCGAGCCACCATTGGCCCCTTTCGATC